>CALBJL010000028.1 GCA_937893485.1 uncultured bacterium | reverse complement strand
GCACGATGGAGATGAGACTTCAAATTGTGGAAGCCTTTGCTGACACAATTTTGTTCTGTGAAGGCTCATCGGAATGGGTCGTGCAATGAAAGCAAAACAGACATACTTGCGGAAGCTGCGGGCTTATGCAACGAAAACTGCTAGTTCGTATTAGTTATGTTTGCATTTCAGCAGCTCCAGCACATACTCATACACCCGCCGCGTAGACGGGATCGACAGCTTTTCCTCGAAGGTGTGTATCCCGATCATATCCGGTCCGATGGAGATTCCATCGAGATCCCTGATCTTTCCGGCGAGGATCCCGCACTCTAAGCCCGCATGAATCGCCTCCACAGCCGGCTCCTTGCCGTACATCTTCTCATAGATGCGGACGGCATCCTCCCGTAGCACGGAATCCTGCTTATACTCCCATGCCGGATAGATTCCGGTCACATCTACCGTACCGCCGACATACTCTACCATCTGTCTGATGCGTTCGGTGAGGCTGTCACGCGCACTGATGACCGAGCTTCGCACCGCAAACTCCAGATGCAGCTCCTTCTCATCGAGCTCCATAATACCCATATTCAGGGAAGTCTCCACCAGTCCTTCAATATTGGCGCTCATCGCCTGCACGCCTGACGGCAGATTGTTGACGAGCAGCGATACCGCCCGTGCGCTCTGCTGTGTCAGCACCGGAACACCGCTGACCGGCTCCTCCGACAGCTCCATACACAGATCCGGATCAGTCACCGCATACTCATGCTGCAGCTCTGTCATCGTCTCCGTGAGCGTTGCTGACAATGCATCCTTTGTCTCTGCGGCACATACAAGACTTACCTCCGCCTCGCGCGGGATCGCATTCTGTTTTGCCCCACCGCCGAGTGCCGCGATGCCGAAAGTATGCCCTTTGCGCTCCAGCATAAGTAGCAGCCGTCCGATTACAAGGTTCGCATTCGCCCTGCCCTTGTCGATCTCGACACCGGAATGTCCGCCCTTCAAGCCCTTCACTGCCACATGGAGCTGTACGCCGTCTGCCTGTTCATAAGCAACCGGCAAATGACAAATACTGCTGTTGCCACCCGCACAACTGACCGTCATCACGCCCTCTTCCTCTGAATCGATATTGAGCAGCTTGTACCCCTGCAGCATCGACAAATCAATGCCGGAAGCGCCCTCCATGCCGACTTCCTCGGATACGGTAATCACGACCTCCAGCCTCGGATGTGCGATTTCCGGCGAATCAAGAATCGCCAGCGCGTATGCGACCGCGATTCCGTCATCTCCGCCGAGCGTTGTGCCCTGCGCAGTAACATAGTCACCCTCAATCATGAGCCGCAGACCGTCATTTTCAAAATCAATGTCCACACCCGGCTCTTTTTCACACACCATATCCATATGCCCCTGAATGATGACCGGCTCCTCATTTTCGTAGCCTGCCGTCGCGGGCGCGATCATGATGACATTGTACAGATCATCCTGATAATGCTCCAACCCATGCTCCTTTGCAAAATTCACCAGATAATCACTGATCTTTTTTTCCTTGTAGGAAGGGTGTGGAATACTACAGATATCCTCAAAATAACGGAATACCTTTTTCGGCTCTAATTGTTCCAATACGCGCATGATGATTCCTTCTTTCTGATTGATTGTTTCTGCTATTGTTTATTTGTATACACGATAAAGCAGGAATTATGCAACGTTTTGATATACGTGCACAGACGCTCATAGAGCGGCTCTGCCTCCTGCCCATATGTTTCCCTGACTGACTTTCCAATCTCATAGACACTTCGTTTCCCATCGATCTGATTCCAGATAAATGACCCCATGCCTTCCAGCTCGATCCAGCTGATCCTCGGATGCCTGAACAAAACCTGTGCGATCCGGTTGAACAGCCCACGGTTGATCATCCCAACCTCTATCATGCCTTTTTCATTCGTGCGGTATTCGTAAAGTGAATTGTGTTTCGGAATATAATCCAGAAAATTATCAGCTTTTTTCTTTGCCATGAGCACTCCTTACAACTATAACTAAAGTAGCGGTCAACGCTGCAAAAATAACCAGTCCGCCCCAGTTTCCGAACCTGAACGGCAGACATGTTCCGAGAATATCACCGACAGATCTCTCCCCCGCCTTGATGACTGCAAATACTGCCAGCAGAATACCCACCAGCCCTTCTCCGGCGATCAGACCGGAAGAATACAGGATTCCACGGTCAATGCCTTCCTTGTGACCGCCCTTGCGCTCAAAGAACCAGCGAACCAGACCTCCGACCATCATCGGTGTGCTCAGATAGATCGGCAGATACAGACCAACGGCAAACGGAAGCACCGGAATACCGAGGATCTCTACTACGATCGCAATACCGACACCTACAAATACGAGGTTCCACGGCAGATTGCCGCCCATAACGCCCTCCACAACCATCTTCATCAGGGTTGCCTGCGGTGCAGGAAGCTCTGCGGAAGTACCATAGCTCCATGCATTATTAAACAGATATAAAATACCACCGATGGCAAGTGCGGATACAACGACACCGATCAACTCGCCGATCTGCTGCTTTTTCGGAGTCGCGCCAATGATGTAGCCGGTCTTTAAATCCTGTGAGGTATCACCTGCTACGGCTGCAACGATACAGATCACCGTACCGATCGCGATCGCGGACACCATACCGGTATATCCGACCATTCCGCTGGCTTTCAGCAGCATCGTGGAAATCAACAGTGTTGCGATCGCCATACCGGACACCGGATTGTTCGAGCTGCCGACAATACCTACCATGCGGGAAGATACGGTCGCAAAGAAAAATCCGCAGATCACAATAATAATCGCTCCGGTCAGCGTTACCGGAATCGACGGAATGAGCCACATAGCGATCGCCACAATACCGATTCCGATAAGCACGATGTTCATGCCCAGATCCTGTGCGGTACGGCTGTTATCTGTACTTCTGCTGCCCTTCAGACTCTTCATCGCATCACAGAATGTGCGGATAATCATCGGCAGGGACTTGATCAGGCTCAAAATACCGCCACAGGCAACCGCACCGGCGCCGATATAACGGATATACGTGCTCCAGATCGCATCCGGACTAAAGGTAGAGATCGGGTCTGTTCCGGGGAACATCACCGCATCACCGCCAAACAGCGCGATAAGCGGCATCAGTGCAAACCATGCCACCGTACCACCTGCCAGCAGATAAGAAGAAATCTTCGGTCCGCAGATATAGCCGACACCGAGCAGCGCTGGCAGTGTATCTACTCCGATTCCCGAACCCTTATATGATTTGATCTGGAAAGCGACCTCACTCGGAAACGCTTTCAGACCATCAGCAAAAAACTTGTACACAGCCGAGATACCAAGTCCCGCGAACACCGTGCCTGCCTTTGCCCCACCGGACTCTCCGGCGAGCAGTACCTCAGCACATGCCGTTCCCTCGGGATAAGGCAGTGTACCATGCTCTTTTACGATCAGTGCGGAACGCAGCGGAATCATAAATAAAACTCCGAGGATACCACCGACCAGTGTAATTAACGCAATCTCCGCCAGCGAAGGGTAAGAGACACCTCCCTCATCCGCCCACATGAAGATCGCGGGTAACGTAAAAATTGCTCCTGCTGCCACAGACTCACCGGCAGAACCGATCGTCTGCACAATATTATTTTCCAGAATAGAATCACGACGTAAAATGACGCGGATCACGCCCATGGAAATAACTGCTGCAGGAATAGACGCGGATACGGTCATGCCGACACGTAATCCCAGATACGCATTTGCGCCGCCAAACAGCACTGCAAGAAGAATGCCGAGCACGACTGATACAACCGTCAGCTCGGGTAATACCTTATCCGCAGGGATGTACGGCTTAAATTCATTTTTGTTAGACATGCTATCTAATCCCCTTTGCATTTTTATCATACATTATTCACTTCAAGCAACATTGAAGATCAAAAACGAAAGATCGTGTTTTCACATTATAACGAACGCAAAAAAGCATGTCAACTTCCTATTTTTACCGGTTTTTCTCTAATATTACAGCCTGCTTCTGCCATGCCGGATCACTTTCACGGTAATTGGAATTATATAACAATCGTCAGAATCGCAGCTGCTACCACAGCCCCGATCGCCACCGTGAGCAGTCCTTTTCGGCGATAGGCTAGGATCAATGCTACCGTCATTCCCGCTAACGACGGGATCAGAGCGCCCGCAGACGTAAATACTGCCGGAAATGTCATCGCCGCCAGCACGCCATACGGGATATACTCCAAGAATGACCGGATATAGATATTTGTAATCTTTTTTTTGACTAATACAAACGGCAGCGCACGTAATAAATAGGTAACAACTGCCATCACTGCCACATATTTTATATACATCGACAGACTAAGCATGGGACACCTCCTCACCATCCGCGCCACTTTCATCCACCGTCAGCGGATGCCTCCATGCGCCGTATGCTGCCGCTGCCACCGCACACAGGGTGACAGACATGCCACTCGACAGGCTGATAAACGGCACATAGTGAATCACACAGCTCAAGCCCGCTGCCAGCAATACGACCTCCAGTACCGGACGGCTGTCACGCGCTTTCGGAATGATAATCGCCAAAAACATGCCGTAGATCGCAATTCCGAAAATCTCTGCCACCTGTGCCGGCACGATCTCTCCGAGCAGCGCGCCCGCCAGCGTGCCAAAGCCCCAGCCCAGATACGGCGCGAGCGCCAGTCCCGCAAAATAACGTCTGCTGACCGGCTTTTCCTGCGACATCGCCACGGCAAATATCTCATCCGTAACACACATCGCCAGAATCCACCGTGCGATTCCGCGAAACCTGTCATCGACTTTCTGCGTCAGCGAAATCGACATGAGCAGATACCGCAGATTGATAAAAAACTGCGCGATCGCCATCTCGACCAGCGCACCGCCCTCCATCATGAGGGACAGCCCCGCAAACTGACCTGCCGAGGTCACATTCGTCAGCGAAATCACGGTCGCCTGCCACCATGACAGTCCCATGCCGACCCCCAGCAGTCCAAATGTAAAAGACACGGACAGATAGCCGAGACAGATCGGTATGCCGTCACGGATCCCTTTGCTAAAATTTTGTTCCATCTTTTTATCCCCTGGTATGCATCCCATTTCCGAGCGATTCCACTTTTCCTGTTGTTTGTGCCTTTTTGTTATGTTAAACTACAGATAGTGGTTTTTATGCCAACTATCTGTTCAAAGGAGTATTACATATGAGTAAAGGTATCGCTTCAAAGAGTACATGGGTGCTTATCATGCTCGTATTGATCGGCGCTGTGCTCGGCAGTTTTATCGGCAATCTTGCCTCCTCCGGCGCATTGTCATGGCTCAACTACGGCAAGACATTCGGACTGACCAGCCCACTTGTGCTCGATCTGGCAGTATTGACACTGACCTTTGGATTGACGATCCACTTTAGCATCGCCACGATCCTCGGCATCATTCTCGCCATCCTGATCTATCGGTTTATCTAGCCATTTATCCAGCCATCAAAAGATCCGTACACCGATCTTTTTACAGTTACAGAGAGCTGCTAATCAAGCAGCTCTCTTACCATTTGTGCATCAAATGTCACACACGCTACATGCCCTACTTCAATCCGGTACAACGCATTGGCTGCAATATGTTCTGCCGCCTGCTCCAGATCACGGATACCGCTTGTATCCGCATAGCGCGCAACGACCGCCTCCAACGCCTCATCCGTCATAATACACTCGTCTTCACGCAGGCTCATCCGCCGCAAGACCTTCGGCAGTGAGAACCGTGAAAAGATAATCTTCTTTTCCTCCGATGTGTAATCGGGAATGTCAATCACCGCAAACCGCGACATGAGCGGCGCGCTGATCTGTGATTTATCATTCGCCGTCGCAATCGGATACACACCAAACGTCGGGATCATACATTCCATATAATTATCCGTAAATCCGAGGTTATCTAACAGCGTCAGCAGCACATCCGCCGGATTGCCGTTTCCTTTTCCGGCTGCTGCCTTGTCCAGCTCATTGATGATAAATACCAGATTGGATTCACCCGCCATAGAAAATGCATCCATGATAATTCCCGGCTTTGCATTCGCATAGATACGCGAGCTGCCGGTCAACTGCTCCGGATCATTGATCGAGCTCATATC
>CALBJL010000027.1 GCA_937893485.1 uncultured bacterium | reverse complement strand
TGCTGCTATAATCATACTTTATTTTACGATTTCGGTAATACGTACACCGAAGCTCTCCTCAATGACTACTACCTCGCCCTTTGCCACAAATTTGCCGTTTACAAGCTCATCAATCGCCTCGCCGGCAATACGGTTCAGTTCAATAATCGTACCGGGTGCAAAATCCAGAATCTCTGAAATAGACTTCGATGTTCTGCCGAGTTCCACAGTCACCTCCAGTGGAACGTCCATAATCAGATCAATATTTTCCTTTGCAAACTGTGCCGCAAACTCTCCGGAGAACGGTGTGAACTGCGCCGGCTGTACATTAACCGGCTGCTGATACATCTGTGGGTTCATCATCATTTGCTGGTTCATCATCTGAGGATTTATCATTTGCGGATTCATCATCTGAGGATTCATCGGCTGAGCCGCCATGTTCTGATTCTGGTTTGTCTGCGGCTGAGACTGGTGTGCTGCAGATGCAGACTCCGGCTGTGTATGATCTATGCCGATCTGTGCTTCCTCTGCATCCTTCTCCATATTCTTTGCAATCGCCTGACACATCTCACGTGCAAATGAAACCGGATAAAGCTGCATAATCTCACTGTTCACAAGATCTCCGATCTCCATCTTAAAGGAAATCTTTACAAACGTACCCTCTAAAAACTCATCAATTGAGCCCTCATCCACGCTCTCCTGCAGATCAATCAGATCTGCAACCGGCGGTGAGATATCAATCGTCTTGTTGAGCATGGACGAAAGAGAAGTCGCGGCACTTCCCATCATCTGATTCATTGCTTCACTGATCGCACTCAGATGCAACTCCCCAAGCTCCTCTGATGTATTCGTTCCGTCACCACCCATCATCAGATCCGTGATGACCTTAACATCATGCTCTTTTAAAACCAGAATATTACTTCCATCAAGACCTGTCGTATATGCGATTCTGATAAATACGCACGGACGCTCGTAATTCTGGACAACATCCTCCCACCTTGCCATAGCCACAACCGGTGTAGAGATCTCCACCTTGCGGTTGACAAGCGAGAAGAGTGTCGTCGCAGCCGTCCCCATACTGATATTGGAGACCTCTCCGATCGCATCCTTTTCTTCGTCTGTCAGCGCCTCGTCCGGAACAGCTGCTCCCGTAGATACCGCACCGGATTTTTTCTCCGACGAATCATCCGGACTATTTAACAGCGCATTGATTTCTTCCTGTGATAATACTCCATCCATCTGCCTATTCTTCCTCTCTGATCACTGATGTCACACGCACAGCATAATTTGTCCCGGAGGACCCCGGCAATGCGGTGAACTTTCTTATGTTGCCAACATATATATCCAACTCATCGTCAACATTCGTATCTACCCTGATGATATCTCCCGGCTGGAGATTTACAAAATCTGATACCGAAATCAGGCTCTTGCCGAGCACTGCTTTCACGGATACAGGCGCACGGTCAATCAGGCTCTCAATCACTTCATGATAAGTCTCTTCATCCTTAATCTGCATATTAGAATACCAGAATTTTGTATTCAGCTTGTCCATGACAGGCTCCAATGTAATGAATGGGAGACAGATATTCATCAATCCCTCAACATCACCGATCTTTAAATTGATCGTCACAATCGCAATCATCTCACCCGGTGAAATAATCTGTGCAAACTGTGAATTTGTCTCGATCCGCTGCAGCCGCGGATGAATCTCCGTCACATTCTCCCACGGCTCACGCAACAGATTAACGCACACATTCATGATCCGCTCGATGATCAGCAGCTCAATCTCCGAAAAGTCTCTAGCCTTTTCCAACGGGACACCCATGCCGCCCAGCATGCGATCCACAATCGCATATCCGAGCGAAGATGCCAGCTCCATCAAAATATCTCCGCGCAGCGGAGCAAATTCTACCACTCCAAGCAACACCGGATTCGACAGTGCATTTGTAAATTCCGAATAAGTCACCGCCTCCGAGTTCATGACCTCCACCTGAATATTCTTTCTCAAATATACCGGCAGATTTGTCGATAACAATCTGCCATAATGCTCAAATATAATCTCGAGCGTCCGCAGATGTTCTTTGGAAAATTTGGATGGACGCGCAAAATCATAATTTTTGACCTGTTTGTCAGTATTGTCTTTGATTTCTTCTGCATTGATCTCGCCACTGCTCAACTGTTGCAGCAACGAGTCTATTTCACCCTGTGACAGTACGTCACCCATTCATCCTCACCACCTTAGTACCTGAATATGCTGTCTGTACAGCTTGTATTGCCTGCATTTATTCACAGGTAATAGTCGGGAATCCGACATCAACGATCATGTTTGAATCAAAGAAGCCCTGCAGCTTCTCCAGAATCTCTTTTTCTGCCTGTTCCGGCTGATTATGGATCTCCTCATATGTATAAGTTCTGATGACATCATTGACAATGCTCTTGATATTCGAATCATACAGCCCCGCCTCAATGCCTTCCAGTCCGAGTTTCGAATAATCCTTGTTTGATTTATCCATTGAGATCACAACCGTTAAAACCGCATAATGGGCACTGCCATCCTCGCTGTCCCTCAGATTGATCGTCATTGTATCATTCAGTGTATAGGATTGCAAATTTTCGATCGGAACGTTTGAAAGGTTCGCATTTCTGCCACTTGCCAGTTCCAGATTCAGTGCTGTACAGATCTGCGTGATCAATTCATTGCTCTTTTTTGCAGACGGTACGATGCTGATCATCGTGATCGCCGTCAGTACAAGATTTACAACGAGCAGTGCCAAAATGAGCACTGACATCAGATTTTTCTTCATGCTCCCGTTACCTGCGACTGCTACATTCGGCAGTCATCCTTTCTTTACCTTACTTTGTTAGCTTTGTTCTTCCAGATTGTAGGAATTGTATATCTTAATCACAACACGCCGGTTCAGTGCGCGTCCCTCCGCAGTCGAATTGTCCGCAATCGGAACATAATCACCGCGCCCGGACGATTTGATATGTGCCGGATCAATCTTTGTCACTTCACGCAGACGATCCGCGACAGATAATGCGCGGTACATCGATAATACATTATTATCCTCAAATCTGCCATTATGGATCGGAACATTATCGGTATGTCCCTCGACCTCAATCATATTATCCTTATAATGATTGAGAATCCTGCCAACCTTGTCCACCAACGGCAATGCATCCTCCCGGATCACTTCCGATCCTGAGTCAAACAGCACTGCACCGTTTAACGTAATCATGACATACTGCGCGTTGAACGATACCTCTACCTGATCCTGTATTCCATATTTAGCTGTATTCTCCTGCACTTCCTCCGCGATCTGTTCTGATTCCTCCAGACCCTTCTGCTCGTACTGCTCCTGAAGCTGCTGATCCGTCAGCTGTGCCTCATTCTGATCTGTGTCCGGATTGTCAGCCAGCTCCGGATCGTCACCGCCCTGTGCCGTGCCATCCTCCGGGTCTGCCCGGTCAATCACACTGTTATCCGCATTCGTACGGCTGCCGTCTTCCTGAAACTGACCCTTTCCGGAGCTGTTCGCATCCGGATTGTAAAAGGTATCATAATATGGAAGCTGATTGATACCGGCTCCGACCATCTCGCCATCACCGATCGACGAACCGCCGCCCTGCAGTACGCTGAAATGCGACTGAAAAGAAGCGATGATCACCTCAAACTTTTCCGCATCCACCGTAGACATTGAGAACAACAGCACGAAGAAGCATAAAAGCAGGTTCATCAGATCGGAGAACGTATTCATCCACGCAGGAGCGCCAGCGGGCGGATCTTCCTGCCTTTTCTGCTTGCCCACTACTCTTCACCTCCACCTGCTGTTCCACCGCCTCCGAGTACGTCACGGTCCGTTGGTTTAATAAACGTCTTTAACTTTTCTTCAATCACATGCGGGTTTTCTCCTGCCTGGATCGATAACAGACCTTCCACGATGATCTGCTTGATAATCATCTCATCGGCATGGTTTAATTTTAACTTTGTTGCTGTCGGGTTACACAGCCAGTTTGCGATCAGCGATCCGTACAGTGTCGTCAGCAAGGCAACCGCCATATTCGGTCCGATTGTTGATGCATCTTCCAGATTCTTCAGCATGTTTACCAGACCGATCAGCGTTCCGATCATTCCCCACGCAGGACCTAACTCTGCCCATTTCTCCCAGAATGCAAACACCTGCTTGTGGCGGTCCTCGGTACAAGTCAGATCCGTCTCTAAAATACCGCGCACCAGCTCAGGATCTGTACCGTCGACGATCAGCATGATGCCTTTTTTTAAGAACGTATCTTCAATCTCAGAGGCTGCCTCCTCAAGTGCCAGCAGACCTTCCTTTCTCGCCACGTTGGAGAGATTGATGATATTTGAAATCATCGCTGCCGGATCGTAGGATGGCTCTTTCATACTCAGTGCTATACTCTTGAAGCCAGTGCCCATAAAGGAAAGCTTATTAGATGCAAGCACACCCATCAATGAGCCACCGATCGTAATAATAATTGATGGTCCGTCAATAAAGTTCGGCAGTAAAGCAAAGCCACCGTCACCGGTTGCAATACCGAAGATAACCATTGCGAAACCCAAGATCATACCAAGCAAAGACGCTAAATCCAAATTTTCTCACCTATCCTTCCGTAACTGTACGTTTTTTGCGATCCAAT
>CALBJL010000026.1 GCA_937893485.1 uncultured bacterium | reverse complement strand
ATGAGGAGTGGAATGTCAACGGCTCCTACATGGCGATCGAGGGTATCACAAGCCCCGACGGTCGTGTACTCGGCAAGATGGCTCACTCCGAGCGCCGCGGCGATGCAGTCGCAGTCAATATCTACGGCGAGCAGGATATGAAGATCTTTGAGAGCGGTGTGGAGTATTTTAAATAGAAGGATGTGCTGGTAATGGTGGGAAGAGTTTTGCGTATGGCAGGACTCTTCCTTTTTATTGACACCATTTATAGGAAAAGTTGCGGATTCTACCGCTGAGGGGTGTTCATTTTGCATGTAAAACGGTATGATGAACCCGGTAGGAACATCGTAATTTCCGAAAAGGAGGATCAGCAGGATGGATCTGGTGAAAATTGGTCAGTACATTGCGGGTAAACGAAAGGATGCGGGGCTGACACAGCGGCAGCTCGCCGAGCAGCTGAATATGAGCGACAAGTCGGTCTCAAAGTGGGAGCGGGGAGTCTGTCTGCCGAATGTGTCTGTCTATAAAGAACTGTGTGATATCCTCGGTATCAGCATCAATGAGTTTCTGGCTGGAGAGGATATTAGCGAGGAAAACATTGTGCAGAAATCGGAGGATACGCTGATGCAGGTGGCGACGGACGGCGACCAGAGGGTACGTTCGATGAAGCGTATGATTGCAGTGCTTAGTGTGATCGCTTTAGTGGCGTTTTTTGCACTTGGACATGTGGGATACCGTTATTTTACTCAGCCGAGAAACTATATCGTGCCGGTCGATCGGGACAGTGCACAGATGAAAACGGCGGAGCTGTTAGCCGGAACGGACGGCGCTTATCTGTACCGGTATGTGACAGGGGATCAGTTTGGGAGACTGACAGTCTATGTGTCGGAGTATCACGACGGCGAACTGGTCAGCAAGGAAACGCTGGGCTGGATCGGATATGACGGGACGGATTCACCGTCCGAGGGCATGATCGCGGTCGTGCCGGATTTTGAGGCATTTACGGTGAAACTGGTTGTGGCAGACGACAGCTCCAAACTGTCGACCGATCTGCCGATCTTAGAAGGTGTCAAGGGTCGGAAGTATTATGGCAGATCAGCGGCTGAGATCAATCAGATGAAGGAGATCACATATGGAACGGAGCAGGGCGTGGTCGCGCTGCTTTACGGAAAGGATGCGATCAGCGCGTTTTCACTCACGGATGCGGAGAATGGATTGATTGCGCAAAATACAAAAAATGAGTACGCGTATTATATTTCTCTTGAGTTTGACAAAGATTGAGCATATAATCCTAGATAGCGCGTGCGCTTGGCGCACAAATGAATGCTCCGGAGGAAATGATTGATGAAGGAAAAATATCAAAAGACGCTGCTGGCGTGCTATCTGGGATTTATTACGCAGGCGATTGCGGCAAATTTTGCGCCGCTGCTGTTTTTGACTTTTCATAAGAGTTTTGGAATACCACTGGGTAAGATCGCACTGATCTCTACGGTATTCTTTTTTACGCAGTTGATCGTGGATGTCCTGTGCACAAATGTTGTGGATCGGATCGGTTATCGCAAATGTATTGTCGCATCGGAGATCTTTTCCGCGGTGGGACTCGTCTGTCTGGCAGTGCTGCCGGATCTGCTGACTGATGCATTTGCGGGTATTCTCATCAGTGTTGTGATCTATGCGACCGGAAGCGGTCTCATTGAAGTGCTGTGCAGCCCGATTGTGGAGGCGTGTCCGTTTGAACACAAGGAGTCTGTCATGAGCCTGCTGCATTCGTTTTATTGCTGGGGCTCCGTGGGTGTGGTTGTGCTTTCTACGCTGTTTTTTGCGATATTTGGGATCGCGCACTGGCGGCTCGCTGCCTGTATCTGGGCAATCGTGCCACTGTACAACGTATATAATTTTATGACCTGTCCGATCGAACATCTCGTGGAGGACGGCGAGGGGCTGAGTGTCACCGGACTGCTGCGGCTGCCGATGTTCTGGGTGTCGATCGTGTTGATGATCTGCGCAGGTGCGTCGGAGCTGGCTATGGCACAGTGGGCTTCTGCATACGCAGAGTCTGCGCTGGGACTGAATAAGACGCTCGGAGATCTGGTTGGTCCGTGTCTGTTCGCGATTATGATGGGACTGAGCCGGACGATCTATGGAAAATACGGCGAGCGCATCGATCTGATGCGGTATATGATCGGCAGCGGCATCCTGTGTCTCGTCTGCTATCTGGCGGCGTCGTTTTCCGGTAATCCGATGATCGGGCTGCTCGGCTGTGTCGTCTGTGGATTTTCGGTTGGTATCATGTGGCCCGGAACGATCAGCATCTCATCCAAGACAATCCCGGCGGGAGGTACGGCGATGTTTGCACTGCTGGCGATGGCAGGTGACCTCGGAGGCTCGATCGGTCCCGGCATCGTAGGCATCGTGACGCAGAATGCAGGGGATAATCTGCGCCGGGGACTGCTGGCAGGCTGTGTATTTCCGATTGTTTTAGTCATCGCGATTGTGGTATTGCGTGTGATGCATGCGTGGCAGAAACGTGGGTAGGCGGCGGGAGTCATCTATCGAATTGGCTTAAAATATATAAAAATGTGAATGATACATACAATAAGGTGTATAAAAGTGTGATTACAGAGCATGAAAACTATAATAAAAGTGTGATTGTGGTTGTACTTTCAGATAAAACTACATATAATAAAAGTATTCCGATTTTGAAGTGGCGTGAGATACGGGAAGTAAAGGAGTGCTTTTATGGAACGATTGATTTTAAAGAAACTGCTGGATTGGAAAAATTCTCCCTACCGCAAACCGCTGATTTTAAAAGGGGTGCGTCAGGTTGGAAAAACATGGATTTTACGAGAATTCGGCAGACGTTATTACGAAAATACAGCTTATTTTAACTTTGATGAGAATGAGGAGTATAAACAGTTTTTTGAGACAACAAAGGATGTGGGGCGGATTCTGCAAAATCTGATACTGGCGGGTGGTCAGAAAATTGTGCCGGAAAAGACGCTGATTGTGTTTGATGAAGTGCAGGATTGTCCAAAAGTTATCAATTCCATGAAATATTTCTGTGAGAATGCGCCGCAGTACCATATCGCCTGTGCCGGTTCTCTGTTGGGGATTGCGTTAGCAAAACCATCTTCTTTTCCGGTTGGGAAAGTCAATTTTATGCAGATTGATCCGATGACATTTACCGAGTTTTTGATGGCGAACGGGGATGAGAATCTGGTCGGATATATGGAGAGTGCAAATACATTAGAGCCTGTGGCAGATGCTTTTTTTAACCCTCTTTATGAGAAATTGAAGATGTATTATGTGACAGGTGGCATGCCGGAGCCGGTATTGATGTGGACGCAGGCACGTGATGTGGAGGCGATGCAGCAGGCATTGTCGGACATTATTGGGGCATATGAAAGGGATTTTGCCAAGCATCCTGATGTCAGTGAGTTTCCAAAGATTTCGATGATCTGGAAGTCTATTCCATCCCAGCTTGCAAGGAAAAATAAAAAATTTATATATAAAGCCGTGAAAGAGGGTGCGAGAGCCCGCGAATACGAAGATGCATTGCAATGGCTCGTGGATGCGAGACTGGTGCATAAAATTTATCGCAGCACCGCTCCCGGTTTGCCAATGGCTGCCTATGATGATTTGTCGGCGTTTAAGATATATTTAGCGGATGTGGGAGTACTCCGCCGTCTGGCACAACTGGCTCCCACGGCTTTTGGAGAGGGCAATCGTCTGTTTACGGAGTTTAAGGGTGCGTTGACGGAGAATTTTGTATTGCAGACGTTGGTGACACAGTTTGAAGTCGTACCTCGTTACTGGAGCCGGATCAATCCTTCTTATGAAGTGGATTTCCTCATCCAGAGGGAAAACGACATTTTCCCGATAGAAGTGAAAGCAGAGACGAATGTAACCAGCAGGAGTCTTAGAAAATTTAAGGAATCATTTCCGGATCAGGTGAAGTTACGTGTACGTTTTTCATTGGACAACCTGAAACTGGATGATGATGTTTTGAATATTCCACTGTTCATGGCAGATCACACAGATCGTTTGATTGGTCTGGCTTTGGAGCAGCGCTAGGTTGATGCGGAGAGAAAGTAATGGAGAATTATTTATTTGAAAAAATGCCGGTTCCGAGGGCATATATGAAGCTGGCGCTGCCGGTCGTGCTGAGTATGATGGTTTCGCTCGTTTATAATATGGTAGATACGTATTTTATTGCGATGACAGGTGTGCAGGAACTGGTTGCAGGCGTGTCATTGGTTGCACCGATCTTTACGATGATGATCGCATTCGGCGATATTTTCGGGCTGGGCGGCAGCTCACTGATTTCCCGTTTACTCGGCGAGAAGCGGGATGA
>CALBJL010000025.1 GCA_937893485.1 uncultured bacterium | reverse complement strand
TTTCACAGATCATACGGGCGATGGTCAGGAATAAAAATATATACGGCAGCACACTTATTAAAATTCCGGTGCCACAGTTTGTGGTATTTTATAACGGTTTGAAAAATATGCCGGAGCAGTATGAGCTGCGGTTGTCGGATGCCTTCGAGTGGCAAGTGGACAATCCGCAGATTGAACTCATCTGCAAGGTTTACAACATCAATTCGGGCAATAACACAGAGATCATGGAAAAATGCCCCACTCTGCGGGAATATACGCATTTTGTAGAACTGGTGAGAGAAAATTTTAAGGAAAATGGATACGAAGATCTGGGGAAAGCCATCCATCAGGCGATCGATCAGTGTATCCGTGAAGATATTTTAAGGGATTTTTTAATCGAGAATCGATCGGAGGTGACGAAGGCAATGCAACTGGATTACACATTTGAACGACAACTGGAATTGGAGCGCGAGGCGGCGAGCGAGGCAAGCAGTCGGGCATGGCAACAAGGTCGCTTGCAGCAGATTATACTATTTGTACAAAGTGGAGATATATCTATTCAGCGTGGTGCAGAGGAAGCAGGCATGTCGATAGATGCGTTTCAAAAGGTGATGGCAGAGACAGTGGATGCCAAATAATTAAAAAAGTGAGACACGACGGTGAGGTGATCCCTCAAAGTCAGGCTTTTACGAGACGACTTCGGTCGTCTCATTTTTTTAAAATCCACATCTCATACTTTGGGATGATTTACATTTGTCTTGACTGCGCGTATAATGAAACCAATGATGGAAATTTTTAGATAAAAAGGAGGATCACACGTGCAGGAAACAGTCATGATAAAACCTACCGTGCAGCAACAATTTGATACATTCATGCGACGGGGGAGAGTGTTATTTTTCAGCGCGCCCTGCGGATTCGGAAAGACGACTCTGGCACATGCATTGCTCGCAGGATACGATGCACATTGCACAAGTGCGGGAGACGACGATTTTTCATTCGATACGCTGGACGGCGAGTGGAACATACTGTTGATCGATGATCTGCAGTTTATACAGGAGGAGGATGACTGGCAGGCATTGTGTGAGCTGATACGTTCAAAACCGGAGAGCCGTTTCGTACTCTGTTCGCGGGGTACATTGCCCGGCTGCCTGATGGCATTTTTGTATACCGGACTTCTGACCGTTCTGGAGGCGGACGATCTGCTGTTCGACCGCGAAGATATCCGCAGTCTGTATGAAGCCTGTGAAGTCGGGATCACAGAGAGCGATCTGAGCGGGGTTTACAAGGAATCGATCGGTTATCCGCTCGGAGTCATGATCACGGCGCGGTATATGTCCGGCGGCAGATCCTTTGATGCGGACATGGTGACACGGGCGTACCGGGAGATCTTCTTATATTTTGAGGCAGTTATTTACCAGCGGTTTGAGCTGTCGATCCGGCGGTTTCTGCTGCAAATGTCACTGTTTGAGGGATTTGACCTCAAGCTGGCGCGGATGGTCAGCGGCGATGCGCATGCGGGTGACATGCTGGACTGGCTGCAGCGCAACACAACCATGCTCCACTGCGACAACGCCGGACAGTTTCATTTCTGGCGGCAGTTCCGGGCATTTCTGCTGTGGGAGGCGGATCGCGAATACACGGATGAAAAGCGTGCGATGCTGCTGAACCGCGGCGGACTCTATTACGAGCTGCACGAGGACTATGCCCGCGCGCTGGAGTGCTACACAAAGGGCGGCGATCATTCCAAAGTTTCCGAGCTGCTCATCCGGAATGCACAGTTACATCCGGGCATGGGACATTACAGCGAAATGGAAAAATATTACCGCAGCCTGCCGGAATCCGAGATTCTGACCTCGCCCTCGCTCATGCAGGGAATGAGCATGCTGTGTGCGCTTGGCATAGACGACAGCGGTTCGGAATACTGGTATCACAAATTGCAGGAGTTCGCGCAGCACCGCTCAAAACAGGATTCAGCGGGAAAAGAGGCGCGCAGCCGTCTGGCATGGCTGGATATCTCACTGCCCCAGCGGGGTGTGGACAGTCTGATAGAGACGATTCCGGCGGTTTTCCGGCTCATGAAAAATAAAGAAGTGGCGCTGCCGCCGTTTTCGGTTACGAGTGCGCTGCCGAGTATCATGAATGGCGGCAAAGACTTCTCCGCATGGAGCAGAAAGGATGATTTCTTATATCAGACGCTGCGGATTCCGGTGGAGGCGATTCTTGGAAAGGATGGAATCGGTCTGGCGGATTGTGCGATCGCAGAGAGCAAATTTGAAAAAGGGGAAAATATCTCCGGCAGGATGCTGTCACTGATTCCGTTAATGAACGAGATCCGGCAAAACGGCACACCGGATATCGAATTTGCGATCAACGGGCTGCTGGCACGCAGCCAGGTCATGAGTGGTCAGCCCGTTGATGCACGCCACACGATTGTCACGCTGCGTGAGAGATTTGTGGAACAGGGTCATACGCGGTTTTTGCCGAATATTGATGCGATGCTCTGCCGGATTGATCTGCATGTCGATGATCTCGACCATGCGGATGAATGGTATCGGAAAAAAGCACCGCGCGACCCGATGCATATCAATGTGATGAAACGTTACCAATATCTGACACAGGCGATGGTAGAGCTGGCGGACGAGCGGCCGGATGCGGCGCTTATGACGCTCTCTCCGCTTGAGCTGTTTTTCGAGAGAAGCGGCAGGTACATCGATCAGATCCGGTTGTGTGTGCTGACGGCGATCGCCCTGTATCGGAAAAAGGACGAAAACTGGCGGCAATATCTTTCTAAGGCACTGGAACTGGCGGCGGAGTACCGTTTTGTCCGTCCGATCAGCGTCTATGGCGTGGTTGTTCTGCCGCTGCTTGAGGAACTGGAGTGGGAGAGCGAGGACGACTGCGATAAATGGTACAGACTGCTTCTCACAGATGTACGGACACAGGCGGCGCTCTATCCCGATTTTTTGCGGCCGCGGCTGGTACCGAATGAAGCGCTCACGCCGATGGAATTGCAGATTTTGCGGCTGATCTGTGCCGACAAGAGCAATGCCGAGATCGCACAGACGATGGATATCAAGCTGACAACGGTCAAAACGCATGTGAGCCATATTCTGGGCAAGCTCGATGTCAGACGGCGCAGCGAGGCAAAGACAGCGGCGAAAAAGCTGCGGCTCGTGCCGGAGGATCACTAGATCTGTTAAAAATATCGATCATAGACCAATACGGTATATATAAGTAGTAAGAAGGGGTAGGTGTTTGCGAAACGATTGTATCATATTGGGCTGTTTGGCTACGACCACGGTAGTCTCCCGCTCAGACTGCTCCGATTGCCCGACGGTGTCTCGCTTTGTTTTGCCAAGTACCGCTGGCTCT
>CALBJL010000024.1 GCA_937893485.1 uncultured bacterium | reverse complement strand
GAATATAAGACAAGTAAAGGTCTGGGCATGCATGCCCGCAAGACAATCGCATATATTGTATTGATCCTGATCACATTTTTCTGTCTGATCTGGTTCTACATCCTGTTTATCAACGCGACCCGTTCCAATGGTGAACTGACAAGAGGTTTTTCGCCGCTTCCCAGTCACTATCTGATTATGAACTGGCAGAACCTGATCTCAGGAACATTACCGGTTGTACGCGGTATGCTTAACAGTGTGATCGTGTCAACCTGCAGCGCGGTGCTGAGTGTTTATTTCTCAACAATTACCGCTTATGCGATCCATGCTTATGATTTTAAGGGAAAGAAATTCATGTCTACATTCATTCTGGCAGTCATGATGATCCCGACACAGGTTACTGCACTCGGTTTCCTGCAGTTGATCAATAAGCTGCATATGGATGATACATTTACACCGCTGATCGTACCGGCGATCGCCGCTCCGATTACTTATTTCTATATGAAGCAGTACATGGAGAGCACCCTGCCGCTCGCGATCATTGAGGCAGCGCGTATTGACGGCTCCGGTGAGTTCCGTGCATTCAACAGCATTGTGCTCCCGATGATGAAACCGGCGATCGCAGTACAGGCGATCTTCACATTCGTATCAAGCTGGAACAATTACTTCACACCGGCACTCGTATTACATACGGATACAAAGAAAACATTACCTATTTTGATTGCGCAGTTACGAAGCGCTGACTTCCTGAAGTTTGATATGGGTCAGGTATATGTCATGATCGCATTCTCAATCTTCCCGGTTATCGTAGTATATCTGCTGCTGTCAAAGTTCATCGTAGGCGGTGTGGCACTCGGTGGTGTCAAGGGTTAAATAAAATAGTTCTTCATTTTTGGTAGTATTACCTCTCTCTAATAAGAAGGAGCGCATCCGGTGGCGGGTGCGCTTCTTTGCGTGCTGGGGAATTCCTGTCACGTAAAGATGCAGTTTTTGTCCGGATTTCAAAAAAATAAAAAAGGGTCTAATGTTTTTGCGTATTCCTCCGATAAATAGATTAGAAAAAGCAATCAGGAGGATTACTTTTTTACATTTCAAGGAAGAAAGTGAAAGGAGATGCCGTTATGCGTATAGATGCATATAATCAGGTAGCAGCGATCTACAAGAGCAGCAAGCCTGCACGTGTGACCTCTACCAAAAAGGCCGCAGGTTTTCAGGATCAACTGCAGATCTCGCAAGCGGGACGTGATTATCAGATCGCAAAACAGGCAGTCGCAAATGCTTCAGACATCAGGGAAGATAAAGTCGCAGAACTGAAAGCTAAGGTTGATTCCGGTAATTATGAGGTTGATGCTGGAGATTTTGCTAGTAAATTGTTGGAGAAGTATAACGAACTGTATTCGTAGTTAGTTCAGATTTCATATCGGAATTGCGGATATAGTGGGCAGCGAGAGGAAACGGGAACGTGGCAAGCTTAATGGATGACCTGACACAGGTTTTGGAGAATGAGACAGCGGAATATCAGAGACTGGCAGAGTTATCTGATGATCTGCGCGAGGCATTGATCGCTTCGGATGTGCCTGCGGTTGAACGGTTGACAGCAGCACAGGAGGAAGTGGCGAACGTGATTCAGAGTCTGGAGACCAGACGGGCTCATATCATGAATGACATCGCAGTCGTAATGAACCGGAAACCGGAAGAACTCAAGGTATCCACATTGGAACAGTCACTTGCCAGCCAGCCGATGCAGCAGCAGAGACTGGCAGATGCCCGTGGCGAACTTACACAGACAATGGATCGGCTGAAGCGCATCAACCAGACAAATCAGACATTGCTTCGTCAGTCTATGGAATTATTGGAATTTGACCTGAATCTGTTTCGCAGTATGCGACAGGCCCCGGAGACGGCTAACTATAACAGATCCGCTGTCAACACAGGCGATCTGCTCGGCAGCAGGGGCTTTGATGCCAGGCAATAACAGACAGGGGGAATATCATTATGGCAAATGGAATGCAGGCGCTGTACGTGGGAAGCAGTGGACTCAGATCG
The DNA here is from genome assembly GCA_937893485.1 of uncultured bacterium. Lineage (GTDB taxonomy): Bacteria > Bacillota > Clostridia > Lachnospirales > Lachnospiraceae > W0P33-017. The sequence goes on along the minus strand of CALBJL010000024.1, from coordinate 52,440 downwards.
GCGCAGAATGCCATGAACACTTCTGCAAATAATCTTGCAAACGTTAATACAACGGGCTATGTCCGCCAGCAGGTGCTTTTTGCAGACAAACATTACAACAAATTTTCAAATGCGGCTGTCAGCGCACAGCAAGTAGGTCTTGGTGTGGGAATCGGTGAGATTGTACACGCCAGGAACGTTTTTTTAGATAAGACATATCGTTCAGAGGCAGGACGGCAGTCTTATTACAGCTCCTACTACAATGCGATTGACGAGGTGCAGAGTCTTTATCAGGAGTTGGAGGGAACTGCCTTTAAGGATGTCCTGATGGGTTCCGGAAGTGACAGGGATTCAAACAGCAGTCTTTGGTCTGCGTTTGAGATGCTGGCACAGGATCCTTCGGATATGACGAATCAGGGACTGGTGATCCAGCGCTCCAACCTGCTTCTTACTCGGGCAAATGCAATATATTCGAGTATATCCACGTATCAGTCACAAATAAATATACAGATCTCAAACGATATTGATCGTGTGAATGAACTGGGCAAACAGATCTATAAGCTGAATCTCGAGATCCAGAGTATCGAGGCGACCGGTGTAGAGACTGCGTATGACCTGCGTGATGCGCGTGATACCGCGCTCGATGAGCTGGGCTCATTGGTCAACATGTCCTATACAGAGGATACGACCGGCGTTGTTACGGTTAAGGTGGAAGGTCAGTATTTTGTAGATGAGGCAAACATGTATGAGGTGGGCAAACAGATCGACCGCTCGACCGGTTATGTGAACGCTTACTGGCCGTATCTGTCCAATGAGGAAAACGGACAGTACACGAATCTGTTTGATTTTTCGATGCCGATTTCTTCGGAATACAATACCGATATCGGTGAGATCAAGGCACTCATTCAGGCGCGCGGAGATGGCGTGAAGAATTTTGCCTATCTCGAGGGCGCAGATCCCGAACAGTATGCAAATTCCGTTGGAATGTCCGTCATGGAGGAGGCTGAGGCGCAGTTTGATGTGCTGATCCACGGACTTACGTCGATGATCAACGACATACTGGCACCGAATACGAGAGCGTCCTTTAGTGTGCGCACCGAGAACGCGGATGGCACCTATAGCATCTCGGAATATAAAAATGTCAAGGTGCTTGATGTGGAAAACTGCAGACTCGGATCGGATATGAGAATACCGCCGCGCGAGCTGTTTACACGTGTTGGTGTGCCGGAGCGATATACAGAGGTCACTGATACAAACGGCAAGACATGGTATATTTACAACGAGGAAGATACCTTTGACTGCAAGACCGTGAACCTTGCCGGTAAGGATTATCAGATCTGGGATGAATCCAAGGGTAACGGATACGTGACCACGATCACCTATGATTCGCAGACGAATCAGGCGCTGCGCTCTGAGGAGGGTCCGTATGAGCAGTGGCAGACCGCGAATAATCAGAAATATATCAAGCAGTTTATTTCCGGAAAATCATATTATGTGCTGAATCCGGACTATGCGCTCGATACTTCGACACAGTATACGCTGGCTTCGCTCGGAGTGAATGATGAGCTGGAAAATCAGGCAGATCTGTTCCCGCATCTGACGCAGTCGACGCATGAGATCGACTACGGCATGGGTAAGGAGCTCACGGAGCTGTGGACGACAAAGACACTGAAAATTCATCCGGGATCAGAGGCAACGTTCAGCTTCAGCGATTACTATACAGAAATGATCGGCGGAATCGCATCGGCGGGATCGACCTATGAATCCACCTCAAACACGCTGAACAGTTCTGTTTCAGCGATTGATAACAAGCGTCAGCAGGTGACGGGTGTATCGACGGATGAGGAGTTGGCGAGCATGATCAAGTATCAGAATGCATACAATGCAGCCAGCCGGTATATTCAGACGGTATCGGATATGATCGAAGTGTTAGTGACGAGTTTATAGTGAATATTTTACGGAAAGGAGCGTAACTAATGGCTAGTACATTTTTTGGTCTGACGATCGCATCGTCAGGTCTGCGCGCCTATCAGGCATCGGCAAATACAGTTGCCAACAATATATCAAATGTAGATACAAACGGCTACAGCAAGCAGGTTACGAACATGAAAGCGAACCATGCCTTGCGCGGCTATACCGAGTACGGTACGCTCAGCACCGGTGTGTCAGCAGAGTCCGTGACACAGGTGCGCAGCGAATATTATGATAATAAATACTGGCAGTACAGCGGTTATCAGGGTGAATATAGCGAAAAAGTAAAGTACATGACCCAGTTTGAGAACTATTTTCAGGATGACAGCACGATCAAGGGCTTTTCATCCATTTATGCAGAATTTTTCAACGATATCGATTCCCTGCGCGGCAATCCGGCTTCGACTTCGGTGCGAAATCAGGTGATCAGCAGTGCGAAAAAATTCTGCAGCTACTTCAATACCGTATCCAACGGTCTGATGAAGATTCAGGAGGATCTGAATGAGCAGATCAAGACGACTGTCGATGAGGTGAATTCGATTGCCCAGAAGATCGCGCTGCTCAATGACCAGATCAATGATGTGGAGATCAACGGCAGCTACGCAAACGACATGAGAGACCAGCGCGCGCTGCTTGTCGATCAACTGTCTGCAATCGTTGCGGTAGAGGTCGAGGAGACCAAGGTTGTCAACAGTAAATATCCGGATATGTATACCGGTGCGACAAACTACACGGTCAAGATCAACGGATTGACGCTGATCGATGGCAGCCAGTACCGGCAGCTAGAGTGCGAAGCACGTAAGTATAAGGATAACCAGAATGATGCGGAAGGTCTGTATGACATTAAATGGGCAGACAACCACTCTGATTTTTCAGTGACCAGTGCACTTTCAACCGGCAGCCTGAAATCGCTGATGCAGCTGCGTGACGGTAACAATCATGCAAATTTCAGCGGAACGGTGACTGAGGCATCCGGCAGACAGCTCGTTGTATCGAACTGTAATGTGAAGTCGGAGCTGAGCATGAACCTGCCTCCGCAGGGCGTCATCACGATCGGAAACAGGGAATATACCTATTCCTCTTTCAGTATGCAGCAGACCCCCAGCGGTGAGACAACATTCTCATTTACGATCAGTTCAGAGATTTCCGGTATGTCCTCCATGGTCGGACGACAGGCTTCGGTCGGCGAATCGATCGATTTTAAAGGCGTCTGCTACTACCAGTCGCAGATGAATGAATTTTTACGCGCATTTACGAAAGCATTTAATGATATCCAGCACAAAGGTGTCGATCTGAACAAAAACCCGATGGGATCATTCTTTGTGGCAGAGAGCGTACAGGGCACAGAGCTTGGATTTGCGGATGCTGGCAATGACCGCATTTTATCTACTTCGGACAGCTATTACCGTCTGACTGCGGCGAATCTGAAGATTGCGGATGCCAGCAAGGATCCGTCGATCTTTGCGACAGCTTATCTGGATGATTTCAATAACGGACAGGATAACCAGAGTCTGGTTGAGGAGATGCAGAAGCTGCAGAAGGATGTAGTCATGTACCGCGGCAGCGGCGGCGACCAGTTTTTGGCGACACTCATCAGCGATGTAACGGTAGACAGCGAAGAATCCGAACTGTTGTCCAACAACTATTCAACGATCACGAATATCGTATCGATCTCCGGTGTCGATGAGGATGAGGAGGCACTGGATCTCGTGAAATTCCAGAATGCTTACAATCTGTGTTCAAAGGTCGTGCAGATCATGTCGGAGATGTATGACCGGCTGATCACGAGTACCGGCGTATAGGAGGTAAAACGACTATGATGCGAATTACGAATGGTATGATGATGAATACCACGAAAACAAATATCAATAATAATAAAGTGTCTGTGGATCGTCTGAACACGCAGATGTCTACGCAGAAAAAGATCACGAAGCCTTCGGATAATCCGCTGATCGCGATCAAATCACTGCGTTTATCCACAACACTCAGCCAGATTAACCAGTATTACGGAAACAACATCAAGGATGCACAGTCATGGATGGATGTGACGGAGACGGCGCTCACGAACATGAAGGATATCTTAAACGATGCTTACCGTCTGGCGGTCAATGGCTCGACCGGTACATTGTCAGACGAGGATCGCCAGACGATCCTGACTCAGCTTAAGAGTCTGAGCTCCCAGCTGTATGCGGAGGCGAATGCCGACTATGCGGATCGTACCGTATTCAGCGGGTATAAGACGAACTCGACCGTGACATTTCAGGATGCATTAGAGGCATCCAATGCCAAGTATGAGATCAACGAGCAGCTGAGTATTGATGATATGCAGACCTATACCTATTATGCGAACAAGCTGGATACCCCGTCTGCAGGTGAGGTACAGAATCCGGCAGCAAATCAGGTCGGTACACCGCAGGAGGAAGTATTAAAACGCCTGCGTCTTGCTTATAATAAGCTGAGCAATCTGAACAGTCTCGCCTATAACTATTCGGTGGATACGAGTTCCTCCAAGGCAGACGGTACGACAAAGGGAAATGTAACCATTACGGCGGATATGACAGGTACGGCATCCAGCCAGCTTTTCCAGTGGAGAAGTCTGCGGAAGGACAGTGCGTTCACCTATCAGGCGGATGCGAACGGTCAGATGACCGGAGCCAGTCTGGAGGATATGAATGGCTACAAGCTGAATATTTCATCGAAGGGCGGTTTTTCGGTCGATGATCCTTCGCTCACAATGGCGGTCAGAGAGACAACGATCGGAGGCGTGACGACGAGGACCTATACATTTACGGATGAAGCCGGAAATACGGCGTTTACTGCACAGGAAGCAGACGATGGAAATGGTACAAAGACAGCTTATGTCGTTGATTCACAGGGTAACCGTGTAGATCTGGGCTATGATGCGAACGGTGTGCTGACGACTGTAAAGGATTCGCAGGGCAATTCGATCAATACGAATCTGGAGAAGACGGTAGGTGATGCTGATGATGCTACGATCACGGTCACGAATGCGGATGGCAATGTAGCGATGACCGCGAAGGCGGCTCCGGTAGATGCCCAAGATCCCACACAGGGCAAATCCTATGAGCTCTACACCTCCGATAAACAGCTTACGACCAACCTGAAGATCGAGACGATGACGGAGCAGGAATTTAATGATTATCTCGCAGATCTGGCGGCAGATCCGGATACGGTATCTGAAAAATATAAGAATACGATCATTTATCTGCCGGATTCCGGTGAGATGGTGCTTGGTAATAATATTGCGCAGACGATGGCATCAGAGTTTGCGACACTCAATGTCAATTACGATAAGGACGGTTTTACAAAGGGTGAGACACGCCCGGAAATGTATTTTAACTGTACGAATAAATCAGATTTCAGTGCAGCTAACCATATCACTTATACAAACTATGATGAGGACGGCAACTGGATCTATCAGAATATCAATTATGCAGTATCGACCAATCAGGATATGGCGATCAATACGCAGATCCACGATGTGGTCAGCGCAGACTGCTACCGTGATATGGCAGAAATGACCGATCTCGTTCAGGAGGCGATCAATGCACATACGACCGTGACAAATATTCAGGAAATGATCGATTCTGGAGATTATACAGCGGATGATCAGGTTGCATACCTGAAGGATTGTCTGGAGAAGGCGAAAAAACAGGTTGCATATGCGGATGATCATTTACAGAAGGTATACGGTACGCAGATCACAAATTTCGAGAAATATTTAAGTCGTGTGAACCTGACGATCACAGATGTCGGCAGCCGCGGCGATCAGTTATCATTGACGGAAAACCGGATGAGCAATCAGAAGACGACCTTTACAGAACTCAAGTCCAATAATGAGGATGAGGAGCTTTCCGATGTGACGATCGATTATACATCGGCATTTACCGCATTTCAGGCTTCTTTGAAGGCAGCGGGCAAGATCGACAATATGACTTTGTTGGATTACTTATAATATTTGGAGGAAAACAGCTATGACAGCAGAAACCAGATTATTTGGAACAGTAACGATACCGGATGAGAAACTGATCATATTTCCGGAAGGAATCGTAGGTTTCCCGTTTATGAAGAAATTTGCATTGATCCATGATGTGGACAATACGGATTCTCCGATCATGTGGCTCCAGTCCATGGAGGAAACGGAGTTTGCAATGCCTGTGTTAGAGCCGAATCTGGTGCTGGACAGCTACAACCCTACCGTTAATGACGAGCATCTGGCTCCGGTTGGTGAACTGGCGCCGGATCAGATCTATGTGCTCGTGACGATTACGGTTCCTCCGCAGATCGAGCAGATGAGTGTCAACCTGAAAGCACCGATTGTTATCAATATGGCGAACAACAAGGCGGTGCAGATCATCGTGGAGGATGATTTTCAGGTAAAGCACCCGATCTATGAGACCCTCAAAAAGAGAAAGGAGGGCAAGGTATGTTAGCTTTAACCAGAAAGAAAGGTGAATCTCTCGTATTAAACAACGATATTGAGGTGACGATACTGGAGATCCGTGGAGATCAGGTAAAGCTGGGTATCAAGGCGCCCAAGCAGGTGCCGGTATACCGCAAGGAGGTTTACCTGCAGATCCAGAAGGAGAATGAGGCAGCAGCCAGCGTGGAGAATCTGGCAGCGTTGAAGCAGCTCTTGTAACCGCCGGTTTCTTATAAATGCTTCACAACGAAAATCCCAAAAAAGTATAAAGTTTCCGGGTTCTGTGCCGATATAGAAAGTAACAACCCAAACCAAAGCAGCAGATGATGGCCAGGTCTGCTGCTTCGCATGTTGCCAGACATATCAATCAGATCACACGGAGGTGGCGGAAATGACTATGGAACCAATTCAAAATGCGGCTGTATCATATCAAGGAAGTGGGGTATCAGTCGACAAAGCGCAGAGTGTAGCACAAGCTACTGTGCAGATGCCGGAACGGGCAATCCCGGTCGGACAGCAGAATCAGAAAGCAGCAAATGATAGTGACAAGGCGGCAGATAAGAATGCAGCCCCGGAAAAGGTATCGGACAGCTCACTGAAAAAGGCAGTTGAGGATATCAACCGCAAATCAGCCAGCACGGAGGCAATCTTCGGATATCATGAGGGAACGAACCGCGTCACGATCAAGATCATAGACAAGGATACAAAAGAAGTGAAAAGAGAATATCCGGCAGAGGAAACGCTGGATATGATCCAGAAGATTTGGGAGATGGCGGGTCTCATGGTCGATGAGAAACGCTAGAAGGAGGTAATGATATGCCGATTAGAATCACAGGAATGAATTCAGGGCTGGATACAGAATCCATTATTTCAGAGCTGGTATCCGCTTATAAGCAAAAAGGAACAAAATACGAAAAGGCACAGGACAAGATCGCGTGGAAGCAGGAAGCATGGAAGTCCTTGAGCTCCAAGACCTACAGCTTCCGGACCGGACTGGATAAGATGCGTTTTTCATCCGGTTACAGCCTAAAAACAACATCCGTATCGAATGCGTCAAAGGCATCGATCACGGCAGGCAACAATGCGGTCAACGGTACACAGACCTTAGAGATCAAGCAGCTTGCAAAGAGCGGCTATCTGACCGGTGGAAAGGTATCCAAGCTGGATGGTACAGCAGTGGAAGCCGAAACGACGATGAGCGAGCTGGGTATGAGCGGCGATGGTGATATTTCCGTCAATGGAAAGCAGATTACGATCAGCGGAACGACCAAGGTTAGTGAGGTAATCTCCAAGCTGAATGATGCCGGCGTGAAAGCAAACTTTGATGCCGCAAACGGACGTATTTTCGTCAGCTCTACCGACAGCGGTGCAGACGCAGATTTCACGATCACGGCGCTCAATGCAAACGGAACGACCGCACTCAGCAAGCTGGGGTTGAACGTTGCTCCGGATACGGCTGCCGGAGATAAGACATATGCGGACTATGCGGCTGCATATGGTGATATGAATGATGCAGAAGTTGCTAGTTTGTTGCAGTCTTATGGTAAAAACGATACAGACACGGATCGCCTGGTGGCAAATTTTGCAAAACAATATCAGGCTGCGGATGATGCGTTGACAAAAGATTCAATTGTACAAGAGTTTAAGGCTTTTGCAGCTTATGCAAAGGAAGCGCAGAATAAAACGACAGATGAGCTTGGATATAATGCGGATGCTGTTCGTATTCACGGGCAGGATGCGAAGATCAAGCTCAATGGTGCGGACTTCACATCAAAGAGCAATTCGTTCAGCATTAATGGGCTGACGATTGATGCACTGGCAACGACGGATGCCGGTGAAGTGCTTACGGTTACGACCACGACCGATAATCAGGGTATTTATGATAAGATCAAGGACTTTTTATCTGATTACAATGACTTGATCAATTCAATGACCAAGTCGTATAATGCAGAGAGCGCGAGTGATTACGAGCCTCTGACAGAGGATGAAAAGGACGCGATGAGCGATACCGAGATCGAAAAGTGGGAGGCAAAGGGCAAAGGCGCGATCCTGCGCAGGGATTCTACGCTCAGCACGCTGATGAGCGTCATGACAAGCGCGATGTCCAAAACCTACGAGATCAACGGAAAGACTTATGCACTTTCCAGCTTTGGTATCAAGACGCTCGGCATCATGAATGCGGAGGATAATGAGCAGAATGCTTATCATATTGATGGTGATGCAGATGATGATGCGACTTCATCCAATACAGACAAGCTGATGGCAGCGATCATCGAAGATCCGGATGCTGTGACTGAGTTCTTCAAAAAGATCAGTAATGACTTATATAGCAGTCTGGGTGAGCAGATGACCGCTACGACACTCCGTAGCTACGGCAGCTTCTATAATGATAAGCAGCTGGATACGGAATACAGAAGCTATACGACTAAGATCTCAGACTGGGATCAGAAGGTGCAGGATATCGAGGACCAGTATTATAAGAAATTTGCGGCGATGGAGTCTGCACTGGCATCTTTGCAGAGCCAGCAGTCCTCATTGTCGGGCTTGTTAGGATCATAAGCCGAAAGGGTCTGGAGTTGAGGCAGATACCGGAATAGGTACTGGAATGGATATTTGGAGGAACAACGATGGTAAACAATGGCTACAATCAGTACATGCGCAGTAAGATCATGACGGCATCCAAAGCAGAGCTAACGCTGATGCTCTATGACGGGGCGATCAAATTCTGCAATATGGCGATCATGTGTATTGAGAAAAAGGATATACAGGGTGCTCATACGAACATCAAAAAAACCGAGGCGATCATTGAGGAATTCATGGCAACGCTGGATCATAAGTACCCTGTGGCGCAGGATTTCCAGAATGTATACGAGTATGTATATGATCGGCTGGTTCAGGCGAATCTAAAGAAAGACCCGGAGATTCTGAACGAAGTGCTGGAGCATCTGCGCGGTATGCGTGATACATGGAAAGAGGTTATGCGCACAGCACATACCTCCCCGTCGCAGTCGGCAATATCCTGACAGATCGGAGTGAATATGGAGGAAAGAGAGTATTTGGATGTCCTCATCCGGAGTCTGCAAAAAAAACTGGTGCTGCTGAACCGTATAGCGATTCTGAGCAAAGAGCAGCGCGAGCTGCTGCTGGATGAAGATATGACACCGGATGCGTTCGATCTGAACGTGCGGGATAAGGATGATCTCGTACAGCAGATCGTGGCATTGGATGCAGGCTTCGACGAAGTTTACGCGCACATCAAGGATCTGATGCAGCGCGACCATCAGTTGTATGAAGATCAGCTTTCGCAGATGCGTGAACTGATCCGCCAGATCATGGTACAGGATGCTTCGATCCGGACAGAGGAGCAGCGCAATTATGAGCTTGCACAGCGCAAATTTGCCACCGTAAAGAGCAAAGTGCGTGAGATGAAGGCAAACCAGAAAATGGTGAGCAGCTATTACAAGAGCATGATGCGCCAGAAGCCCGGAGAGGCGATGTTTTTGGATAATAAAAAATAAGAGATTAGAAACAGTGATCATCTTTCGAAAAAGCTATGAATGGGTTATACTATTCATAGCTTTTTCTAAAAGTTGGCTAATATTGGCAGAAAGGGTGCGACGTATGAACCAATTAGTGGGGATCGGCAATCAGGATTTTGCATATATCCGAACAAACAATTTATTGTATATTGATAAGACTGCCTTTATCAAAAAATGGTGGGAGAGCGGAGATGAGGTTACACTTATTACCAGACCGCGGAGATTCGGAAAAACACTCAATATGGATATGCTCAACTGTTTTTTCTCAAATAAATTTGCGGGGCGAACAGAACTGTTTGACAATCTTTCTATATGGCAGGAAGAAAAATATCGAAAATTGCAGGGCACTTATCCGGTTATTTTTATGAGCTTCGCTTCGGTAAAGGCAGATAATCTACAGGATGCCAAAGAACAGATCAAGGCGCAGATCGTGAGCCTTTATGAGGAATACAGATATTTGCTGGCGAGTGGGCACCTTAGTGAGAATGAGATAGCATACTATAAGAAAGTATCTATGGAAATGGCGGATGTACAGGCGGCGATGGCATTGAAGCTATTGAGCGAATATTTGTATCGATACTATGGAAAAAAGGTGATTATTATTCTGGATGAGTATGATACGCCCATGCAGGAAGCATATGTGAATGGTTATTGGAATGCGTTTACATCATTTGTGCGTAATCTGTTCAATGCGACCTTTAAGTCGAATCCCTATATGGAACGTGGGATGATGACAGGTATTACCCGGGTGGCAAAGGAGTCTGTTTTTTCGGATTTGAATAATTTGAATGTAATTACAACCACTTCTGAGGAATATGAAACTGCGTTTGGATTCACAGAGGCAGAAGTTTTTGCACAACTGGATGATATGGGGTTGTCGGGACAGAAATATCTGGTAAAAAAGTGGTATGATGGATTTATTTTTGGCAGAGAGCGGGATATCTATAATCCGTGGTCGATTACCAATTTTCTCGATAAAAAACAGATTCGTCCTTATTGGGCGTCTACGAGTTCTAATGGTCTGGTTGACAGTCTGATCCGCAGAGCATCCTCTGAGATAAAAAAGAAAATGGAAGATCTACTGGAGGATCGTGAGATTGTGGTGAATTTTGACGAGGAGATTATTTTTGATCAGCTAGATCAAAATGAGAATGCCATCTGGAGTCTTCTGCTGGCCAGTGGGTATCTGCGGGTAGAACAGTTGGAGTATCGTGGAGAAATGTTGGAACCGTGGTACTATCTCCGATTAACAAATCTTGAAACAAAGAGCATGTTTGTCAATATGTTCCGTAACTGGTTTGCGGGGAATGGTAATTATAATCCCTTTATTCTTGCGCTGTTAAACCATGATGTAAAGGCGATGAATGTCTATATGAACGAGATCGCGCTGGAGACCTTTAGCAGCTTTGATGCGGGACATCATCCGTCACAGCGAAGACAGCCGGAGCGCTTTTATCATGGCTTTGTTCTGGGTCTGTTAGCAGATCTGCGTGACCGGTATCTGCTAAAATCCAACCGTGAAAGCGGATACGGCAGATATGACGTGATGTTAATCCCGAAAAAAGAAAGAACACCGGCGGTTATCATAGAATTCAAGGTTTATGATCCTGATGAGGAACATAATCTGCAGGAGACTGCACAGAGAGCCCTACAGCAGATCCGCGAGAAAAAGTATGACACAGAATTGCTGGCTCTGGAAAACAGACCGGAAAGCATCTATCATTACGGATTCGCGTTTGAGGGGAAAAAGGTCTATATTCAGGCGGAGTAGGGTGAAGAACTGGATTGGCGGTGAGCAGGGCAAGGCATCTGCCCGCCGCTTTTCGCAGTTCGTTTTTTCTAATCAGTAGTATAGACAATACACAAAATTCATGTTAGAGTAAACATAAGCAATAGGTGACTTCTTAACATTATTCATCTTCGGATGTCTTATATTCGTGATAGCAGACAACTATCGCAAGTATCTATAATTATTATCGAAAAGAAACAACTCTTGCTTGAAATCCAATAACAAATGAATAAGCAGGGGATGTGGATGGATAGCCCGCGGCACTCCTGCGCAAAAGGAGGAATGCGAATGGGCAAAAGAAAAAGCAAACATAGAATAACTGGAATTACGGCGCAAAATAAAGACGTCGTATCAAAATGGTTCGGTGAGACGATGAGGAATCGGTCGCTGTCTGTATATGGGATACATGTGCCGAAGATCGTGGATGTGCGACCTACGAACTTACCTGCTATAGAAACAAATGAAAAACGTATGGATAACTTGTTTTTATTGGAGGATGGCAGCTATGCAATACTGGACTATGAGAGTGATTACCGGGTTGCGAATAAGATAAAATATGGAGGTTATGCACTGCGGCTGTTGCGCAGACTGCAAAAAGAGGGCATCAATATCCTAGATGCCAAGATCAGGATCATCATTATCTATACGGCGGATGTCAGCCGGATGCAGACGCAGGATACATTAGATGCGGGGGATGTGCTTATATCCACGACAGAAGCATTTTTGCTGGAGATCGCATCAGAAGAAGTGAAAGCGCGTATTCAAAAGAAAATACATGAAAAACAAATGCTGGATGAACGAGACCTGATGGAATTGATTGTACTTCCACTGACCTATAAGGGCAAGGAAAATCAGAGAAATGCGGCACAGGAAGCGGTACTTCTTGCAAAGGAGATAGAAGATGAAGCAATGCAGGAGATGGCATTGGCAGGGATATTGAGTTTTTCGGATAAAATAATTGATAAAAAGCTGGCAAGCGAGATCAGGAGGTGTCTGAGTATGACAAAGGTAGGAGCAATCATAGCGAAAGAGATGGAAGAGAGCGAAGAAAAAGGAAGACAGAGAGGTCGTGCGGAAGGCCGTACAGAGGGTCGTGCAGAAGGTCAACTAGCTTCTTTGAGAACTGTGCTGTTGCTAAAAGGGGAAATAAGATACAGAAGCAGACGAAAACTGAGATTCTGGAACAGTGGCTGAGAATAGCAGTAGAGGCACCGGATATAGATACCTTTGAGGCGAAAATTATGACAGGGACGAATTAGCAAGCGAAGATTTTTATTTAGAATACAATGTCTAACAGAGAGGATGCGTTGCATTTTCAATATGTTCTACGTATAATATAAGTACCTAAATAAGTATCTAATATGATGTCTTAACAAGTATTCTTTGGAAAGGGAGTGTATGTGTAATGACAGCGACTATTACAACGGAACTGAAAGCTAATTTAAAATTTTATATTGATAAGGCGGTTAATGGAGACAGCGTCATTATCACCAGACCAAAAAAGAAAAATGCTGTTTTGATCGGTGAGGATGAGTATAATGAATTGCTGCGGATCAAACAGAATGCGGACTACCTGTACAAAATGAATACGTCGATTCAACAGGCGAAAGAAGGAAGAGTCGTGGTGAAATCGATGGAAGAATTAGAGAGGTTGGCTGATGAGTAGACCGCAATTTACAGAACAGGCATGGAACGAATACGTGTATTGGCATGCACAAGACAAGAAAACGTTGAAGAAAATTAATAGACTGATCTCAGATATCATGAGAAACGGAGCGCTCTGTGGGGAGGGGAAACCGGAACTTTTAAAGGGACCGCTTTCAGGGTATTACTCCCGGAGAATCAACGAAAAAGACAGGCTGATTTACAAAGTGCTTGGTGAGGATGTGGTAGAAATCTATTCCTGCAAAGGTCATTATGAAGATCATTAAATTTTAGAATTCTTTCGGAATATAAATTAATCGAAAAGAAACAACTCTTGCTTAAAAGCAAATAGCAAATGAATAAACAGGAGATGGCATTGGCAGGGATATTGAGTTTTTCGGATAAAATAATTGATAAAAAGCTGGCAAGCGAGATCAGGAGGTGTCTGAGTATGACAAAGGTAGGAGCAATCATAGCGAAAGAGATGGAAGAGAGCGAAGAAAAGGGAAGACAGAGAGGTCGTGCGGAAGGCCGTACAGAGGGTCGTGCAGAGGGTCGCACAGAAGGTCAACTAGCTTCTTTGAGAACTGTGCTGTTGCTAAAAGGGGAAATATCAGAAAAGTTGGAAGAGAAGATACAGAAGCAGACGAAAACTGAGATTCTGGAGCAGTGGCTGAGAATAGCAGTAGAGGCACCAGATATAGATACCTTTGAGGCAAAAATTATTGAGAATTTTTAAAAGAAATTAAAAAAAGTACTAAAGTTTCAAAATCATGTACCGATATAGTAAGTGTAACAACAAAGAACGTTGTTATTTTCTCACCCTATCAGTTATCCTAGGGACTGATAGGGCGGGAAAATGCTAAATCATATGCATCATGGAAGATGCATTAAATTCAAGGAGGAATGAATTATGGCAATGGTAGTACAGCACAATCTTACAGCGATGAACTCTAACCGTCAGTTAGGTATCACCACAAGCGCACAGGCAAAATCATCTGAGAAGTTATCTTCTGGTTATAGAATCAACCGTGCAGGCGATGACGCAGCAGGTTTAAAGATTTCTGAGAAGATGAGAAGTCAGATCCGTGGATTGAATAAGGCATCTACAAACGCACAGGACGGCGTTTCTTTGATCCAGACTGCTGAAGGTGCATTAAATGAGACACACTCTATCTTACAGCGTATGAACGAGCTGGCAGTACAGGGTGCAAATGACACCAACCAGTCTATCGACCGTGATGCTATCAATCAGGAGTTATCAGCATTGACTGAGGAAATCGATCGTATTTCCCAGACTACTCAGTTCAATAAGCAGAACTTGCTGGACGGCGGCTTTGTAGGAAGAAACCTTCAGGTAGGTGCAAACGAGAGCCAGAAGATCACAATCAATATCGCAGCTATGAATGCGAGAGCGATTGGTCTGAAGGAGACCGCAGTTTGCGGAACAGCCGAATACTTCACTACAAATGAGGCAGTTGACAAGACAAAAGCGGCAACTTCTGCAGCAATTAGAGCTTCTATCGGTGCAAGAGCTTCTAAGAACACGGTTCTGACAAAGGTTACTTTCAAGTCTATTGATGGAACAACACAGTCAGGATTTACTGTTAACGGACGTAATTTTACGGCTTCAGCGGATGCTCGTGCAGTTGTTAAGCAGAATGCAATGGATGCTGCTCAGGTATTCAAGGTAGCTGCTACTTCTGGTGCTATTGTTAGTGCACCGAATGTAGACAACTACAATAAGGCACAGGCTACGATCACAATGGTTCAGAACGCAATCAACAACGTTTCAGGTCAGAGATCAGCACTTGGTGCATTACAGAACAGATTAGAGCATACCATCGCGAACTTGGATAACGTATCTGAGAATACCCAGTCAGCAGAGTCTCGTATCCGTGATACAGACATCGCTTCTGAAATGGTTGAGTACAGCAAGAACAACATTCTTGCTCAGGCAGGACAGTCTATGCTGGCTCAGGCAAATCAGTCTACGCAGGGTGCATTATCATTACTGCAGTAATTGTGTAGTCAAAAAAGAGTTGGCAATTGTGCCAACTCTTTTTTCTTTCATGAGAAATTTTTTCTTGTCCGCAGAGAAAATCATTTTTATAAAATCAATATAGGGAAAATATATGGATAATTTTTTGGACGAATTACAGACTCAATGTAGAATAGCAGAGGATCTGGCAGATAAGATTGAACGCGAAGAAACGTATATGGATGAATTAAAAGCGTATCTGCCGACACTCACGCAGACAATATCGAAGCTGTTTGCGATGATGCAGAACGGGGCTGCGATTGATCTCAGCCAGGATTTTGTGCTGCAGGTACTGAATGATATCGTATATGGAATTGAAAATGAGGACGCTGTCTGTCTGGCAGACGTTTTAAGATATGGATTAGTGGAGTTATTTGATTATGTGACATCGGAGCTGCAGAGAGAGGAATAGAATGAATACACTGGTTTATGAAAAAAATATGGATGCCTTGCGGCAAAAATATCCGGCATGGGCAGAGATATTGGAGGATAAAAAGAGAAAAAAAAGAAATTTCGATGTGATTGCGGAACAGAGCATGATGGGCGATACGATTTTGAAAGTCCGCGCGAACGGGAAACAGTTGTACCTGAATGGGAAATATGCGCCTTCCATGGTGGTCGAGCGCTGGATTGAACAGCAGGGAAAGATCGAAGCATATACGCCGGTTGTGATTGTAGGGATTTCTAACGGTATTCATATTAAACGGATCATGGAAACTGTGCCGAAAACATCGAATATTCTGATCTATGAGCCTTCATTTGAACTGTTCCGCAGGGCGATGGAGGAAGTGGATCTGTCATTTCTGTTTGAATTAGATAAACCTGTGGGAGTGATTGTTAAAGGTCTGAATGAAAGTGAGATAGCAGGCTATTTTCACTATATGATCTCATTTGATAATATGACATCGCTCAAGTATTATATTTCCGGAAATTATAAGGTGTTATTCCGGGAAGAGGTAGAAGATTTTGTTAAAAAATTAAAAAAGTATGTAGAGGATCAGGAGGTTCAATGGAATACCTATGTCCGCTATACGAATGTGAAGGCGAAAAATACGTTTCATAATATCTGCTATCTGAGTGAAGGATATAGCGTGGAGGCTTTGAAAGGTATCTTGCCGGCGGATGTGCCGGCGATTGTAGTGTCTGCGGGACCCTCTCTGAATAAGAATCTCATGGATCTGAAAAAGGCGGTAGGAAAGGCATGTATTATAGCCACGGATACCGCAATGAAACCACTTTTGAATGCGGGAATTGTGCCAAATCTGTTTGTAATTATTGACGGATTGAAGCCGGGGCTGCTGTTTGAGCACAAGGATCTGTCAAAAGTACCGATGGTTACGATGACCGGTGTATCGGTAGAACCAATGGACTACCATAAAGGGAAAAAGTTCTTCTACTACAGTGATTCGCAGTATGAAGAACAAATGCTGAATCTGCTTAGTAATGAAGAGGGACGTGATATGACACTGCCGAATCTGCCGACGGGTGGTTCGGTGGCAAATAATGCTTACTCGATGGGTGTATACATGGGTGCGCGGACGATCATTCTGATCGGTCAGGATCTGGCAATGACCGGCAACCGCACACATGCGGATGGTACATTCAAGGATAAGATGGATGAGATCGATGCGCAAAGCGGGGAGTATTTTGAAGTAGAGGCGATTGATGGCGGTAAGGTGTTGACGAGAGAGGATTTTAACCGGTATCGTATATGGTTTGAAGATCGTGCGAAGGAGTGGAAGCATATCACGATGGTAGACGCGACGGAAGGCGGTGCCTTGATCCACGGCAGTAAAGTCATGACACTTAAGCACGCGATCAGGAAATACTGTAAGCGCGATTATAACGTAAAATGGCATATTGATCATAGCAAAAAGCTGTTTTCAGAAGAAAACAGACACATTGCACTGGATTATTTCCTGAATTCGGAAAAAAAATTGCAGGAGGTCAAAAAGAAAGCCAAAGAAGGTATTCGCTATTATGAGCGGTTGGAAAAGCTGATGCATAAATCCACAGTTACGGATAACGAACTGAAAAAGGTTTTAAAGCGCATCAAGAAAATCAATAATTATATTGAGCAGGACTATATGGCTGAGACTGTCAGGGACAGTCTACAGGGTATCGAATATATTTTACGTGCGGGAATCTATCAGATACAGGAGGAACGAACGGATGAGCTCATAGAGGTGGCGCAGCAGGGAGAACTGATGTTGACGGCTGTCTGTGCAGGCGTGGATGAGATCATTTCGATTGCAGAGGAGACGATTATGCCATATGCAAAGGAACAGACGGCTATATTAGAGAAAAGTAGCGGCAAAAGCTCCGGCAGTAAGAAAACGAAAAAATAGAGGTGGCTATGGACGAGAAACAATTAGTGGATTATGCATGTCTACGGTTTGAAGAGGGAACATATGATGAGGCATTAGAGGCATTTGTGCTTGCATATTCGAAAGGCTATGAGCGTGAATGGATTCTGGAAAATATTTATGCATGCTATATGGCGGGAAACGAACCTTTATTTCGTGAGGCATACGGGAAGCAGGGCTTTGACAGCGGTGTTTCTTATGAGGCATGCACGCTCGATTTTATCCCGTATAAAGATGGTGAATACTATATATTTGACAAGTCATGTGCCGAATTTTGCGGTAAGTTTTCTATAGTTGAACTGGAACATATAGAACCGCTGGAAGCGTTGAAATATGTGGAATTTAGTGCAGCTGCTGTAGAATTTGATGGTAACTGGGGGCAGTATCAGGAACTGTTGACGGAGGCGGTAAATAGGAAGGTCTATGCCGTTTGCCACGATATGCAGCGTGGAATGTCTTACTGGAAGATCCCAGAGTTGGAAAAGTATCTGACGAATGTACGGATGTTTTCCGGTCTGGATGACATGCAGCAATATTTCCATGAAAATACTGCGGTTTATCTGCCAAAGATTGTTTATGGTGGGAATCAGGAATTGTCTGATCTGTTTGACCGGGAGCATGCCTATCGTCTGACACCCGAAGGACGGAACACAGAGAATGTATTGCTGACGATTGCGATTCCGACCGCAAACCGGGGCTATCTGTTGCCAAAACGGATGGAAAATTTGTTGAGGATGAGCTACGATTCTGAAATTGAGATAGCAATCTCTAAAAATTGCACGAGATTTTACGAGGAGGATTATGCAAAAATAGCTGCAATACCGGATGCCAGGGTGAATTATTATGATCATGGAAAAGAACTGAAATATTATAAAAATTGGCATTATGCGGTAGAAATGTCACATGGAAAATATGTGTTGCTGGTAGCGGATGAAGATGAGGTGATTTTGGAGGCATTGGAGCATTATCTCCGCCTGTTATCAGAAAATTGGGATTTGAGCATGATGAGAGTGAAAACTGTATTTCAATATTCAAAATTAGTTAAACGAGAATTTGCGCGAAAAGGACGAGATGCTTTTTTGTGCGCATTTTTGCGGCAGAATTATATGTCGGGCCTGATTGTAAGGCGTGAAGATTTTATTCAGGCTAATTTAATGGAATTGGAAGAATATAAAGAGAATACGTTTTACCGTTATTATCCGCATGAATGGTGGTGTGCGATGTTGAGCCAGATGGGTAATATCATGTTTGAACCGATAGAATTGATAGCAGAGGGCGATTCTGTCTTAAAAGATGAAGTGAAGATGTACAGAGAGCAGGGGCTTTTGGGAAATGATGAAGGAACGGTCGGAACCACTGCTTTCCCTAAATATTCTACTTATCAGGCTCGGTTGGAACAATTTGCTGGTGAAGTAGAATTTATCAAATGGTTTTGTAAAAGTGATATGGAATGGAAGTCTCTGGCATTGGAAAAAGCGATCAATAAGTTGGCAACAATGTTCGCATTAGCGCGTGACTACGAGTACGATGTTGATCATTTTCAAAGCTGGATTGACGAATATGCCGGACAGTGTATGGATGTGATTGATGCCGAAATCACGGATGAAAATCAGAAAGTGAAACTATTACAGAGAGTATATAATAACTGCAGAGATCTGATTGGTTTTCATGAACAGAAAAAATATTGCGAGTGCGAATAAGACTTCATAGGGAGAACCGGTTATGTCAAAAATACTTATTACTGGTGCCAGTGGATTTGTTGGAAGAAATCTAGCAGAATATTTGCAAAGAAACAATAGAGATTATGAGATTTGGACTCCAACAAGTCGGGAATTGGACTGTTTGAACGAGGCGGCAGTTACAGATTATTTGAGATGTAACCGGTTTGACTATGTGTTACATTTGGCTGTATATGGCGATGGGATTGATAAGAGTAAAGACGGGACAAAGATATTAGAGTATAATATGAGAATTTTTCTGAATTTCTACAAAAACTCAAATTTGTATGGAAAAATGTATTATACAGGATCTGGTGCTGAATTTGACAAACGGTATGATATTATCAGTGTTACGGAAGAACAGATTGGAAAAAGAATACCAGTGGATCAGTATGGACTGATGAAGTATACAGTGGGACAACTCATAGAACAGTCTGACAATATATATAACTTTAGGTTGTGGGGAATATTCGGCAAGTATGAATATTATCCGACGAAATTCATATCTAATGTCTGCTGTAAAGCAATTAAAGGATTACCGTTAAGCATACGGAAAAATGTTTATTTTGATTACTTGTGGGTGGATGATTTTGGAAAGATGATACAGTATTTTTTGCATCATGAACCAAAATATCACACCTATCATGCTGTATCAGGGAAAAAGATTAGTTTAGAGCAGATTTGTCAGATTGTATTAAAAGTTAGCAAAAAGCAGCTGCCGATATATATTTGTTCAGAAGGTTGGGACAATGAATACACTGCATCAAATGCCCGAATTGTTGGAGAAATAGAAGGATTTGAGTATACTGCGATAGAAGAAGCGATACAACAACTGTATAGCTGGTACAGCGAGCATGAACAAGACATAGATCTATATCAATTACTATATTAAGAAAGATGCATGAAAATGAAGAGACGCGTAGCAGATATAATAATGAATACACTGATAGAATATGGCGTGACAGACTGTTTTGCGGTCGTAGGAGGCGGGGCAATGCATTTAGATAATGCTTTGCTTGTGTGTGAAAAGATGGACAAGTATTTTAACCATCATGAACAGGCCTGCGCGATGGCGGCAGAAGCGTATGCGCGCTATAGCGGAAAAATGGCAGCGGTATGTGTGACATCCGGACCGGGTGCTACGAATGCTATAACTGGTGTTATGGGCGCATGGCAGGATAGCTTACCAATGATTGTATTGTCTGGGCAGGTGCGTTATGAAATATCTGTTCCCAAAACAGGTTTGGAATTGAGATATCGGGGAATACAGGAATTTGAGATCATACCGACAGTCAAAAATATGACAAAATATGCAGTTATGGTTACTGATCCGTTAGCGATTAAGCGGGAACTGGTGAAGGCAATTCATATAGCGATGAGCGGACGGCGCGGACCGGTCTGGTTGGATATTCCGCAGGACATTCAATGTGCAAAGGTAGATGAGGCAGATCTGTATGCGGTGGAGGAAGAAGTACTGCATGTGACGGATGGCACTACTCAGTTGCAAGAAGCTATGGCGGCGCTGCGCTTAGCAAAAAGACCGTGTATATTAGCCGGTTCCGGAATACGCAGCAGTCATTCTATGAATGCTTTTGAAGAATTTGTAGACAACATGCAAATTCCGGTGATCGGAGGAGCCTGGGTAGCGGATAATTTCTATTTCGAGCATCCACTCTACTATGGACCGTCAGGTAATATAGGTCCCAGAACTGGAAATTTTATTTTGCAAAATGCAGACGTGATTCTGACATTAGGAAATAGTCTTGGATTCCGTCAGACGGGATTTTATCAGGAAGGCTTTGCACCTCGGGCAAAAATCTATATGGTAGATATAGATGAAAATGAGGCAAAAAAACCGGGATTGAGAATTAGCGGATTAATCCATTCTGAGTTGAATACTTTTTTTGATGAAGTGAAAAAGATAGATATCAGAATAAATTGTCCGAAAGATTGGATGCGTTATTGTAATGATGTCAAACATCGTTTTTCTGCGTTTGAGGTTCTCAATCAGGGATTAAAAATGGATGAGAGGGTCTGCTCTTATTATTTTTGGAAGATTTTCCAGAAATATGAACCGGCAGATAGCATTCTTGCATTGGGTAACAACACTGCAAACACAGCAAAACTACAGATCGGTATTCAAAATAGAGCCCAACGTGTATTAACGAATTATACCTGTGGGTCGATGGGATATGATGTACCGGCGGCGATCGGTGCATCTATAGCATCAAAAAAACAAGTGTATTGTGTGACCGGTGATGGCAGTATCATGATGAATCTGCAGGAATTGCAGACGATTGTCCAGTACGATCTGCCAATTCATATTGTTGTATTTTCCAATGAGGGCTATGGTGCCATACGACAGACGAGCAAGAACTTCTTTAACGGTGCATATATCGGATGTACACCGGATACCGGAGTCAGCTTTCCTGATTTTCGAAAGGTTGCGGATACATTTGGTTTTCAATATAGTTGTTGTCATAATAATGCTGAGGTGGAGAATTGCGTGCGTGGGTTGTTTGATAGCGACAAACGGGTTCTGTTAGAGATACAACAGGCGTTTGATGATCCGGTGACGCCAAAAGTAATGTCGCGTCAAAGTGAGGATGGCACATTACTTACACCTGCATTACATGACATGTATCCTTTTTTGACTCAGGAAGAAATGGAACGGTTGATGTATAATTAAGATTGAGGTGAGGCACATGAGTGCAATTAAAAGAGCAAAGATATATGCAAGACAACGAACTCCTTTAGAGAAAGTGATTCCGTTGGAGGCACCGTTTTCTGTTCAAATAGATATTTGTAGTGCATGTAATCTTCAATGTAACTTTTGCTTTCATTCAGATAAGGCTGCGATTGATGATGCAAATATTAAATTCGGTGTTATGCAATGGGAAACATATCAGAAAATTATAGATGATATGAAAACCAGCTGGGGCGAACAAAAGATCAAAAAGTTAAGATTGTTTAAAATAGGAGAACCCCTTTTAAATCGAAATGTGTGTCAAATGGTAAAATATGCAAAAGAGGCAAATGTTGCAGAATGCATAGAAATTACTACAAATGGAACGTTGTTGAACAAGGAGATGAGTTTAGGGCTTATAGAAGCAGGACTTGATATTCTCAATATATCAGTAAATGGTATCAATGAGCAACAATATACGGATGCCTGCAAGTGCAAGATTGATTTTGAAGAATTTCGTAGAAATATAGCTTTTTTTTATCAAAATAGGAAGAAGTGTAAATTGTACCTAAAGTATAGTGATATTGGTTATTCCAATGAAGAAAAGGAAATATTTTATTCAGAATTTGGTGAGATATGCGATGAGATGTTTGTAGAAACTATTTCCTCAACTTTATGGCAGGAAACAAATATCAATGAACATATTTGCGATTTAGGAAAAGGAACTTATGGACAGGAATTAAAACAAAAACAGGTTTGTCCATTCCTTTTCACAACGATGGTAATTAATGACCGCGGAATTGCGCATTTGTGTTGCGTGGACTGGAAGAGTGCATATGTTTTAGGTGATTTAAACAAAGAGCATATTGCGGATATATGGAATGGAGAAAAATTGCGGGAATATCAGAAACAGCATTTAATGATGAAGAAAGATGAAATTATAATTTGTAGAAATTGTGAGAGTCTGTCGGCAAATACTGTTGATAATATTGATTTATATGCGGAAGAGATATTGCAGCGTTTGGGTGAAAGTGGTTTGTAATGAGGTAAGATCCAATGGCGGAGTGGCATAAGAGTTTTTATCAAGTGAGTGAAAATGCAAAAAAAAGAGGGCTGATATTATATGGTGCAGGCATATGGGGTGAAATTGCTTATCAATTATTTGACTTACAAGGAGTGAATCCTATCTGCTATGCAGATGATGATATAAATAAGCAAGGGACGGATTATAATGGGACGAAAGTTCTTTCATTAGCTGAGGCGGCAGAAAAATATGGACAGGCTGTATTTGTTGTATGTGTGGACGACTATTTAAATGCAGATGGACTTCAGCGAGAAAAGCGAGATCGCATGCTCGATAACCTCGTAAAAGCGAATGTATATTCATCTGATAGTGAAATTAGAATCAAGCACTATGTTTTTTTGCTGGATTTGGAAGAAAGAAAAAATGGTGGATACATACCAAAAACATGGAGTGAAACAGATTTTAAATGGAGAGAATTGAGAAAAATTATCTTGTTTAATAATATGTCTAATTCAGGCAGTTATTATGTGGAACAATTACTGGATGACCATCCCAATTTGTTATTTTTGCCATATAGTGCGTCATTTGAGTTAGTGTATGAGCGGAGATTGAAGTATTTACAGAATGATGAATTGTTGGTAGAAATAATGGCACAGCTTCTAGGCTATTTTCATTCTCAATATGAGACTTTAGATAGTGTAGGGCAACATAGATATCAAAAATTTGTTGTAGATCAGAATGGTGATTTTATAGATGATATTTTGATAGATCCGCAGCGTTATCTTGATTGTTTGCGTCAACAATTTGAAGGTAAGGTAGAGCTTCATACGTATGGACAGCTTATAAAAATATTATTTGCAGCATATGCCAATGCTATTGGCAGAGAGAAGGATAGTAAAGAGTATTGGATTTTTTATCATATGCATTTGCCGAATATAAATGTTACTAATATAGTACAGAGTTTTGAACAAGATGAATTTGACCGTATGGAGAATTTAATTGTTATTAGAGAACCAGTTCAGCATTTATATTCATGGATAAAAAGGTTTGTAATAAAAGAACAAAACTACAAAGCAATAGAAAAAGGTGCATTGAGAGATATTTTGCAAAGTGAACTAGGTATGATGCTGGAAGTTAAGAATGAGCAGCAAAATGTTCGCGCAATATGTTTTGAGGACTTGAAATACCGTACGGAAGATACAATGAAACAATTTTGTAAATGGTTGGACATTCCGTATTGTAAATGTATGTTGGAGACAACCATACAGGGAAAGGTTATTTATTTTCCGGCAAATACCCCAGACGGTGTAAAATATATTACAGGTAATGATACGGCGGCTGTTAAGCAAACCCAATTCCGTGACGTGTTATCGTTGTGGGATGAAGTGCGGCTTAATGTGATTTACGGAAATTTTAAAGTGGCATATGGTTACTATACAAGTGTACCGGCTTATAATACATTTGAGTCTTGTGACTGGATATTTAAAGAGCGATTTTCTTTTTGTGATGTGATAGAAAACTTGTTAGATGAAAAGGATGCTGAGAGTATGTATGATGTGGATGCATTTGTAAAAAAGACTTATTACGATTATTTCCAACGACATAATGGAAAGCAAACGTATTATCGAGCTATAAAGCCTAGATAAAAAGCGAAAGGGAAACAAACAATGATTCAGATGGGTACAAAGGCAGATACATTGGAGTTATTACGAAGGCATCTGACAACGGCTATGATTTTACCTCAGCTAACGTTTACGGTATCCGAATGGATACATACAAAAAGTAATATCATAAAAAAATATGAGCAGAAGGAGTGGAATCAGAGTGTCATTGTTAGAAGCAGTGCATTAAATGAGGATACAGCATTTACTTCACAAGCTGGAAAGTATGAGTCTGTTGCAAATGTCAGAGGACAGGAGGAGTTTATAAATGCTGTAAATCAAGTAATTGTATCATACGATGAGGAAAATGATGCGAATCAGGTATTGGTGCAGCCGATGTTATCCGATGTGGCAATGTGTGGCGTGGCATTTACAAAGGATCCCAACACAAAAGGCAATTATTATGTGATCAATTATGATGTTACGGGATCTACTTCAGCGATTACATCCGGTACGGGGATGAAAAACAAGTTATTATATGTGTTTAAGGATGCGCCGGATAGTCAAACTGATTTACCTGATGAGTTAAAGCGCTTATGCAGAGCATTGCGTGAATTAGAGACTATCTTTGAATCGGATCGTTTGGATGTGGAATTCGCGGTTACAGAATCGGGAGAATTATATATTTTTCAAGTTCGGGCATTATGTTTGCAGGGGCAGGGAATTGAGTGGGATGTTCAGCGAAAAGCCCTTCAGCGTATCGAGGACAAGATTGTTGAAGAACAAGGGGAAAAACCGTTTCTATGCGGTGATCATGCGGTGTATAGTGTGATGACAGACTGGAATCCGGCAGAGATGATCGGAATTCGACCTAAGAAACTGGCGATGTCATTGTATCGGGAGATCATTACGGATAGCATTTGGGCTTATCAAAGAGATAACTATGGGTATCGGAATTTGCGAAGTTTTCCGTTAATGGTTGATTTTGGAGGACTACCGTACATAGATGTCCGCGTTAGTTTCAATTCGTTTGTGCCAGCACAGTTGGATGAAAGCATTAGTGAAAAACTTGTTAACTATTACACAGATCGTTTGGCGGAAGATCCATCAAAGCATGATAAAGTAGAGTTTGATATTGTTTTTTCCTGTTATACATTGGATTTACCGGAACGTATACAAGTGTTGCAGCAGTATGGATTTACGGAAAAAGAAATAGAGGATATTCTAGTAGCACTTAGAGACCTCACGAACCAAATCATAGATCATGAGCATGGTTTATGGAGAGTAGATTATAGGAAAATAGAAATTCTGGAACAGCGTTATGCTCAGATTGTGAACAGTGATTTGGGAACGATTGAGAAGATCTATTGGTTGCTGGAGGATTGTAAAAGATACGGAACATTGCCTTTCGCAGGATTGGCAAGAGCTGCTTTTATAGCTGTTCAGATGTTGAAATCAATGGTGAAATGCCAGATTCTCACAGAACATGATTATCAACTTTTTATGAATAGTGTGAACACGGTCAGTTCTAATATGAGCCATGATTTTGTGGTGATGGACGAACAAGGATTTTTAAGTAAATACGGGCATTTGCGTCCGGGAACATATGATATTACATCGCCGAGATATGACGAAGCGCCGGATCTATATTTTGACTGGAATGCTCAAGGGCAGGAAAAGCATAGTGAGGAAGAATTTCGACTTTCATTACAGCAGATGCACCAGTTGACAAATCAATTAGCAGAAAATGGATTGAACAGCAATATTCTTGGGTTGATGGATTTTATTAAGCTGGCGATTGAGGGAAGGGAATATGGAAAGTTTGTATTTACCAAGAATTTAAGTAAAGCATTGCAGTTAGTTGGAGAACTGGGGCAACAGTATCACTTCTCTAAAGAAGACTGTGCATATGTAGATATTCAAGTCATTCGAGAATTGTATATGTCTGCAAAGGATATAGGAAGCAGTATACGACACTCCATCCGGCGTGGGAAGGATGAATTTGAGATAACCCAATCGCTTATTCTGCCGCCTATTATATTAGGTGCTGAGGATATATGGGAATTCTATTATCCGGAAACTGAAGCAAATTATATTACGTTGGGATGTGTGTCAGGTGATTGTATGGAATTGGATCATAGTGAGGAACTGGATATCCAAAATAAAATTTTATTGATTCCGAGCGCAGATCCGGGGTATGACTGGATATTTTCACATGGAATAAAGGGCTTTATAACTGAATATGGAGGGGCTAATTCGCATATGGCAATACGTGCGGGTGAGCTTGGAATACCGGCAGTCATAGGAGTCGGGGAACAGCAGTTTAATGAGTTGAAGCAAGCTGCTAAAATAGAAATAGATGCACAAGGGAAACGCATAAATATATTAAGAATAAAGGAGAACATGAGATGAAAACAGAATGGGATTATACGGAATTGGCGGAAGCATATTTAAAGCGTCCGGATTATGCACAAAGTGCGATTGATCAGATGTTAAATATTGCTAAAATTTTCCCGGGGGGGGGTACGGCGTGTGATGTAGGTGCCGGAGCTGCACATTTAACAATTAAGCTGGCGGAAGCTGGTTTACAGGTGTGTGCGGTAGAACCGAATGATGCAATGCGCAAAAATGGAATAAAGAGAACCGAACGATTTGAAAATGTGAGTTGGTATGAGGGTGTGGGTGAACATACCGGAATGGAAGCAGATCAGTTTGATCTTGTCACCTTCGGCTCATCGTTTAATGTTTGTAACCGCCAAGAAGCACTGATTGAGGCAAGAAGAATCTTGAAACCGGATGGTTGGTTTGCATGTATGTGGAACCACAGAGATTTGGAAGATCCGTTACAGAAGGAAATTGAAGAGGTCTTAAAGTCTGAGATTGAGAATTATAGTTATGGAACCAGACGAGAGGATCAGACGGAGGTTATCAATCAGAGTGGCTTGTTTGGAGATGTGGTTTATATAGAGGGAACAGTTGTGCATGACGTTCTGGCTGAGGATTTTATCGAGGGTTGGAAGTCTCATGGAACTGTTCATCGGCAGTCAAAGGACAAATTTGACAGTATCAATGCCAAAATCCGACAAGTGGTTGAAGCAAAGGGTCAGAAAACGATCAAAATACCTTATACAACTAGGATATGGATGGCACAGGTAAGATAAAAAAATTTCAGTCTGTGAGCTTAATTGTAAGTGATAAAAATGAAACTCCATTTTTAGATTGGCGGAACTCTACATATTATTTATAAGCAGGAAAGGTAGAGTGAAATAGATGAAATTTGGAGATTTTTCAGAATTAGCAAAATTTTATGTAGATCGACCGGAATATTCGATGGATGTTTTAAATTGTATACAGGCATATATTATGCAACAGACAGAAAAAACCGAGTTACTTATAGCAGATGTGGGAGCGGGAACTGGTAAATTGACGCAGAATTTAGTTGGATTAAAAAATCCCGTCCATGGATATGCTGTGGAGCCAAATGATGCCATGCGAGAAGAAGGTATCAAGCTATTTGAGTCATCGGATTTGATCAGATGGCAGAAAGGGGCAGCAGAGCATACGGGGCTGGGGGACAATTCGGTTGACTGGGTATTGATGGGCTCCTCTTTTCATTGGACAGATGCACCACAGGCGATGGCAGAGTTTCACAGGATATTAAAGCCGGGCGGATTTTTTACGGCGATATGGAATCCGCGAAACATAGAGAGCAGTCCGCTGCATATGGAGATCGAACAGATCGTATATGATGAAATCAAAACGACTAAACGTGTATCATCTGGTAATAAGCTCACTTCTGAGGAATTGTCAGAAAAGATGCTGGGAACAGGTTTGTTTGAGGGGATGCTTTTTATAGAAGGCAATCATGATGAGATCATGACGATTGAGCGATATATGAATATCTGGAAATCTGTAAATGATATTCAGGTACAGGCAGGGGAAGAAGGGTTCCAGAGAATCTTGAACAAAATTCAAGCGAAATTAGAAAATATGGAGGAAATTCGGGTGCCTTATCGTTCACGTTCATGGACAGTTCGATCTAAGAAAAAATGAGAAAGAGGGACGTTGTTGGTATGAATATCGTACTGTACACCCAACGGGTAGAGATTGTTAAAAGTTACGGTGAACGCCGCGATTGTGCTGATCAGAATATTGCGAGATTTTTGATGGCATGTGGATTTATTCCGGTTCCTGTACCGAATATAAAGGAGTTGGCATTAAATATGTTGAAGGCGCTGAATCCGATAGGGATTGTTTTTACCGGCGGAAACAGTCTGGAAAAATATGGTGGTGATGCTCCTGAACGCGATGAAACAGAACGGACTATGTTGCGATATGCAATAGAGCATGGGATTCCAGTGTATGGTTTTTGCCGGGGAATGCAGATAATTCTCGACTATTTCGACTGTGAGTTGTCAGAGGTGAACGGTCATGTTGCAGTCAGACATGAGATTAAAGGTGCAATGGGAACGATGGATGTAAATAGTTTTCATAATCAGGGATGTCTGCAGTCTACAACTGCGATAGAAGTGTTAGCGAAGACATCGGATGGTGTCATAGAGGCAGCCGCAGTGAAAGGGCAGAAAATTATGACAACGATGTGGCATCCAGAGAGAGAAGTACCTTTCAAGAAACAAGATATAGAGTTTGTACAGAGATTATTTAGTGAGGAATAGAGATGAAAGTGATTATTTTAGCGGCAGGTCAGGGAACACGGTTACGTCCATTAACGGATCATTGCCCGAAGTGTATGGTAGAAGTAAACGGAAGAAGTATTATTGAAAGACAGTTGGATACGATGCATGGTTGTGGAATCAAAGATAGCGACATTACAATTATTGCAGGCTATAAAAATGATGCTTTAAAAGAGAAGTTCAAGAATACACAAATGAACATTATTGTAAATGAAGAATACGAGACAACCAATATGGTATGTTCATTGATGTGTGCCCGCGAGCTCATGGAGTCGCAGGAAGACATTTTGATTTCTTATGGAGATATTATCTATAACGAGGATGTATTGAACAAAATATTGGCATCTGAGGATGATATGTCTGTCATCGTTGATGATGGCTGGTACGAGTATTGGTCAGCACGTTGCGAAAATCCGTTGGATGATGCAGAGACATTGATGTTTGATGATAATGATTATTTGCTTGAAATTGGACAGAAAACAACCGATTTAAATAAGGTACAGTCACAGTATATCGGTCTTATGCGGTTTAAAAATGATGGCTTGGAAGCGATGTTGGCATTGAGTGCAGAGGCAAAGCGCCGTTCGTCATGCGGGGAGAGTTTGTGGCGCACAACAAGAACTTATGCAAAAATGTACATGACAGATTTGTTGCAGGGATTGATAGATGAAAACTATCGGTTGAAGGCAGTTCATATCAATCGCGGCTGGTTTGAGATTGATGATTGTGATGATCTGAAAGTTGTAGAAAGTCAGTTGAGGTAGTGACAGCTATGGGTGATGTATTCTGGATCACAGGTTTATCAGGAGCCGGGAAGACGACAATCGGCAAACTATTTTATGAAAAATTAAAAGAAAAATATGTGAATACTGTTTTTTTAGATGGAGATACCTTGCGGGAGGTGTTTGGAAACGATCTTGGGTATTCGGATGCTGATCGAAGGAAATGCGCTATGCGTTATGCCAAGTTATGTGATTTCTTGCAGAGACAGGGAATGAACGTGATTTGCTGTACGATTTCTATGTTTGATGAGATTAGACAATGGAACAGGGAACATATAGAAAATTACCATGAAATATATGTTAAGGTGTCTGACAAGACATTGCATGAGCGCGACCAGAAGGGACTGTATAGCCGCTATCAGAACGGAGAAGAAATGGAGTTAGCCGGTTATCAGGTCGGCATTGAGCTACCGAAAAATCCGGATCTGGTTTTGTGTAATGATGGGGGACTGTCACCGGAGAAGCAGGCGCAGATAATATGTAAAATGTGGGTACAATAATGATTTGTTAGGTTTGAGGAGAAAATTTGAATCATGAATTCATTTCTACTAGAAAAGAATAGTGATATTTATTTATATGGTGATAACTACATTGCACACCGAATACATTATACTTTATCGCAAATGGGCTATTGTATCAGAGGAATTTTAGATCGCAATTATAAAGAGTCCATTTACAAATCTGGAATATGGTATGGGAGTCAATTGCCTGTGGAAATAGATCGACAAAAGGTGGTTGTAATCATATGTTTGCAGAATGCACTTGGACATGAAACTGTGGTGAAGGATCTGCTGGAGTTAGATATTCATAATATTGTGTATTTACCGATGGGATTTCATAGACCAATGTATGAGGCAGATCAATTAAGAAATGCATATAGATTGATCTTTGAAGGTAATATGGAGGCAAATTATCATATACCAGTGACATCACGCAGAGATGATTTGCGAGATGCGTTGATTATTTTAGAGGATGAAGTGGGAATTTCCTTTTTTTGTCCGGTTGATAAATTATATACGTCAAGTACAAAAAAAAATGACGCTATGAGTAGTTGGGAAAAGAAGCAAAATGATCGTTTATCGCCATATTTTGAAATACCGATCTTAAACTTTAAACCTTATTTTGAATTATTCAGTTATTTCTTGGGGAGTTCTGAATATCCGCAGGAATATTTGAGTATTCAAAGGGAAAGCGCGGAGCAGAAAAAAGTATTGCTTGAGGATAGAAAAAAACTGTTTGATGTATATGAAAAGAATTTTAAGTATAACTTTAATTTTTTTACGTTTTCTCCGGCAAGGGTAGTGTGGAATAAAAGAGGATATTTTAATATCGTGGATGGGGCACATAGATCAGTATATTTGATAGCCAAAGGGTTAGATCTTTTGCCAGTAAGGACTCGATGGGAAGATTATTATTGTTATCAGAAATCATTAAGGGTGGAGAATTATGACGAGAAAGGAAGAATGGAATCATCTGTTTGAAACGAACGAAAGTCTATATTTTTATGGAGCTGGAGAAATTTCTAAGATATTAGTAGATCAGGCTAAAAAGTGTGGATTTGAAAGAAATATAAAAGGGATATTAGTGAGTGCCTGTAAAGAGCAAACGAAGCAGAATATAGAGGGGATACCTGTTGTGTTCGCGGAATCTGTAAAGGATGTGGATACGTTAGTGATGGTTGCGGTTTCTGCAAAATATAGTGATGAGATCAAGGAATATGCAAAAAAACTAGGATTTGAGAATCTTGTGGATGGATTCAAATTTGTGCATATTGTTGATGAAGAGACTATATTAGATCATCAGGGAAAGGAGCAAATACGTTATCTGAAAGATGAGGGTGGAAATGCGGATGATTTGCGATTCATTTTGAAAATGTTATATGGAAATAATCAGTTATTTGGAGAGGGAGGAGAATTTTATCAATCGTTACCGGTACTGGGTATTGAAGGAACTAGACCCACCGATGTCAGACTTTCAATTTATGGTTTGAGTGAGATAGTTTATGGAAAAAAGGTAGTAGACATAGGATGTAATGTTGCCTTTTTAGATATTGCATTGGCGGATAAAGCAAAAAGTATCTATGGTATAGAATACAGTAACTCTCTGGTGGAGATTGCAAATGGGGTAATTGATTATTTGGATATATCAAATATTATTGTGGAACAAGGGGATTTCTTGAGTTGGAGCACGCAAGAGATGTACGATGTGATATTATTGTTTGCTGTACATGGTTGGTTGGGGTGTTCAGCTGAGTATGGGGCTAAAAAGATTGCAAGTATGGTGGAGAAGGATGGAACGATTGTCTTTGAATCCCAAGATTTGAGTAAAGGGGATGATTTGTATGACCAGTATTGCAGGCAATTTGAACAAATGGGATTTGTTGCTATGAAAAGGGGCGAAATATGCGATGATGGAAAAACAAATCGATCTTGGGTTGTTTATAAGCGATAAACCTATATTTAGCAGACTAGATATGAGAGAGGTTGCATATGATGAAAGTCATTATACTCGCCGGCGGTTTGCCGAGTACGTTAATTGAAGAAGATGAAAAGCTGCCGAAACCGATGGCAGAGATCGGCGGCAGACCGTTATTGTGGCATATTATGAAGCAGTATGCGCATTACGGACATACTGATTTTGTCATTTGTACGGGCTATAAAGGTGAGATTATCAAGGACTATTTTATGAATTTCTATATTTACCAGTCCGATATCACTGTGGATCTACAGACGAATGAGGTAAAGATACATAGAAAACAGACCGAGGACTGGAAGGTGTCCGTGATCGATACCGGACGGGATTCTTCGGTATTGAAACGGCTGTGTATGGCTGGCGATTATACGGAAGGTGAGCCAGTGCTGGTCGCCTATGGAGATTGTCTGTCAGATATAGATATCGAACAGTTGGTACGCCAGCATGAGAGTTCCGGTGCGATTGCGACACTGGCAGTTGCACATCCGACCGGAAG
Organism: uncultured bacterium; assembly: GCA_937893485.1. Lineage (GTDB taxonomy): Bacteria > Bacillota > Clostridia > Lachnospirales > Lachnospiraceae > W0P33-017. The sequence goes on along the minus strand of CALBJL010000024.1, from coordinate 19,194 downwards.
AAATGAGATACTGGCGCTGAATGCGGATGGCTGTTATCGGGGGGTGGAACACGCAGAACTCCATTATGAGCCGGATGCATGGGTCAATGGCTGCAGCATGGTATTGGAGCCGAAAGCATTTGAGATCCTGCGGCAGGCGGAGCGTACAAGGACAGGTGGATCTGTCTTAGATTGTCTGGCAATGAGTGGCAGTGTAGCCACTTACCGGCATGCCGGTTTCTGGTCACCGGTCGAGACGATCCGTGACAAGGTATGGCTGGAGGGACTCTGGTCAAAGGGTCTTGCACCGTGGAAGGTGTGGGAGGATTGAGCAAGTGAGTTTTGCAGTGTCCCTAATTCTGATCCGATCGGGTCTATATGCTCCATCCAATTTAATAATTCCTGCATATACCAACGCACTCCTTTTCTTGTGATTTTATCAGAGAAAAGGAGTGTTCCAATTTATTTACTCGTGCGTTTGTCGTGGATGGCCGGTCTTGTCAAAGTATTCCTTACGTGTATTAGGGAACTTTTCAATCAGCATCCACAATATTTCAGGTGTTTCTGAAAAAACGGTCATCCACACCGAAAAAAATCCTACTGCCAATGCATTCGTTGCAATTGTGTTTTTGTAAAGCTCCAAAGCCTTCGAATCATCCTCGATTCTCTTAAACTTTCTCCAATTACTCAAAGACTCCTGTGCAATCTGAAATGCTTCATTGCGTTCTGCGAACCTTCTGTCCTTTTCTTTTTTATTTGGAACATGATCTAATTGTACCAAATCAAATAACTTCTTTGCTTTTTTGTAAAATTTTCCTGTACTATCTACTTCCAAAAGCTTTTTCTCGTTCACTTCCGGGACTCCGTTTTGATATGTATATGCCAGTGCCGTGTTATCACGGTCTGGCCATATATACTCGTCTACATCTTCCGGCGAAGTCGTTTTGCTTTTCCTGGTATTGCAATATTTGCATCCCAAAAGCAGATTATTCCAATCAGTTCTGTCCCCACCATTTGTCTTTGACGCAATATGTTCTACTTCTGGAACATGTTTTATTGGGAATTCACAGTAGGAACAGTACGCTCCTAATTGTTTTTCCAAATAGGGTAATGCCTCTGAGTAATCATCAATTTTCTGATAAGGTGATTTTCCTTTATTCACTGGTCTCATTGTGTTCTACTTCACACTTTCTCAATTCGAATTTTTGACGCATCAGCGCAAGATACGCAGGATTGTCACTGTAGTTCGCCTCTAAAACTGCCAACTTTTTACCAAGTTCTTCAATATCCTCCTGTGTCGTTCCTTCTTTTACCGCATCATAGAACTCAGCCGCCGCATCATACATCTTTCGTTTTTTTTCGCTATACTGAGGCATTTTTACACCCATAATGTCTTCCGCTATATCTTCTATTCCTTCGCCAGCATATTCACTATCCAATTTTCTATCCAGCGTGATCAATTCTCCTTCTTCTAATGACTGGATGATAAATGGGGAATGTGTTGCACATATGAACTGAATTTTCGGAAACAGATTCTTCAAAATGCCTATGATTTTTTTCTGCCATGTAGGATGCAAGCTCAAATCAAGTTCATCTATCACTACCACTCCTGACGTCTTTTGTAGTGTCTCTCCTTGTAGATAAGGGTTTAAAATGCACATACGTGTAGCAATTTCCAGAATAATTTTAATTACGTTTCTATAACCATCACTTAAGGTACTAAAAGGAAGTATAGTTCCATCCGCGCTCTTCAATGCTACAATATCCGAATCATACCTTGTAGAAATAATCACCTGCTCTCCGGGAGCCAGTTCCTCTTGAAATGCTGTATTTATTGCATTTAAAATTGCATTATATGCCGGAAAAATTTTTCCATCCTGTTCCTCATTTGCAACGTCTCGTAATCTCTTGATATATTCAAATGCAAGTTCTGTTCCTCTTTTATTATCAAGACAGCGATTATACCCTTCCGTTCTATTATAGATTCCTTTTTTTCCGGTCTTGGCATTATTTTCATTCCAGAGTCTGGCTGAGCTTAAATACAAGACAAGCGGCAACAAAATTGCTTCATCGGAATGATCTGCTTTTGCAATTGCATTTTCCCAGGAAACAACCTGTGACTGCATGGGATTGGTTCCGTCAAATTTAGTTCTACCATCTTCTTTTATCACAATTCGCTGAAATTCGACAGGTTCCCTCATATGATTCCATGTTGCCTTACATTTAACATAACAAGGGTATTGAGGAACGCCACCCGCCGTCAAAACATTCCGCTTTTCTGCGCTCAACACTTTCTTGTGAATATCCCCCGGATGAATATTTCTGACAAATCGGCTTGGTACATATGTCTTGAATGCTGCAAGATATGCCCCCAGCATAACGCAGGCTGCTTCTAACACTGCTGTCTTTCCAGAGCCATTCTTTCCTGCGAAGACATTCATTTGTGGATTTAACTTATATCTTTCATTCTCAAATTTACGAAAGTTGAATACTTCTAACTCTTCAAGTTTAAATTCACACATATACGATACCCCTTCTATTTATTGTGCATCTGCCTTTTCTGCACATAGAACATTCTTATTATGTAACAATAGCACATTTATCATTCTATCGCAAGATAGTACATACTTCCCACTATGCCTGCTCATACTCAATGCGGAAAATATAGTAGCAGGCAAACTCCTTTACATCTGCATACTTTTTGAGCCAGCAGTCTGGACAATGAAAGCAATTCATGTTAGAGTAAATACAAGCAATAGGTGACTTCTTAAAATTATTCATCTTCGGATGTCGTGTATCCGTGATAGCAGACGGTTATCACAAGCATCTATATTATTATCAAAAAACAACTCTTGCTGAGAATCCAATAACAAATGAATAAGCAGGGGGTAGTAGATGTATTTATTATCATTATTTATACAGCGGATGTTACAAGAACGCTTTCAGCTTTCGAAAGCAACAGCAGAGGAGTATGTGGTTGGGTATGCAAGTCTCAAGTAATGCAACCGGGCGAATCCGGATAAGAAACCACAAATCTGCTATACGAAGAATCTGTGTGTAGCGGATTTTTTTGGAGGTCTTATGGTGAACACTTTAAAATTACCGGTGGGGATTGATGATTTTAAAAAATTGCGTCAATCCGATTTTTACTATATAGATAAAACCAGATTGATCGAACAACTGTTACAGAACTGGGGAGAAGTGAATCTGTTTACGCGCCCGCGGCGTTTTGGGAAGACGTTGAACATGAGTATGCTGAAGAATTTCTTTGAGATTGGAGCAGATCAGTCACTGTTTGAGGGGTTGTATATCGCACAGAATCAGGAATTGTGTGAAAACTATATGGGAAAATACCCCGTGATTTTCCTCTCGTTGAAAGGTGTGGAGGGACTGACGTTTGATGATGCACGGAGAATGCTACAGATTATTATCAGCAATGAGGCGGCCCGACATTACGATCTGAAACAGAGCATCCGGCTTGTGGAGGAGGATAAACAGCAGTTTGATAAGATTCTGACCGGTTCCGATGAGGCGATTGTGGATAGTATCAGAACGCTTTCAGAGCTGTTATATAAGCATTATGGTCAAAAAACAGTAATTATTATCGATGAATATGATGTACCGTTAGATAAGGCTTTTCAGAATAATTATTATCGGGAAATGGTGTCGCTGATCCGTGTGCTGTTTGGGCAGGCATTGAAGACAAACGAATTTCTACAGTTTGCGGTTTTGACAGGGTGTCTGCGTGTGTCGAAGGAGAGTATCTTTACGGGGCTTAACAACTTTAAAGTGCTTTCGATCGCAGATGCGAGGTTTGATGAACAGTTTGGTTTTACGGACGAGGAAGTACGCAGGTTACTGGAGGATTATCAGTTGAGTTCGCATTTGGCGGAGACAAAGGAGTGGTACGATGGTTATCATTTCGGGAATGCAGATGTATATTGTCCGTGGGATGTGATAAACTATGTTGATCACCTGAGGGCCGACCCGACTGCTGCTCCGCAGGCGTATTGGATCAACAGTAGTGGAAATGGTCTGGTTAAGCGGTTTGTTCATCTGGCGGATCAGACGACAAAGAGCGAGATTGAGAAGCTGATAGCGGGTGAAGCTGTTGAAAAAGCGGTGCGGCTGGAACTCACGTATGATGAGATTGATAACAGCATCGATAATATATGGAGCGTGCTGTTTACAACTGGTTACCTCACGAATGCAGGAAAAGTAGAATTACCGGATGGCGGCGGTTGTGCCTATAAGCTGGTGATTCCCAATCGAGAAGTCAGGGATGTATTTATTTTTCAGATAAGGGAATGGTTTGACCAGACGGTGGTGAAGGCTTCACCGTCCATACAGGATTTGTGCAACGCTTTCTTAAAAGGCGATGGGGCTGCAATTCAGGATAGCCTGAACCGGATATTGACAAAAATGATCAGCATTCTGGATACCAAGGCCCGTGAAAAACAGAAAGAAAATTTTTATCATGGTCTTTTATTGGGCTTATTGCGGAGTGATCCGGATTGGGAGATTAGCTCTAACCGTGAATCGGGAGACGGGTTTAGTGACATCTTGATTAAAACAGAAAATCCAGAGAGTGGGCTTGTGATTGAAGTCAAATATTCCGATACAATGAATGGACTGGAAAAAGCGTGCGAAAAAGCAATCACCCAGATCAAGGACCGCAGATATGACGCAGTTCTGCGTGAGGATGGAAGAGAGGATATTCTGGCGTATGGCATTGCTTTTTGTAAAAAGCGGTGCAAGGTGGTTTGTGAACGGCTGTAGGCGGTCACTGGCTGGGTGCCGGAGGGACATTTTTTATAGATAACGACATCAAGGACGATGTTTTAGGAACCAAGGAGGGTAATGTCAGTGAAATATGATATTACAGATGTTTGTAAAGGCTATTATAAAGACAGAACTGTACTGGTGACAGGACATACCGGATTCAAGGGAAGCTGGCTTTGTGCGATGTTAGAACTGGCTGGTGCAAAGGTGGTCGGCTATGCATTACCGCCGCAGGAGGGTGACAATCTGTTTACACTTTCCGGCGTGGCGCAGGGGATGCATTCGATCGAGGGTGATGTGCGTGATCTGGAGCATCTGCGGAAGGTGTTTGAAGAATATCACCCGGAGGTGGTTTTTCACCTTGCTGCGCAGCCGATTGTACGGGAGAGCTACCGTGATCCGGTTGGTACATACGAGACAAATGTCATGGGAACTGTGAATGTGCTCGAATGTGCGAGGTCCGTGTCCGGCGTGCGTTCTGTCTTAAATATTACTACCGATAAAGTTTATGAAAATAAAGAGTGGAGCTGGGGCTATCGGGAGATTGATCCGCTGGATGGATATGATCCTTATTCGAATAGCAAATCATGTTCGGAGCTCGTGACGCACAGCTATAAAAAATCGTTCTTTGACAATATGGAGATCGCCGTATCGACCGCGCGTGCGGGAAATGTCATCGGCGGAGGCGATTTTGCGAAGGATCGCATCATTCCGGATTGTGTGCGTGCCGCGATCGCCGGGGAGGGCATTGTTTTGCGGAATCCTTATGCAATCCGGCCGTTTCAGCATGTACTGGAGCCGTTGTATGCATATTTGCTCATAGCAGCGGAACAGGCGCAGGATCGTTCTAAACAGGGGTATTACAATGTCGGACCTGCGGAGGCTGATTGTATCACGGTTGGGGAACTGGCGACGTTGTTCTGTGAGTCGTGGCAGGAGGGCGTGCACTGGAAGAATGTTTCTGACGAGGGTCCGCATGAGGCATCTTTTTTGAAACTGGATTGTTCGCTGATCCAGCGTGTGTTTGGATGGAGACCGATGTGGGATATTGAACGGGCAGTGGAAAAGACGGTTGAATGGAGCAAGGTGTACCGTGCGCATGAGGATGTGAAAGCGTGCATGGAGCGTCAGATCACAGAGTTTTTGAACGAGAGAGCAGACAGATGAAGGTAGTGATATTAGCAGGAGGAAAAGGGACACGCATCAGTGAGGAGTCGAGACTTCGACCGAAACCGATGGTAGAGATCGGCGGCAGACCGATTTTGTGGCACATTATGCGCCATTACGCGTCCTATGGATTTACGGAATTTGTTGTGTGTTGCGGGTATAAGGGACATATGATCAAGGAATATTTTGTCAATTATTATCAGCACAACAGTCAGCTTGAGATCCGTCTGCGGGATCAGAACATGCAGGTGCTCGGCGCCAGCACGGAGCCGTGGAAGGTGACACTGGTGGATACGGGGCTGGAGACGTTGACCGCAGGCAGGATCTTAAAGGCGAGACATTATATCGGAGAAGAACCGTTTATGCTGACCTATGGGGACGGCGTTTCCGATGTGGATCTGCATGCGCTGATTGATTTTCATAAAAAACAGAAGAAAATCGTAACGATCTCGACCACGCAGCCGATTGGCAGATTCGGGGCGTTGCGCCTCGATGAACAGACGAATCAGGTGTTGGGCTTTAAGGAAAAGGCGAGGGAAGATCAGGCATGGGTCAATATGGGCTTTATGGTTATGCAGCCGGAGGTGTATGACTATCTGGGAGACGGCAGCATGATGTTAGAGACCGCACCGTTTGAAAATCTGGCAGCAGACGGTCAGATGGCGGCTTACAGGCATGCGGGTTTCTGGTCGCCGATGGACACGGTTCACGACAGGGAATATTTAGAAAAGCTGTGGATCAGAGGAGAAGCGCCGTGGAAGGTGTGATCTGAGGTCGGGTATTGAGGAACCGGCAGAGAATACAGGGAGGATAGATCGTAAAATGGGTAGGTTTGAACATAAAACAGAGCAGGAGGCGCGTGAGGAGATCCTTGCAATCGTGGAGGAATATTATCAGGCGTACCATAAGAAAGACAATCGTTATCATAAAGGGGATCGGATTCCTTATGCATCCCGTGTGTATGATGCGCAGGAGATGACGAATCTGGTCGATAGCTCACTGGAATTCTGGCTGACTTCCGGACGCTATACGGAGCAGTTTGAGCGGGAGCTGGCGCAGTATATCGGTGTGCGGTACTGTTCACTGGTCAACTCGGGTTCTTCGGCGAATCTGCTGGCATTTATGGCACTCACTTCGCCGCTGCTGGGTGAGCGGCGTGTGAATCGCGGGGATGAGATCATTACCGTGGCAGCAGGATTTCCGACGACAGTAACGCCGTATTTGCAGTATGGTGCGGTTCCGGTATTTCTGGATCTGACGATTCCGCAGTATAATATCGATGTGGATCGGCTGGAACAGGCGCTTTCGGAGAAAACAAAGGCAGTGATGATCGCGCATACGCTGGGCAATCCGTTTGATCTCGCTGCGGTGCGTGAATTTTGTGACAAACATGGACTCTGGCTGATCGAGGATAACTGTGATGCACTCGGCAGTGAGTATTGTCTGAATGGTGAGTGGAAAAAGACCGGAAGTATCGGAGACATTGGTACAAGCAGCTTTTATCCGCCGCATCATATGACGATGGGCGAGGGCGGTGCAGTCTATACGGACAATCCGATGCTGCACAGGATCATCCGGTCTATGAGAGACTGGGGCAGGGATTGTATGTGTCCGTCAGGGCATGATAATGTGTGCGGACACCGGTTTGACCGCCAGTACGGAGAACTGCCGCTCGGTTACGATCACAAATATGTCTACTCGCATTTTGGATATAATCTCAAGGCGACAGATATGCAGGCAGCGATCGGCTGTGCGCAGTTGAAAAAGCTGCCCGGTTTTGTTGAGCGCCGCAGGGCGAACTTTGCGCGCCTGTATGAGAAACTGACTGTGGCAGAGGATCGGCTGATTTTACCGCAGGCGTGTCCGCAGTCCAATCCTTCGTGGTTCGGATTCCTTATCACCTGCAAAGAGGGTGTGGACAAAAATCATGTGGTACAGTATCTGGAATCGCACGGGGTGCAGACGCGCATGTTGTTTTCCGGAAATCTGCTCAAACAGCCGTGCTTTGATGAACTGCGTGCAGCGCAGGCGGGCTACCGCGTGGTTGGTGATCTGGCTTGTACAAATCAGATCATGGAGCGCAGCTTCTGGATCGGTGTCTATCCGGGCATGACGGATGAGATGATCGATGCGATGGCAGAAATGATTTTGCAGGCGATTGAGTAGTCTGGTTTCGGTGTTAATATATTTGTGTCGGTATCCGATATACTCTATGTGGTAAAAAATAATACTTATCATGGACGGTAAGTACTTGGAAACATGGAGGTTGCGATATGAATACGGAACAGCTAATGACATTTATGATATCCCCGGACAGTACGGTTGTTGAAGCGATGGAGCGCATCGACCGTAATGCCAGGGGTATTTTGTTTGTAGTGGAAGATAATAAGCGGCTGGTCGGTGTCGTGACCGACGGTGATATCAGGCGCTGGCTGATCAAAAGCGGCGATCTGAAGGGACACGTGGGGCGCTTTATGAATCACTCTCCGCGGCTGATTTATCGCAAAGACGTCCGGCAGGCGCAGCAGTATATGACCAGATATTCGATTACAGCACTTCCGGTCGTATCTGCGAAGGGCTGTATCACGGACATTATTTTCCGGGAGCGCGAGGAGGACATTGAGGTACGACCCAGAGACGGGCTCCGCGAGATTCCGGTCGTGATCATGGCAGGGGGCAAGGGCACGCGCCTCTATCCGTATACGAAGATTTTGCCGAAACCGCTCATTCCGATCGGCGATATTCCGATCATGGAGCGCATTATCGACCGCTTTTGTGCCTATGGTGTGCATGATTTCTGGGCGACGGTAAATTATAAAAAGAGCATGATCAAGTCGTACTTTTCCGAGAATGAGCATGAATATACGATTTCCTATGTGGAGGAGGATCAGCCGTTAGGTACGGCGGGCAGTCTGCGTCTGATCGAGGGCACATTTGACCGTCCGTTTATCGTGACCAACTGCGATATTCTGATCGATGCGGATTATGAGGACTTGTACCGCTATCATGTACAGTCCGGCAATGAGCTTACGATCGTGACCGCGCTGAAAAATATTGTTGTTCCCTACGGTGTGATCCATTCGAGTGAAAACGGTGCAGTGATGTCGATGGAGGAAAAACCGCGCCTGTCCTATTTTGTGAATACCGGAATGTATATTCTGAATCCGGAGCTGTTGGAGGAGATTCCGGAAGGCACCTTTTTCCATATGACGGATCTGTCTGATGCATTGCTAAAGCAGGGGCGCAAGGTAGGCATGTATCCGATCAGCGAGGATTCGTTCCTTGATATGGGCGAGTTTGAGGAGATGCACCGCATGGAGGCAAAGCTGAACCAGAAGGCGGAATAAAGGGTAAAAATATGAAGCAGAGATTGATTTTAACCGGAGCAGGCGGATGTATGCGGGAGCTGTTGTGGCAGATTGAGGAGCTGAACCGGCAGCAGGAGACATGGGATGTTGTCGGTTATGTGGATGTTTCAGATGCGAACGGTACGATTCGCGTCGGTGATCGGGAGTATCCGTATCTGGGAAATGATGACTTTTTATTAAGTCAAAGCGAGGAGACAAATGTGGCGGTCTGTGTCGGAGATCCGTCCCTTCGCAGGAAAATCGCACAGAAATTACAGGCAAATCCGTACATCAGATTCCCGAATCTGATCATGGGTGATACAAGGATCTGTTCAGACGTAAAATTGGGACAGGGCGTGATCATTTCGATGGATTGCAGGGTATCTACGAATGTGAGCATCGGAGATTTCACATTTTTAAATATCGGTGCGGTTGTGTGCCATGATGGCAGACTGGGTGACTATGTGACGCTCAGTCCGGATGTGCGGCTCGCCGGAAATGTGGCGGTTGGCAGCGGCACTGATCTCGGCATGGGTACGCGCGTGATACAGGGCATCCGTATCGGATCGCAGGTAATCACCGGTGCGGGCAGCGTGGTAGTGCGTGATCTGCCGGATGGATGTACGGCGGTCGGTGTGCCGGCGAGAGTGCACGAACTAAGGTTTGTATAAAAGTTTCGTTGGCAGGATCATTTACAGAAAGATGTGTAGAACATGAGTATTCGAATCATTGCAGAAGCCGGAGTGAATCACAACGGCAGCGTTGCATTGGCAAAACAGATGGTAGATCAGGCGCGGGCAGCCGGAGCCGACTACATTAAGTTTCAGACGTTTGACCCGAAGGCGCTCGTATCGCGTTATGCTGAAAAAGCGGAGTATCAGAAGGAGACGACCGGAAGCGGTGAAAGCCAGCTGGAGATGCTTGAGAAGCTGGCATTGACACAGGATGAATTTCTTGAGTTGAAAAATTATTGTGAACAGCAGAAGATCGGCTTTTTATCCACGCCGTTTGATCTGGAGAGTATCGATTTTCTGGAAACCCTACAGATGGATTTCTGGAAAATTCCGTCGGGTGAGATCACGAATCTGCCCTATCTGGTGCGGATCGCGCGTACCGGACGGGAGATCGTAATGTCTACGGGCATGTGCAGCATTGCGGATATCGAGGCTGCCATCGCGGTATTGCGTGAGAATGGAGCGGGTGAGATCACGCTGCTGCATTGCAATACGCAGTACCCGACACCGATGGAAGATGTGAATCTGCGCGTGATGGATACATTTCGGGAGCATTTTGGTGTGCCGGTCGGCTATTCGGACCATACGGTAGGGATCGAGGTGCCGATCGCGGCGGCAGCGCTGGGTGCGTGCGTGATCGAGAAGCATTTTACACTGGATCATGCGATGGAGGGACCGGATCACCGGGCAAGCCTTGAACCGGATGAGCTGCGCGCGATGGTTGCGGCGATCCGCCATATCGAGGTGGCACTCGGGGATTCGACAAAAGTGGTGACAGCTTCGGAATCAGGTAACCGTGCGGTCGCCCGCAAGAGTATCGTGGCGCGGTGTGCGATCCGAAAGGGCGAGCCTTTCAGTGAGGACAATCTCACGGTCAAGCGTCCCGGAAACGGAATTTCGCCGATGCGCTGGTATGAGATATTGGGAAAGGTCGCAGACAGAGATTACGCAGAGGATGAATTGATCGAGGATGCAGCACTTGGCTAGCTGCCACAGGAGGGTTGGATGAAAAAAATCAGTGTTGTGACTGCGACCAGAGCAGAATATGGTATTTTAAAACCGCTTATCCGCCGTCTGCTGGCATCTGACCGGTGGCAGACACAGGTGGTCGTCACAGGGACGCATTTGGAACCTGCATTCGGCAATACTTATCAGGAAATCGAGGCGGATGGTGTGCCGATCTGTCGAAAAATACCGATTATTTTCGAAGGAGCGGAGGATGCGGATACTGCCTATGCGGTCACGCGGACGATGGCAAATGCCATGTGCGGGTTTGGTGCGTATTTCAGCGAGGAGCATCCGGATCTGCTGATTCTGCTCGGTGATCGTACCGAGATGCTGGCGATCGCGGCGGCTGCGATGAATGAGCAGATTCCGATTGCGCATCTGCATGGCGGTGAACTTACGCAGGGAGCGGTGGATGATTGTGTGCGCCACGCACTCACAAAAATGAGTTATCTTCATTTTCCGGCTGCGGAGGTCTATCGTGCGCGGATCATCCAGATGGGCGAAGATCCGTCACGTGTCTACAATGTAGGAGCGCTGGGTGTGGAAAATATTTTGCACGAGAAGCTGATGACTCCGCAGGAGCTGGAGGCATCGGTCGGTTTTCCGGCAGATCAGCCGTATGCAGTTGTGACGTTTCACCCGGTGACGCTGGAACAGGGGGCAGGTTCACAGCAGGAGGCGGCAGTCCGGCAGATGTATGAATTGCTGGGGGCGATGAGCGCGAGACCGGAGCTTTTTTTCCTTATTACAAAGGCGAATTCGGATGCCGGAGGCAGGCGGATCAACGAGCTGTTGGAGCGTGAGACTGCGGATCAGCCGAATATGAAGCTGGTGGCATCGCTTGGAATGAAGCGTTATCTGAGTGCGGTAAAGCACGCGCAGTTTGTGCTTGGCAATTCTTCGAGTGGTATCATAGAAGCTCCGGCGCTCGGCGTGCCGACGGTCAATATCGGGGACCGGCAGCAGGGTCGGATCATGGCGGAGAGCGTGATCGGGTGTGAGCCGGAGCGCGATGCGATCACGCGGGCGATGGATCAGGCGGCAGGACTGTCAAAACGGCTGCGCGAAGATCCGAAGCTGCGGGAGCGGCTGCTTGCGCACAATCCATACGGTGACGGGCATACATCGGAACAGATCATCGAGATTCTGACCCGGTATCTGAGTCAGGAGCATCTGGATCTGAAGAAAAAATTTTATGATCAAAAATGATGATCCGTGGCAGTGACTGCGGATGATCGATAGGACTAAAGGGGGATTTTACATGAAAACAATCGCAATTATTCCGGCACGCAGCGGATCAAAGGGGCTGACGGATAAAAATATCAGACCGTTATACGGCAGACCGCTTCTCGGATATTCCGTGATAGCGGCGGCACAATCGAAGCTGTTCGATTGTATCCACGTGTCTACGGACAGCGAGGAATATGCGCAGATTGCACGTAATTACGGTGCAGAGGTTCCGTTTTTGCGAACGGAGGAGCTTTCCGGCGATACGGCAGGCAGTTGGGATGTAGTGCGTTGGGTGCTTGAACAGTACGCAGCACGCGGACAGCAGTATGATTGCGTGATGCTGCTGCAGCCGACATCACCACTGCGGGAGGCGGCGGATATCAGACGGGCATACCGCCTGTTTGAAGAAAAATCAGCGGATGCGGTCGTATCCGTGTGTGAGACGGATCATTCGCCGCTCTGGTGTAACAGACTGCCGGAGGATGGCAGCATGAATGGATTCCTGGATCAGGTGGCAAATGTAGGCAGGCAGCAGCTGCCGGTGTATTACCGGATTAACGGAGCGATCTATATGCTTCGGACGGAGATGCTGTCGCAGGGAGCGCCCGGACTTTATAAAGAGGGCACCTATGCGTATGTGATGCCGAAGGAGCGGTCGATCGATATCGATGATGTGGTAGATTTTGAGATTGCGCAGGTGCTTATGAAATGCTATCTGCATGTGGAATATGATGATGAACTGTAACAGATGTGAATAGGAGGATGTTATGAAAAAAGTGCTTGTAACCGGCGCGGATGGTTTTATCGGAAGTCATCTGACGGAGAGTTTATTGGAAAAAGGCTATGATGTAAAGGCGTTTGCATACTATAACTCGTTCAATACATGGGGATGGCTCGATACGCTTCCGAAGGAAAAACTGGATCAGATCGAGGTATTTACAGGGGATATCCGTGATCCGAACGGTGTGCGTGAGGCGATGAAGGGTGTCGATGGGGTGTTCCATCTGGCGGCACTGATTGCGATTCCGTTCAGCTATCATTCACCGGATTCCTATGTGGATACGAATATCAAAGGTACGCTCAATGTGCTGCAGGCAGCGCGTGATCTCGGTACAGAGCGGATCATGGTGACTTCGACTTCAGAGGTATATGGCACGGCGCAGTATGTGCCGATCGATGAAAAACATCCGTATCAGGGGCAATCCCCCTATTCTGCGACCAAGATCGGGGCAGACCGGCTGGCGGAGAGCTTTTACCGCAGCTTTGGACTTCCGGTATCGATTGTCCGTCCGTTTAATACGTTTGGACCGAGACAGTCCGCGCGGGCGGTGATCCCGACGATTATTTCACAGCTGCTGGCGGGAAAAGAGGAGATCAAGCTCGGCTCGCTGACACCGACGAGAGATTTTAACTATGTCAAGGATACGGCAGCCGGATTCATCGCGATTGCGGAGTCTGACCGGACGATCGGCGAGGAGATCAATATCGCAACGCAGCAGGAAATCTCGATCGGGGATCTGGCACATGAGATTATTTCACAGATCAACCCGAAGGCACACATTATCTGTGACGAACAGCGCCTGCGGCCGGAAAAGAGTGAAGTGAACCGACTGCTCGGCTGCAATGCGAAGATCCATGAGCTGACAGACTGGAAACAGCAGTATACGTTTGCGGAAGGCATTGCGGAGACGATCGCGTGGATGCGCACACATATGGATGCGTATAAAGCAGATATTTATAATGTATAAAAAAGAGTCGCCCGCGACTCTTTCGCGCCCGAGCGGTATGCGAAGCATATACTTCATTTCCGCGAGGTGCGCATCCTCGCGGAGCGTTTTATGTGATAGGAATTTCCTATCACATAAAAAAATGGATGCAGCCGGAGCTGGCTGCATCCATTTTTACTTCTATGATTATGTTTCATTTAACAGATCCGATCCAGCATCATACCCGAATACATGCTCGTGATATACGGAGTCGCAAAGTTTTTCTCCGGATTCGGATTCTTGTAAGCAACGATCACTTTATCCACATAGTTCATCGGGTTGATCGATGCCTGATCTGCCTTTGCGCCGAGCGCATCGCGGAATTTGTTTAATACCTTGAAGGTGTGTGCGATGTCATCGCCGCTGATCGCGGCTGCCAGTGCATCGTGGTCTACAGTCATTGTGCTGTCCTCACCGATGTTCAGTCCGATCTTTTTGAAATCGGCCGAGAACTTCTTCGCGATGCTGCTGATATCCCGCAGCAGCAAATCACTGGACTTCTGTGTATCGGCATAGCGGTGTGCCGTATTGATGATGCCATTATACGCGGAGGCGAGCCGATTAATATTGTCTGTGACAGCGTCTGTGCTGGGCTTGAAACCGACGGATGCGGAGTGACCCGGCAGACTGACACCGTTCAGTGTCACGGAAAACATATTGTTGACCGTAAACGTATTTGAATAAGAAGAATGTCTGGTACCGTTGAGCAGGAAAGAGGAATTTTCCGCAGGGGAAGAAACCTTGTCGATCCCCAGCAGCTCCATAGCTTCCCGCGAGCCTCTGGTGTTCTCGGGAACGATCTGGAACAGATAACTCTCGCCCTCACCAAGACCGGTCTGTTTGGACTCGATCCGGAGCGCCTTGGATGTGCCGCGCTCATCGTAGAGCAGATCTGCCTGCAGTCCGATGTTGGCATTGTTGATCAGCTTGCGCAGCTTGTTTAAGACATCTTCGTTTGTATCGTCATCATTGACATTAAACTGGAACTCGTAGGATGTGGTATTCGTGTTCAGGTCAAAGCTGTAGCTGCCGGGTCTGAAATCGTGTCCGGCGCGTCGCAGAAAATGTCCCGTATTGACCTGCGGTGTCGCAAGCTGCTGAACTTCCATCTGAAAGCCTGCGCTCTGCGTATCAATGATGTCATCTTCATTGCCGACATACTCTGCGGTTACGATATCGGGATCATTGCTGGAGGCGATCCGCTTGCGGAATGCGCTCTCAAGACCTTCTCCGTTTTCGGACAGAGAAGCCACTACATTTTTGATCGTGTGAGCCTGATCTTTGATATCGATCGCAAACTTCTGAACGTTACCCCCTGATTTGATCTTGTACAGAGGGGATTGCCGATTAGATTTTATGATGCTGTTACAAGTCGAACGCAGCTCGCTTTGCTTGTGCGAATCGTACTTATTACTCGTACCCATGGAGATGCCGTACATGGCACTCAGATGGTTGTACGCAACTGACATGACATTACCAGCCATAGGTGTCCCCTCCTTTCTTCCGTGAAATGCACGCATCTGCGCGGGGAACGTATAACCTTATAGTGTTTTTATCGGTCGGAATAGATGTAAATATAAGTAGTTTTTAAAATATATTTTTAAAATGTTGAAAAAAAGATTGACGGTGCAAAATAATCGTGATATATTTATGCTTGCGATGGAAGTAGGTCTTTTTTTTATGCCTAAAATCAAGTAGAATAACGGAGGTGGAAGTTGTGCGCACTAGAATTACTTTAGCATGCACAGAGTGCAAGCAGCGTAATTACAACATGACGAAAGACAAGAAGACTCATCCGGACAGAATGGAGACTAAGAAGTATTGCAGATTCTGCAAGACTCATACCCTGCATAAGGAGACAAAATAGTATCCGTTAAACCGAGACTGAGCAAAGGAAGTGATAACATGGGATCAGAGAAAAACATCGAAACCCAGAAAACAAGTTGGTTCACAGGTCTGAAGGCTGAATTTCGTAAGATTATCTGGCCGACCAAAGAGAACGTTGCCAAAGAGACAACAGCAGTTGTTATCACGTCAATTATCTTAGGTCTGATCATCGCGATTCTGGATTTCATTATCCAGTATGGCGTGAATTTCCTTGTTGGATTATAGGAAGGATGAGGTGACAGTATGGCAGAAGCGAATTGGTATGTAGTGCATACTTATTCCGGTTACGAGAATAAGGTAAAAGCCAACATTGACAAAACTATTGAAAACCGTCATCTGGAAGATCAGATTTTAGAGGTTCGCGTACCGATGCTGGACGTAGCAGAGCTGAAGAACGGTGTCAAGAAACAGGTTCAGAAGAAAATGTTTCCCGGTTATGTACTGATCAACATGATCATGAACGACGATACATGGTATGTGGTCAGAAATACCCGTGGCGTGACAGGATTTGTCGGACCGGGATCGAAGCCGGTTCCCCTGACTGACATGGAAATGCATAATCTTGGCATCAAGACAGAGGGCGTGACAGTAGATTTTGAGGAAGGCGATACCGTTACCGTCATCGGAGGTGTCTGGAAAGACACGATTGGCGTCATTCAGTCAATGAATCATAACAAGCAGATCGTGACAATCAATGTTGATTTATTCGGTCGCGAAACACCGGTAGAAATAAGTTTCGCAGAAGTCAAGAAGACTTATTAAAATCTTCTTATATTAAAGAAGGAGGAATTTTCCAAATGGCAAAGAAAGTAGAAGGATATATTAAGTTACAGATCCCTGCCGGAAAAGCTACACCAGCACCCCCGGTTGGACCTGCCCTTGGACAGCACGGTGTAAACATCGTGGAGTTCACAAAACAGTTTAATGCAAGAACGGCAGATCAGGGAGATCTGATTATTCCTGTAGTGATCACCGTATACGCAGACAGAAGTTTTAGCTTCATCACTAAGACTCCTCCTGCTCCGGTACTGATCAAGAAAGCTTGCAACATCAAGAGTGGTTCAGGTGTTCCGAACAAGACCAAGGTTGCAACTATCTCCAAAGCAAAGCTTCAGGAAATCGCAGAGCTGAAAATGCCCGACTTAAACGCAGCAAGCCTTGAGGCAGCCATGAGCATGATCGCTGGTACCTGCCGCAGCATGGGCGTTACTGTTGAGGAGTAGACCGAAAGCAACTAGCGAGTGGCGAGCGTAAGCGACGACAGAGCGTGTTGCGAGGTCGTTCTTTGAGATTAGCAAAGACGAGTGTAAACGAAGTCTGGGCTTAACGAAAAGAACTTCATTATTTCAGCAAAAAATAATTAACTTAGGCAAATTCATCGAAAAGACTTTTGATACTTTATCGTGGAAGGGCGAAAAAGCCCGTTAATACCACTAGGAGGTAATTTATAATGAAAAGAGGAAAAAGATATCAGGAAGCTGCAAAGAATATTGATCGTACCGTTCAGTATGATGTAGCTGAGGCAATCGCTCTGGCTAAGAAGTCAGCGGTTGCAAAATTTGATGAGACAATCGAGGTTCATATCAGAACCGGTTGCGATGGTCGTCATGCAGAGCAGCAGATCCGTGGCGCAGTTGTACTGCCTCATGGAACAGGTAAGACTGTAAGAGTATTAGTTTTCGCAAAGGGAACAAAGTTAGACGAGGCACAGGCAGCAGGCGCTGACTTCGTAGGCGGTGAGGAGCTGATCCCTAAGATCCAGAACGAGGGATGGTTAGACTTCGACGTTGTAGTAGCAACTCCGGATATGATGGGTGTTGTAGGACGTTTAGGTCGTGTTCTCGGACCTAAGGGCTTAATGCCGAACCCGAAGGCTGGTACAGTTACAATGGATGTTACAAAGGCTGTCAACGACATCAAAGCCGGTAAGATCGAGTACAGATTGGATAAAGCCAACATTATCCACGTGCCTATTGGAAAAGCGTCTTTCACAGAAGAGCAGTTAGCGGACAACTTCCAGAGCCTGATCGCAGCAATCAACAAGGCAAAGCCGTCTTCATTAAAGGGACAGTATTTAAAGAGCTGTGTTGTAGCTCCTACTATGGGACCCGGCGTGAAGATCAACGTTACAAAGTTAGCCTAACAGTTCAGCCATCGCTGATAAAACGGGGGCACCATGCTTGCATGAGTGACAACGTTTTTCAAGCGATGAGGTGAGCGCCCGATTATGAGCAAAGTTAGCTGCGAAGCAGCGGGAAAGCGCTGGTAAGCGCCTTTGCGAATGGCGCGTCTGAACTGTTTTAGTCTGAATACTAGTAAAAAATGATTGACAGATATATAAATGGGTGATATAATCACCGAGAATGTTGCCGAAGACAGCAGGTGCCGAAAGGCGTAAACGTAGTGCCTGCCGAGGAGATTGATAGAATTTTTGAGATTCTGCCCCTTCGCGCAATGCGAGAAGGGGCTTTTTTCATACCTCATCTAACGCAATATCAAAAATAAAATAGGAGGTAAAAGATTCGTGGCAAAAGTAGAATTGAAAGCACCGATCGTACAGGAGATTTCCGACAGCATCAAGGATGCGCAGTCAGTAGTGATCGTTGATTACTGTGGACTGACAGTTGCTGAGGATACCCAGTTACGTAAGCAGCTCAGAGAAGCCGGAGTTACTTATAAGGTATACAAGAATACCTTCATGAACTTCGCTTTCAAGGGAACAGATTTCGAGAGCCTTTCAGGAGTTCTGGAAGGACCGAACGCGATTGCAATCTCTACTACAGATGCAACTGCACCTGCAAGAGTATTGGCAGAGTTTGCAAAGAAAGCACCTAAGTTAGAGATCAAGGCGGGTGTTGTAGAGGGTAACTTCTATGACGCAGAGGGAATGAAAGCTATTTCTTCTATTCCTTCACGTGAGGTATTACTGTCCAAGTTACTTGGAAGTATGCAGTCACCGATCACCAACTTCGCTCGTGTTATCAAGCAGATCGCAGAGAAGGATGGTTCAGCAGAGGCACCTGCAGCTGCTGAGGAAGCTGAATAATTCAGCAAATTATTAAAATAAGCATAAAAATTTCAGGAGGAAAAAATAATGACAACAGCAGAGATCATTGAGGTTATCAAAGGCTTAACCGTATTAGAGTTAAATGATTTAGTAAAAGCATGTGAAGAAGAGTTCGGCGTATCTGCAGCAGCAGGCGTTGTAGTTGCAGCAGCAGGCGGAGACGCAGCAGCAGCTGAGGAGAAAGACGAGTTCGACGTAGAGCTGACAGAGGTTGGCCCGAACAAAGT
>CALBJL010000023.1 GCA_937893485.1 uncultured bacterium | reverse complement strand
TCCTTTCGGAATGGTGTGAAATGAAAACGAAATTAAATAATGGAGAGATTTCTCCTAATGAATATTTTGAGTGGAAAATAACATGGCCTCATGCATAGAACATAATTCCATCCGCTGTGCACCATCTCGATTCCGCTCCGCTGCATCTCAATGGAGGGCGTTCGCCCTATATGAATAGAAATCTGCTGTCTGTGGAATGCAAGCATTCCAAGCCATCAATTTTCTATTCCTGCACAGCTCACTTTAGTACCAAAATAGTACCACAAGGCAAAAAACAAGCTCGCAAATGCCCATTTTACAAGGCTTTGCGAGCTTTTGAAAATTATTCAAACTCAATCGTTCCCGGTGGCTTACTCGTCAGATCATAGAATACCCGATTGACTCCTCGCACCTCATTGATAATTCTGCTCATTACCGTCTGGAGTACCGCAAAAGGGATCTCTGCGGATTCGGCGGTCATGAAGTCGATGGTGTTGACGGCGCGGAGCGCGACTGCATAGTCATAGGTTCGCTCGTCGCCCATGACTCCGACGGAGCGCATGTTGGTGAGTGCGGCAAAATACTGGTTCGGCATCCATGCCGGAGCTTGTCCGTGCTCCTTTTTGTAGGTTGCTGCGGCGGCATCTACTTCTTCGCGGTAGATGTAGTCCGCATCCTGTACGATGCGTACCTTGTCCGCATTGACTTCCCCGATGATACGGATTCCGAGTCCGGGACCGGGGAACGGCTGACGAAATACGAGATGCTCAGGAATGCCGAGCTCTAAGCCTGCCTTGCGCACTTCATCCTTAAACAGATCGCGCAGCGGCTCGATGATCTCCTTAAAGTCTACATACTCAGGCAGTCCGCCAACATTGTGGTGGGACTTGATCACAGCGGATTCTCCGCCCAGTCCGGATTCTACGACATCCGGATAGATCGTGCCCTGTGCCAGAAAGTCCACGGCACCGATCTTCTTTGCTTCTTCCTCAAAGACGCGGATAAACTCCTCGCCAATGATTTTCCGTTTCTGCTCCGGCTCTGTCACGCCTGCCAGCTTGTTATAATAACGCTCCTGCGCATTGACACGGATAAAGTTCAGGTCAAAGATTCCGCCTGCGCCAAAGACTGCTTCTACCTCGTCGCCTTCATTTTTACGCAACAGACCATGATCTACAAATACACATGTGAGCTGTTTTCCGATCGCTCTGGACAAAAGACCTGCGGCTACGGATGAATCCACACCGCCGGACAGTGCCAGCAGTACCTTTCCATCGCCGACCTTCTCACGGATCGCGCGGATAGACTGCTCTACAAAGGAATCCATGCGCCAGTCACCGGCACATCCACAGATACCAGTCACAAAGTTACCTAACATTTCTTTTCCCTGAACAGTATGAAATACTTCCGGATGGAACTGGATCGCATACAGCTTCCGCTCTGCATCCTGCGCTGCTGCCACCGGGCAATCTGCCGTGTGTGCCACGATCTCAAATCCGGGTGCAGCCTTTGAAATATAGTCAAAATGGCTCATCCAGCAGATCGTCTTTTCCGTTACTCCTGCAAACAGCGGCGTTGTCGTATCGACAAACACTTCTGTCTTTCCGTACTCGCGCACAGGCGCTTTTTCTACGGTTCCGCCTAAAATATGCATCATGAGTTGCGCGCCGTAGCACAATCCCAGAACGGGAATCCCCAGCTCAAACAATTCCTTTGTATAAGTCGGTGCGCCCGCCTCATAACAACTGTTCGGTCCACCGGTCAGGATAATTCCTTTCGGATTCATCGCTTTAATTTTCTGTATATCGGTCTTATAGGAATAAATCTCGCAATATACATTGCACTCTCTGACGCGGCGGGCAACCAACTGGTTATACTGTCCACCAAAGTCAATAACGATGACTGTCTCTCTTGTCATGTTGTTCCTCCTGCTTTTTCCTTATAAAGATGTATAGAAAGAATCCTGCAAGCAGGATTCTTCGCCTGCGGTGGGGCGCTTTTGCGGCATGACTCCGATCCACCGCAGTGCGATCCTCGCGGAGCGCTTTATGTCATATGACATAAAGACCGGATGACATATATCATCCAGCCTTTTCTATCATAGCAAAGCCCATTCACAACGACAAGCATTTTTTCCTATTTTCTTATTCTTTTAATAAACAGTTCCGCCATCACCAAGAAAAAGTCAACAGACGTCTTTGCGAACGGCGCGGACTGAGCTGTTACATTTTTACTCCGATCCGCCACTTTTTGTGACAACTGCTTTCGTAACCCACTTACCCTGCAGCACACGGTATACATTGACCAGTCCGGTCAGCGCCCATGTCAGACCGTTCGTATACCACACGCCCCACATACCGATTCCCGGTATCATCATAAACAGAAAGGCAAAGCCGATACGTCCAATCACTTCCGTTACTCCATTGATCATTGCAAACAGCGCATCTCCAACTCCGTTTAGCATTCCGCGCAGCACATAGATCAGTCCGAGCCCAAAATACATCGTACTCGTGATCCGCAGACCCTTTGCACCGATCCGGATCACCTCCGGCTCGTCAATAAATACACCGACTATCGGTTCTCCAAACAGCCACATGATCACGATCATAAGTACACTGAAAATCGCCACCAGCCAGACACTCTTTTTCATGCCGATACGCACGCGGTCGTACTGTCCGGCCCCTGCATTCTGACCTGCAAACGTGGATACCGCCAGCGCCAGCGAATTATACGGCTGCTGCACGAGGCTCTCCACCCTTCCGGTTGCCGTATATGCCGCCATTACGGTAGGTCCGTAGCGGTTGACGACACTCTGTAATGCCACACAGGAAAACGCGATCAGTGCATTCTGCGCTGCGACCGGAATGCCGATCTGGAAGCTTTTCCTTGTAATGTCGGCATCGTATCTCATATGGCGTTTTTCCAACCGCAGATACTCATTCTTTTTATAGCCGTAAAGAATCGATCCCAGCATGGCAAAAAACTGCGCGATCACTGTCGCCCATGCAGCTCCGGCTACACCCATCTGCATCGGTACGACAAACAGTAGATCCAGACCGACATTGAGCACACTCGCCACACCTAAAAAGATCAGCGGTGTCTTGGCATCACCGAGCGCACGCAGCTCTGCCGATATCGTATTATAACCTGCCACGACGAATGTGAATCCGCAGACGATGCGCATATATATGAGCGCATCCGCAAAATTCTCCGCCGGCGTCTGCATCAGCCGCAGGATCGGACCCGCCAATGCCGCGCCGCTCAGACTCATGACCAGTCCTGTTCCCAGCGTAATATAAATCGAGTTCGCAATAATCTTTTTCACATATTCATGCTCTCCCGCACCAAAATACTGTGAGATCAGAATACCGATACCGGAACCCAGTCCCATACACAGGGAGAAAAACAGAAACGTGATGCTTCCGACCGAGCCCACTGCACCTAATGCATTGGTGCCTACAAAGCGCCCAACAATCACAGAATCCACCATATTATAAAACTGCTGAAAGATATTTCCAACCAGCATCGGCAGCGTAAACTTCAACAACAGTTTTGTCTCATTTCCTTTGGTCATATCCAATACATATCGGCTAGCCATCGTCATATCTCCTCGCTTATTTTGCGTGTTTCTTTTTTTCGTAACAGATATGACTATAGCAGAATTTTCTGGAAAATCAAGCCCTATTTTAGACTTTTTTCACGCAAATATTTATCCTTTGTCGCAAGCCCTCCACGAATGTGCCGTTCCGACTTATTCATGTCCAACACCTTGCGCGCCTCCGCCGCCAGTAAAGGGTTGATGAGCGTCAGACGTTCCGCTACATCCTTATGTACCGTCGATTTCGAGATCCCGAACTGCTTTGCAGTCTGCCGCACTGTCGTGTTGTGCTCGATGATATAATAGGCTATATCAATTGCCCGTTTTTCTATATACTCTTTCAAAAAGGAAACCCCTCAAGAATACTTTGATTCAATATATGAGTATTCTGAGGGGGTTATTCCTTTATTTTGGAACATCACGGTATTCCGTGTCCTGCTCCGTAAAATCTTATAATTCTCTGTGGTCGATGACGCGTTTTGTCTTTTTCTCCGAGCGCGGCAGCGTTCCGACCGGAACGACCGTGATCTTGGGTGTTACACTGATCTTTGATTTAAACAGCTCTTTCAGTCTGACTGCTACCTGATCAAATTCCACCCTGCCCTCTGCCTCGCAGGTCACGAGCATCACATCACGGTTCTTTGACTCATCATGTGCGATATTGATGTTGTACTCGCTGGAAACACCATCTACGAGAGACAGCAACTCCTCCACCTGACTCGGGAACATATTGACACCATGTACTTTAAACATGTCGTCACTTCTGCCCTTGATAATGTCGATGCGGGGATATTTTTTGCATCGGTCACAGTTGCAGGTGCCCGGTACGATACGGGAAATATCATGTGTCCGGAAACGGATCAGCGGTGCGCCCTCCTTGACAAGTGTCGTGATGACGATCTCGCCTTCCTCACCGTCCGGTACCGGTTTGCCGGTCTTCGGATCAATGATCTCTATGTAAATATAATCATCCCAGTAGTGGATCGCAGTCTCGCCCGGACAGTTGATGCCGATTCCGGGACCGTAGATCTCGGTCAGACCGTAAATGTCAAACAGCTCGATGCCGAGTCCGTCACGGATGCTCTTTCGCATCTTCTCGCTCCAGCGTTCGGAACCGATCACGCCCTTTTTCAGACAGATCTGATCCTTGATGCCACGCTTTTCGATCTCCTCGGACAGAAGCAGTGCATAAGAGGATGTTGCCGTGATGACCGTCGATTTCAGGTCTACCATCATCTGAAGCTGCTTGTCGGTGTTGCCCGGTCCCATCGGGATCGCCATCGCGCCGAGCTTCTCACAGCCAAGCTGAAAACCGATGCCGGCTGTCCACAATCCGTAGCCCGGTGTGATCTGAATGCGGTCGGTATTTGTGATCCCGGCAGTCTCATAGCATCTGGCAAACATCGTCGCCCAATCATCCACATCCTTTGCGGTATACGGAATGATGACGGGCTTGCCTGTCGTGCCTGAGGACGAATGGATGCGGACGATCTCCTCATCCGGTACTGCTTGTATACCCAGCGGATATGCATTTCTCAGATCATCCTTGCTGGAAAACGGCAATGCCTCAAATTCTTCCTGACTGGACACGCCTGTGATGTTTAACTCCCGGTATTTGTTGCCGTAATAATTGTCGCCACCGATCAGCCGTTTGATCTGCGCATCAACCTGTGCCAACTGTGTTTGTTTTAACTGCATGTACACTCCCTCTTTTCTTTGTATCCAATTTTTATCTGATTATATCGTACGATTTATGCCTGCTGATTTGCATACGCATATCCGCTCTCAAATGCGAGCCGGTTATTCTCCACGAATTTCTCCGGTACGCGCGCCTCGATCTCCTTTTGGATCGCTTCCGTGGAAATTCCGAGTGCTCCGGAGCCTGCTGCTACTCCCAACAGGAGCACGTTGAGATATTTATTGCTGCCAAACTGCGCACATAACTGTTCGGAATCCACGACGAGCACGTTGCATTTTTCTTTCAGATACGCGATCATTTTCCTGCCGTCATATCCGGTCTCGTGCAAAGATTCGGTCGTCGGCTTGACCGGAGTGGCATTCACAATCACAAGCCCGTCCTTTTTCAGATAAGAAAGATTTCTAACCGCCTCTGCCGGTTCAAAGGATATGAGCATGTCACATTTTCCCTTTGGAATCAAAGGCGAATAGGCTTCGCCGATACGCACATGGCTCGTCACCGAACCGCCTCTCTGCGCCATTCCGATTGTCTCTGCGGAGTGGACGACATTTCCTTCCTCCATCGCTGCCGCAGCAATGAGCTTGGACGCTAACACCGTTCCCTGACCGCCGACTCCACATATTAAAATATCTTTTTTCATGTATGTATGAACCGCTCTCCCATACGCCGTCTGTATGGAATAAGCCTCTCCTTCCTACGCATTTTCTGCCTTATTCGTTCACTGTGATCGCCCCGACCGGACAGATCTGTCCGCACAGGCCGCATCCGGTACACAAGTTCCGGTCGATCGTGACCTTGCTGTCAATCTTTACGATCGCCGGACATCCGATCTCCCGGATACATTTCTGGCACCGGATACAAGCTCCGGAAATATCTGCCTTTTTCACACTCTTTGCGATTGCAATACACGGTGATTTGAAAATAATTGCCTTTACACCCTTTTTCGCAGCGGCTTCCTGCACGGTCACAACCGCCGCCTGCAGATCGAGCGGGTCTACCGTCTTGACGAAATCCAGCCCGATTCCCTTTAAAATCGCCTCGATGCTCACCTTCTCCACGATGTCACCCATCATATTGCGCCCCGTACCCGGATGTGGCTGATGTCCGGTCATCGCTGTCGTCGAATTGTCGAGCACACAGACGACGATATCCGCCTCATTGTACACGGCGTTCACGACTCCGGTGATCCCGGATGCGAAAAACGTAGAATCGCCGATAAACGCAAATGCTGCACCTTCCATCCGGGGATCTGTCCAGTGGAAGCCCTGTGCCATCGTGACCCCGGCACCCATACACAGGCAGGTATCACACATATCGAGCGGCATCGCATTTCCCAGTGTATAACATCCGATGTCTCCGCAGAAATAGCTCTGTTTTCCCTTCATCGCCTGCTTGACCGCATAGAAGGACGCACGGTGCGGGCATCCGGCGCACAATACCAGAGGCCGTACTGGAAGCTGCGGCGCATCCGTCGTATTGATCGCCGCATCCACCAACGGCAGCCCCAAAAACTCGCCGAGTATCTGTTGTGCCGACTCATAAGAATTCTCCCCGCTTGCCGGTACATGACCGGTCAGCTTGCCGTTGATTTTGACAGGTAACTGATGTCTGCCGCACAGCATCAGCAGTTTTTCTTCGATATAAGGGCTCAGTTCCTCTAATACGATGACTTCCTCCACACCCTGCAGCGCCTCTAACACAAACTGCTCCGGAAACGGATACGGTGTTCCGATCCGGCAGAGCTTGACTTCCGGATGCTCCATCAGCGCCTCTTTTACATACGCATAGCTCACACCGCCGGTAAAGACTGCCTGCTTGCAGTCAGCAGATGCGACTGACACCTCATTGTACGCACTCTTTGAAAAATCATTCCCGATCTCTACATTACGTTTCTCAATCATCGCATGGTTGGCAAAGGACAATCTGGGGAAAATGACCCATTTTTTCGAATCCTTGATAAAGCCCTCAAACTCATGTCCGGTAAACGTTTCCGGCACATCAATATTGGCATACGCATGACAGATCCGCGTCGTCGGTCGGAACAACACCGGTGTGTGATATTTTTCCGAATATGCAAATGCCTCCTGAATCATCACAAACGCTTCCTCCGGAGATACCGGATCAAACACCGGAATCCGTGCAAATTCAGCAAATCTTCTCGTATCCTGCTCAGTCTGGGAGGAAATCGGGCCCGGATCATCCGCCGATACAACGACCATGCCGCCCTTCACCCCAACATACGCCAGTGACATCAATGGATCGGATGCAACATTCAAGCCTACCTGCTTCATCGTCACCAGACTTCTCGCGCCGGAATAGGCTGCGCTGGCAGCGACCTCCATCGCGGCTTTCTCATTGACCGACCACTCAATGTGCAGTCCCTCACGCGGATATTTTGCAACTGTCTCTATAATTTCCGAGGATGGCGTACCCGGATAGCCTGCCACGAAATTCACTCCCGCCGCCAATGCGCCCAACGCAATGGCTCCGTTTCCCATCATGTACTCTTTTTTCATTCCACTGTAGCTCCCTTTTACCATTTTTCTGACTGCTTTTTTCTTAGCCCTTAATGACCGCGCTGCCTAATACCAGCAGAACCTGCCTTTTCCGTCCCGTTTTACCCGGTATAATGCCGCATCAGCACATTTGCACAGATCTGCATAGGTCTTTGCATCCTGCGGGTAGCATGCGCCTCCGGCACTGAAGCTGAGCGGGACACGCCCATAATTATCCAGTTCAATCTCCGACAGGCACTGCTCTAACCGCTCCATCGCCATCTCTACCCTGCCGATATTGTCTAAGCGC
>CALBJL010000022.1 GCA_937893485.1 uncultured bacterium | reverse complement strand
CAGGGCAGCCCACAATGCCTTGCCTGATACGCCCACAATGTGGCAGACCTCAATGGTTTTGTTAAAATCAATCAGCGTCTCAACCGCCTTTAAAACGCTCGAGTTGCTCATTGTCGGAGCTGTCGTGCTGAATGCATATGCATCATTTTCCACAAAGCCGGCATCATCCTCTGCATCCGCAAACTGTAACGTCAGACCGGTACCGCTGATCTCATATGCCCCATTCAGGGGAATCGTCAGCTCCTCCGAGAAATTGTTGCCGCCATCAATGGAATAACAGAACGTCCCCTCGTTCGTATTTCCGGCAGTCACAATCTTTGCGACCACATCATATGCATTGTTCGGGGATCCGGTCACTGTCACGGTTCCTGCCCCGGTACCGGTATGCTTGACATCGGATGCCTTTCCAACCACATCCGCAGCTACCGGGATCGCATAGATCGTCTTCAAGCCATTCTCCGTTGCATCGATGCACGCATCCGCAAGCGGCGAGTATCCGAGCTTTTCCTGGATATCTGCCGGGCCCATCGTATTACTGATCAGCATCGGCACACTGCTTTCTGTCGATGACACGCCGATCTTCACCTGCGCCCGGCTTGTGCCTCCCGATGACCGTCCGAGATTGCCGTCCTCGATCTTTACATCAATCTCACTGTACATTTAATTCTCCTTCCTGCCATCCATCGGGGCATGTTCAAATGCCCGGACAGCCGCTTCATATTCTTTCTCCGTCAGCATTTTCCCTGTATGCCAGCCGTTTGCGGCCTTTACACCTTCAAATACTGCCTCCGGAGTACCCATTTTCACTTTCAACCGCTCAACGGCTTCATATGCTTCCTGCTGCTCCATACAACTCCACCTCCTATTCACTGCCAGCTGCGATTGCTCCCACAGCCGGTGTCTTGATCTCTGCATCCTCCGAATAGATGCCTCCATGCAGTGTCACATCGAACTCAACCACAATGCAGCTCTTTAAAATGGTATCATTCTTCTCTAACCAGTCAGCATCACCGATCTCAATATCCACCCAGTTCTCGTTGACCGGAAAACCCTTTGATATGATGGACAAAAATTTCGTCAATACCTGATCCACCTTATCCTCGTCTGAATCCGCAATCACAACATGCAGCACTGTCGTGCGTTCAAAAAGTCTGTTCCGCTGTCTCCGACGGCCCTCATCATCCGTAAATCTCTTTTTTGACCCGGAGCGGACAAAACTCTCTCCCACACGGAGCACCGCACCGACCTGCACGCCGTTACTGTTCTTCAGATCCTTCAGCGACTCGTAAACCCTGCCACGGATGCCTGCTTCTTTTAACTTGCCCATTAAAAATTCACGTTCTGTTTTCATCTGTTACTCCTTCAACACTTCTTCCAGCAGTTCCCGGATCTCTTCTTTGTCAGAATCACTGATACCAAGGAACGGTCTTGCCGGTATATTTACCCTCACAGACGGCGTATATACCGTTCTGTCACCAACCTGAAACTTCAGGTACTTTCCTTTCTTTGCCCGGATCGTGCGCTCATCGCCAAACTGGTGTGTCGCTGCGTAGATTTTATTGGTACCTACCGCAGCACCGGATGCATCTGCCTTTGCCCGGATGGAATTTTTAAGCCCTGCAGAATCAACCAGTGTATTTCCTTTTCCGGTCTGTGCCCTCATGGACGGCGTCCATCTGCTCCCATCCGGGGCTGTCCCTGTCCGGAACCGCTCCTGTGTGGAAGTCCGCAAACCCTCAGCGATCGCATTCATCACCCCGGCTTTGTCGATTCCGGAGATCTTATCCAGCCTGCCGATCAGCTCGTCCAGTTCACTGTCTGTATCTGCATTCACCTTTATGGATACGGAAGACATCCCATCACCATCCCCTCATGCTGCTGCGGGAAAAGATCCGGTGTTCACTTTTCATGGAAAAGCCATTTGCCGCCGCTGTCTGCGTCGTATGGCTTTCCCCTGTGTCAATGTCGACCTTTCCCTCTGCAACCTTTGTCAAAAATGCAACCGCTGCATTGTATCTGGTCAGATACGTCTTTTCCCTGTCACTCTCATCAATGCCCTTCCGGGACACGAGGTTGTACAGGGCGATATCCTTTGCAAATTTGCTGACGACCTTCGGCACCATGATAAATGGCACATCGTAACGCTTTGCAAGATAACCGTCAATCTCAGCCTGCGCATCATCTGTGGCATTTCCAGCCAGCAGCAGGATGTTATCCCGCAGCGCCTCATCGTCCAGATCATCCGACCCTTCCCCGACAATATATCCGTACATGTCAGGCTTTAACATGTCAATCACTTCTTCAGCAGTACAATATGCCATCCCTCATCCCTCCTAGCCTTCTTCAGATACGGTTCCGTCACTGCCGTATGCCATCTGCCAGAAGCCATATCCGACATTCGATCTGCCGTCAATGCCCCAGATATATTCATCACGCATGAATACGTTCTCATCCTCCAGCTTTGTCTTAGCCACCAGCTTCATTTCCCTGCGTTTCTGATAGATCAGCGGTTTCAAAAACTTCTTTGTACACATCAAAAACCACATGTCCGGCTTGTCTGCAAGCTCTGTCGCCACGAGGATCTCCGCCGTGTCCTTTAACACGTTGCTGGTTCCGTTGATCTGGTCTGCCTTCAAGATCAGACGCGCTGCATGTTCATTTGCCGGTGACACAACCAGCAGGTCCGGTACCAGGTTCAGGCTCTTGCCCTTATCCCCGGTCAGAAGCATCATCGCCGAGCGTGCATTCTGGTATGCTGTTGCATCCAGCTTTGCATGTGTCATATTGGCTGTAGCTTTCTTCCCTGCTTCCCCTGAAGGATGATCCGTTGCAAAGAACGGCTTGCCGTCATAACACTTTTCCGTGAATCCGTTTTTCAATGCCTCAAAGCATAACTGATCCGGATGCTGTGCGGCTTCTGTTCCCATGCTGGAGAACGCCGGTGCATAGACGCCGTACTGGTCATCCTCGATCATGTCCCTCGGCACACCAACCGTCATCTCGAACTTGCGGTTTTTAATGATGTAATCATATGCGCTCAGGTTCTGGATCTCGCGTTCCCCGATCCACTCCCGCATCTGCGGGATCTGTCCCAGCCATGCATAGTTTGTTGCGGCGGTTGTACTCGGAACGGTCGTCGCAATCCGTTCATAATTGGTCTGTATGCCTTCAAATGCTTTGTTATAAGCGGCAGAATAACTGACATGCAGTCCTGCCAGGCCGCTCTGGTTGATTATCATTTTTTACCTCCTAAAACAAGTCGATGGTCACACCATCTGCATCTACTCCAATAATTTTGCCCGCAACGCTTGATCCGGTGCTGGTGATCGTCACGGTCTGTGCATCGACTACATATGCATCTTTTAACATGTCCGTCTGCTTGATGCTGCCGTCGTTGTCAAAGACAAACGCTGCCCTGCGGACCTGTACAAACTGTGCACCATCTGCCCCGGATGTATTGTCCACAAACAATACGGCTGCCCCTGCCACTGTCAGGTTCTCGGCTTTTGATGCCTCGACTGCATAACCGTCCTCTTTAATCGCCACCATCTTTGCCTCACGGATCACCGCCCCGGCAGCCACCGGGACCATGATGTCCACGCAGCTTAATTTCTGGTTCCCTACTCTTTCCATCACTGTTCCTCCTTGTAATATTTGTCAATGTCCTCCTGCGTCAGACCACAGTTCTTTAAGATCTTCACATCACAGGCGTTCGCCTTGTTCTTATTCTCCGGAGCGTCTTCCAGATCCAACCTTCCCTGCGGTACCACGACCGGAGCCTTTGCAACAAATGCCTTGAAGCCATCCCTGTCACTCAGTGCGTAGGATTTCGCCCATGCAGTCTGCGCTGCCGTGATCTTGCCCTCCTTTAATGCCGTCTGCACCAGATCCTCCGCCGCATGTTCCTCCAGTTCCTTTTTCAGTGCAAGTAGTTCAGCGTCTCCTGTTCCTGCTTTGAGCGCCATGATCGCCGTGACCACATCCTCCGTCTTTGCAGATGCATCCAGTCCCAGCAGCGGCAGTACAACCGAATTTGCGACCTGCTGCGTGTCAGCAGCGGCTGAGGCGTCCTCCTTGTTTGCCTTTGCAGCGGTTACGGCGGCAGTGACCGCCTTCTCAACGTCCTCCTGTGTCGCACTTTCCGGCAGCCCGAGCAGTGCGGCAAGTTTCTTCAGATCCATGTTGTTCTCCTCCTCATATTCATAATCTGACAGATCCATGGAATTTACGATTGCATACATCCCATCGATCGCCGGTTTATTTGTGAGCGCCGCGGAATGCAGCGCAACCACCTTCTTGTCGGATTTCCGTGTGAGCACAACCGGTGAGAGATACCGGTACTCACGGTTTTTTAAGTATTCCTTTGCCCGTTCCGTCCAGCGGACCTTCGCAATGATCGCATCTGCACCTTTATAGATGTCCTCGATCCAGCCGCCCGCCGGTGCCTGTATAGCCTTGAGCGTCTGGTGCTCATAGTCGATCGGCAGGTCCAGCCTGCGGTCCTTAAACTGCTTCCGGATCAGATCCGCACTCTCATCATCCACGTAAAAGTCACCCTTCTGTGACTGCACATGTCCGAGCGGCAGGATCTTTATCTCCTCCGGTACTCCGTCCACCGTGACGGCTTCACCGGAGCATGCCACAATATTTTTCACATCATCATCTCCATTCCGTGTCCCTGACCGCGTTATAACGCGTTATAACGCACCTTTACATGTTCCTTCGCCGGAATTTACCACCTCGGCATAAAATCCCTTAAAAACGTCATCTGGCATCTTTCTCCGGCAGGTCCTTGTTTTTTCCAAGAAAAACCTTTTTCAGCACCGGATCAACGCCTGTCAGATCCGGTCTCCATGCATCCTTTGCCGGATTGTTTGAAAACCCCTTGTCCGGATAGCGGTACAGAATCTCCCCTGTTTCATAATCCACATCATACGGCGGCGATGTGCTGACCGGTATGCCGGAGCGCTCTACCTGTTTTTTTGTGAGCGACACGACCGAGCAGCGGCACCGGTATCCGTTGGGAGGATACCAGATGTCCCAGATCGGATCATCCGCAGCATAGATGCGTCCATCCATCTGTGCATGTGTATCGCGCACATGGCCGTCACCGGCTGTGACATACTTCCAATATGGACGCAGCTTCTTTGTCGTCTCATCCGTCATGCTTTTGTAATGCCCTGCATTGTATGCACTCTGCATATTTGTCCGGAAGATCACATCCGCATGGAATGGATCCATTCCCTGATAGCCATTGCGCGTAAGGAAGTCATTCATGCTGTCTAAAAAGTCCCTCTTTGTCGTGCCGTTCTCACAAGCCTGCGACAGCTCCTCTAAAAACTTCTGGAGCACTTCCATGCTCGTGTAGCCGGATACCGTAAACGCCTTTGCCCGACATTCATCGGACAGCTCCCTGTACTGCTCTGCCATCAGAGGCTTTTTCCCTTTCAGGAATGACACGGCACTTTTGAATATAAAATCACCGGTCAGCCCGTACTCTGCGCCGCTCATGTCTCACTCCTTCCGACCAGCTCGGCCAGGTACAGTGCCTGATGCAGTGTATCCGTAAGCTCCGGGGATTTCATCTGCCCATAGAGCTTCGCAAGCTCCTTCTCATCCTTTAACGTCTCCCGGAGTGTTTCGAGATCCTCCGCTTTGTCAGTAATCTCAAGCAGCGGCTGCATCATATCCTCAAACATCTGCCCTGACTGCCTGAGTGCCACATCTGCCATCCGGTCAATCTCACCTTGTGCATCCGGCGCATCATCCTTCAGGCTGTGTGCCACAAGCGGCTCCTGTGTCGGAAGTCTCTGTAACACAGCCGGTTTCAGCACCGCTTCACCATCCTCCGGCTTCGGGATGTTGAATTTTTTATAAATGTGGCTCTCCGGAATCGCCAGCCCCATGTCACAGACAAGTGTCCGGTAAATATCAACAACCTCTTTCTGGTCTTCTGCCTGCTCACAGTCAAACCCGATAAACGGCACCGGCACACCATAACCAAAATTGTATTCCACCAGCGGACGGATGATATCCCTGCGGATCGTGACCGCCAGAGCCTTTGCGTCTGCCTCGGTCAGATCATGCCGCACCTCGTTGTGTGTCTTTGACTGCGCATAAGACCCGCCTCCGCTGTCAGAAGTCAGCGTCTGTCCGAGGATCGCCTTGCTGGTCTGCTCATCACAGTACCTCGCCAGCAGCTCATAGATCTTCACGCTGGATGTCTTATTACTCTCAATGAATTTGATCTCCGTCCCGTCCGGGACGATCCCTGCTGCATCCGTCCCCAGGCTGTAGATCGCCTGCATCAGCTGCGCCTTGTCACTCTCGGATGCGGCTGCATTGTATTTGCCCAACCGCAATGGCATGCCGAAAACCTCACAGAATGCCACCCAGTCCTTGATGTCATAATTTTTAAACAGATACATCCACGCAACCGTCCGGAATACTCCGCTCCGGCTCGCATGTCCGGATTTTGCTTTATACCGGTGGACAACAAACTTGTTCTCCGGCAGGCTCACGCCGCCCGGGTATTCCCGCGTGCAGATCTTCATCTCATCCGTCATGCTGTCCCAGATCAGCTTTTTCGGATGCACATATTCGATATCCTTTATCACATTAGCTCCGGATACATCCACATCCCACTCGATTTCCATGATGGAGATCCCCTTGCCGATCGCATCCAGCAGGTCTATAAAGATGTCATCCAGATTATCTATGCTCTTGAGCTGTGCATCCACGAAATCAGCGACCTTTTTATCCTGCTCACTGTCACTAAACGGCTGCACTTCCCAGTCCAGACCCGTGACCGCAAGTTTCCTCGTCTGCATCTGCGAAAACAGGTGCGGATCCTTTTCCTCCATCTCTTCAAAGAGCTCCATCTGGTCATGCACATCGCCCTCATCCGCAGAACGGAAGATCCTTGCGAGCCGCCTCGGAGTCAGTCCGGAAGACGGATAACCGGAAAAGCGGTCATTTACGTCACCGGCTGCCACCCTCGCATAAACCGGTCTGCCCTCCCCGGTATCCACCGCCGGGTCAAATACTTTCCTATCCTTTTTCTTCTTTTTTGACATGTTCCCTTTTCTCCTGCTCTAATAGGCTCCCTTCCCAAAGCGCATCCTTCGGCGGATCACACTCTTGTAACCGACTCCCGTCGTGATACCCTTTAAGGACTGTGCCAGTGCCACCGCCATCTGCAGACCGTCCGGTCCGTCATCATTCCGACCCATCGGGAATTCCTCCATCTGTCTGAGCAGTGCCTTGTGGTCACGGTTGAATTTCAGGTACTTGTTTTTGACCACCGGCTGCAGCGACTCTATGCGCAGCAGCTTGTTCGCCGTGCTCTGGATCTCCTCGATCGGAAGATATTCGCCTTCCTCCACAGACTTCTGTGCCATGACCTCCTTGAAGAAATACTGAAACTGTACCGTCTCGACCCCAAACTTGTAAAAACCTTTTCCATAATCACGTTTCAGCCTCCGGTTCATTGCGATCACATCATCAATGATGACATCCGGTCTGCGTTTCTCAATGGATGCATCTGCCACATACATGTAACCGGTACGCGTATCCAGCGCCAGGTTGATGATCGAGCTGGTATCAGACTTCCTGTTTTTGCCCAGCGACGGGTCATTGGCTGCCACGAATAGAAACCGCGGGTCTTTCCAGTCCATCTGCCCCGGGTCGTAATAATCAAACCATTCCGTATTAAAGGTCGCATTGTCCGGGTCGATCGGATCATTCTGCATCTCCGAGTTAAAGGACGCCACGCCCTCCGATACCTTCATTTTCATCAGGTCATAATAGGACAGCTTCTCCTCCCAGAGCACTTCCGTACCCGCTAACATCTCCGCCTCATGCGCTTTGTAAAACTCCAGCGCATCTTCCTTGTGCCTGTCATTGAACAGGTTGGTATAAATGGCTTC
This sequence comes from uncultured bacterium, assembly GCA_937893485.1. GTDB lineage: Bacteria > Bacillota > Clostridia > Lachnospirales > Lachnospiraceae > W0P33-017. The sequence goes on along the minus strand of CALBJL010000022.1, from coordinate 132 downwards.
CCATTCATCCCACAGCGCGGTATTGTCTGCAAAACTGATCACGGCACGGTACTGTGCCCGGTCATACTCCGCATTGTGCAGTACCTTCGACAGCAGCGAGTCATAATGCAGGATCGTCCCGATGTACATGAT
>CALBJL010000021.1 GCA_937893485.1 uncultured bacterium | reverse complement strand
GAGCTGCAGAAGGGTGTGAGTGAGAATGATGCATTGAACCAGATGTGGAGAAATAAGTGTCTGAATGACACTTACGAGCCGGGCAGTATTTTTAAGATTATCACGGCTTCCGCAGCATTGGAAAAGGGTGTGGTGTCGGAGGCGGATCATTTTTTCTGTCCGGGATATATTACGGTGGAAGATCGTCGGATCCGCTGTCATAAAGTGACCGGGCATGGCAGTGAGACATTTGCGCAGGGCTTGCAGAATTCCTGCAATCCGGTATTTATCACGATCGGCCAGCGGGTCGGCGTGGATGATTATTTCAAATATTTTAATCAGTTTGGGCTGAACCGGCTGACCGGTATTGACCTGCCGGGTGAGGCAGGGACGATCATGCATGCGAAAGAGAATGTCGGGCCGGTTGAACTGGCAACGATCTCATTCGGACAGAGCTTCCAGATCACACCGATCAAGCTGGCGGCGACGGCGGGCTCGCTCGTGAACGGCGGACTGTTGATCACACCGCATCTGGCACTCGAGGCGCGCAATACGGACGGTGAGCTTGTGAGAAATTTCCGGACGGATTATGAGGTCACGGAACGCGACCGCATCGTATCGGCGGATACCTCTGCGCTGATGGCGCGTCTGCTCGAGACCGTCGTGAGTGAGGGCGGCGGAAAACGTGCATACATCGACGGATATAAGATCGGAGGAAAGACAGCGACTTCCCAGACACTGCCGCGAAGTGCACACCGCTATATTTCTTCGTTTCTCGGATTTGCACCCGCAGACGATCCGCAGGTGCTGGTTCTGGTCGTGATCCATGACCCGCAGGGCATCTATTACGGCGGCACGATCGCAGCTCCGGTCGCGCATGATATTTTTGCGGATATTCTGCCTTATTTGGAGATCGCGCCTTGAACTGAAACGGAAAATAACGTATACTAGATAAGTTGAAGTGGAATTCAAAAGAAAGAGGGACATAAAAGGTGGAAGTATTTGATATGACAAATGTATGCATTTTTGCCGTTCTGATCTCGTTTGCGGTCAGTGCAGTGTTAGGACCGGTGCTGATCCCGTTTTTGCGGAAGTTGAAAATCGGCAATACGGAGCGTGAGGAGCTGGCATCCCATCAGGTGAAAAACGGAACGCCGACGATGGGCGGACTGATGATCCTGATCGCGATCACCGTGACGAGTCTTATTTTTATGAAAGGCTATCCGCAGATCATGCCGATTTTGTTTGTGACGCTCGGCTATGGTATCATCGGCTTTCTGGATGATTATCTGAAGGTCGTGCTCAAGCGTTCGGATGGTCTGCTGGCATGGCAGAAGATGCTCTGCGAGATCTTAGTGACGGGTGTGTTTGCGGTGTATTTAGTGCGGGCGGATATCCCGATGACGATGCTCATCCCATTCAGTGGTGGCATGTATTTAAATCTCGGCTGGCTGGCATTTCCGGTCATGTTTCTGGCAGTGATCGGAACGGTCAACGGCGTGAATTTTACGGATGGTCTGGACGGTCTGGCGAGCAGCGTGACGATTCTGGTAGCTACATTTTTTGCGGTCGTAGCGATCGGTACCGGCAGTCAGGTAGCGCCGATCACCTGTGCGGTTGTAGGTGCGCTGCTCGGCTTTCTGCTGTTTAATGTGTATCCAGCACGTGTATTTATGGGAGATACCGGTTCACTGGCACTCGGCGGATTCGTTGCTGCGACGGCATATATGATGCAGATGCCGATCTTTATCCTGATTGTGGGCATGATTTACTGGATCGAGATTTTATCGGTGATGCTGCAGGTCGGATATTTCAAGCTGACACACGGCAAGCGGATCTTCCGCATGGCACCGATCCACCACCATTTTGAGCTGGGCGGCTGGTCGGAGACAAAGGTCGTGGCAGTATTTTCGATCGTGACCACGTTGTTGTGTCTCGTTGCGTATATGGCATTGTAAGGAGTGTGTAGGACATGAGAATACAGATGGATCTGGAAAATAAAAAGGTACTTGTAGTGGGAACCGGCATCAGCGGTGTCGCTGCGGCGGAGCTGCTGGAGGCAAATCATATCGGTTTTGACATTTTTGATGGCAATGAAGCGCTGACGGAGTCTGACATCCGGGGCAAATCAAAGGCATTGTCGGCATGTGGTGTCTGGATTGGGGGTCTGCCCGAGGCGCAGATGGACAACTATTCTTATGCGGTGCTCAGCCCCGGTGTGCCGACTGATCTGCCGATGATTGAGGGCTTGCGTGCACACGGTGTGCATATCTGGGGCGAGATCGAGCTGGCATATGCATTTTCCGAGGGCGATGTGCTGGCGATCACCGGAACGAACGGCAAGACGACGACGACTGCACTGACCGGCGAGATCATGAAAAACTATGTGAAGGATGTACAGGTCGTTGGCAATATCGGTATTCCGTATACACGGATGGCGCCGGATATGACACCGGAGACAGTGACGGTCGCAGAGATCTCGAGTTTTCAGTTGGAAACGGTCTGGCATTTCGCACCGAAGGTATCTGCGATCTTAAATATCACACCGGATCATCTGAACCGCCACCATACGATGGAGAACTATATCGCGGCAAAGGAGCGCATCACTGAGGGACAGTCTGCGGATGATGTGTGTGTGCTCAACTATGAGGATGCTGTGCTGCGTGCCTTTGGCGAACAGCTGAAACAGCGGATGCATGTCGTGTATTTCAGCAGTGCACAGGCGCTTGAAGACGGACTGTATCTGGCAGGCGATGAGATCTGGATCGCCAAGGACGGCAAAAAGGAGCTTGTCTGCAATGTGAAAGATCTGAACCTGCTCGGAAAGCATAATTATGAAAATGTCATGGCAGCAACCGGTATCGCGTACAGCTATGGCGTGCCGCTCGATAAGATCCGCGAGGTTTTAGTCAGATTTACGGCGGTAGAGCATAGAATAGAATATGTGACGGAGATCGACGGGGTCAGATATTACAATGATTCCAAGGGTACAAATCCGGACGCGGCGATCCAGGGTATCCGTGCGATGGACCGTCCGACCTGTCTGATCGGCGGAGGCTATGACAAACAGTCGGAGTATGATGAGTGGATCAAAGCCTTTGACGGAAAGGTGAAAAAACTCGTCCTGATCGGCGCAACAGCGAAGAAGATCGCGGATACGTGTGAGCGGATGGGATTTCACGATTATGTGTTCGCAGATTCGCTGCAGGAGGCGGTAGATATCTGTCACGCGACGGCGGTCAGCGGAGATGCGGTCTTGCTGTCACCGGCATGTGCGAGCTGGGGCATGTTTGATAATTATGAGCAGCGAGGACGCATGTTCAAGGATATGGTCAGGGCATTCAAAAAGTAATCGTTATGAGGGAGTGGTCATATGGCAGGACGGCAGAAGAAAAAGCGGAAAATTAAATATTTCGACTACAGTCTGCTGTTTATCATCATATTTCTGATCTGTTTCGGTCTGGTGATGCTCTACAGTACGAGTGCCTATGATGCGCAGAATACCTTCAAGGACCCGGCGCATTATCTGAAACGGCAGGCAATGGCGTTCGGACTTGGTTTTGCGGGTATGTTTGTGATCTCAAGAATTGATTACCGCAGGTGGAAAAATATGGGAACGCTTGCCTACCTTGTGGCGCTGGTGCTCTGTTCACTCGTGCTGATCCCCGGCATCGGAATCGAGCATAACGGCTCGAGAAGATGGCTGGGTATCCCGAATTCCAGTATGGAATTTCAGCCGTCCGAGTTTGCAAAGCTGGCGGTGATCATGTTTCTGGCGAGCCTGATCAGCCGGATGCCAAAAAAAATGGCAAAATTTTCAATGGTGATCCGCGTGGTGCTCATCATTATACCGATTTTCGGACTGATCGCCTATAACAACCTGAGTACGGCGATCATCGTACTGGGTATCGGAGTGGCGATGGTATTCGTATCGAGCCCGAAGTATTTACAGTTTTTTATTGTCGGTGGTGCCGGAATCGGTGCGATTGTCTTATTCCTGCTGCTGCCATCGGCGGGCTACCGCAGCGACCGTATTGCAATGTGGCGGCATCCGGAGGATTTTGAAAAAGGCTTCCAGACGCTGCAGGGACTGTATGCGATCGGTTCGGGCGGACTGTTCGGCAAAGGGCTCGGAAACAGTATGCAGAAGCTCGGATTTGTGCCGGAGGCGCCCAACGACATGATCTTCTCAATTATTTGCGAGGAGCTGGGGCTGTTCGGCGCGATCTGTGTCATTTTACTGTTTTTGCTGTTGATGTGGCGGTTTATGGTCATTGCGAACAATGCAAGGGATCTGTACGGTTCACTGCTGATGACCGGCATTCTGGCACATATTGCCATTCAGGTCGTATTAAATATTGCGGTCGTGACAAATTCGATTCCGAATACCGGTGTGACGCTGCCGTTTATCAGCTACGGAGGTACATCCGTTGTATTTCTCATGGCGGAGATGGGGCTGGCACTTTCGGTATCGCGGGGAATCCAGTTTGAACCGGACGCATCGGAGATCGCTTATGATTAGAGAACAGCGCAGGGAAAATGAGCGCAGACGAAAAAGAAAACGAAATATATTGATGATTTTAGGACTGCTCGTGCTGCTGGTTGGAATCGGCGTCGTGCTTGTTACGCAGGTATTTACGGTGAAAAAGGTCACGGTAACAGGCAATGAGTTTTATACGGATGACCAGATCCGGGAGCTGGTGCTTGATGATGACTATTCGTGGAGCTCGCTCTATGTGTATATCAAATACCGATTTTTGCGCACTGAGAAGCTCCCGTTTGTGGATGAGCTGACGGTGGGACTGAACCCGCAGCATCCGCATGAGCTGACGGTAGAGGTGTATGAGAAAGGCATTCTCGGGTATCTGTATATTACGTCGATTGACCAGAATGCGTATTTTGATAAGGACGGATTCGTAGTGGAGACCTCGCAGGAGATCATTCCGGATGTGCCGAAGATCGAAGGGCTGGCATGTGATTCGGTTGTACTGTATGAGAAGCTGCCGCTTGAGAATGATACGTCACTCAAAAATCTGCTGTCATTGACGCAGCTTTTGCAAAAATACGGGATACCTGCCAAGCGAATCAGCTATGATGAGGCATCGGGGGAGATGACCGTCTACAGCGAAAAGATCACGATACTTGTCGGAAATTCGGATAACTTAGCTCAGAAGATTTTGCGGCTGCAATACATTTTGCCGCAGCTTACCGGAAAAAAAGGTACGCTGCATCTGGAAAACTGGACGAGTGAGACGACCGATATTATATTTGCACCTAAAAAAAGTAAAAAATCAAAATAAGTAGTTGATAAATGTTTGAAGAAATACTATTATAAATATGATTGGGAGATTCTTAACAGTTTCGGGATTTTGGGATAAGGCGTGGAAATTGTGCGCAGATTTGAGGAGAATAGAGGAGAATAGAGGAGGACAAGCTCTTGTTAGAGATTACAACCACAGGTGCAGACAATAATGCGAAAATCATTGTGATCGGTGTCGGAGGTGCCGGAAACAATGCAGTAAATAGAATGATTGACGAGAACATCGGAGGTGTCGAGTTCGTAGGGGCAAATACGGATAAGCAGGCAC
>CALBJL010000020.1 GCA_937893485.1 uncultured bacterium | reverse complement strand
GACGATAATTTTCCATTTCGCGCAGCTTGTACATCGTGAATTCCAGTTCCTTTTTCTCCTGCTGCTCATTCAACAGCAGTTCCTCTCTCGTCGGCGCATAGTAACAGTACGGACAGTGGCACATGCACTGTGTCCCGTGAAATAAATTGATGGACTGCTCCCCACTGAAGCAGTCCCTGCATCCAAAAGAGATGCTGCCATAGTGAAAACAGTGCCCATTGGCATGCCTTTGCGCACCGATGGCTAACAACTCCTTTTGTCTTTTAAATTTTTGTTCCAATATCTCCTGATAGGGTGCAACTCTCATAGCGTTTATCCTTTTTAGTCATTTGACAGATGCAGCACCCGCTCCTGAATCTCCTGCGTGCGTCCCTGATTCCAGAACTGCGTACCGATGTAACCGCAGGTGCGCCGCGCCACAAACAGAGTCTCCTGATCGCGGTTTCCGCAGTTGGGGCATTCCCAGACGAGCTTGCCGCTGTGATCCTTTACGATCTTGATTTCCCCGTCGTAATTGCACTTCTCACAGAAATCACTCTTTGTGTTGAGCTCCGCATACATAATGTTGTCGTAAATGTATTTCATGACCTCAAGCACTGCCGAGATATTGTGCTGCATATTCGGCACCTCCACATAGCTGATCGCGCCTCCCGGCGAGAGCTTTTGAAACTCGGACTCGAATTTCAGCTTGGAAAATGCATCAATTTTTTCTGTCACATGCACGTGATAGCTGTTCGTAATATAGTTTTTATCCGTGACACCCGGAATAATCCCGTAGCGCCGCTGTAAGCATTTTGCAAATTTATACGTCGTAGACTCCATCGGCGTTCCGTATACCGAATAGCTGATATTCTCCGCAGCCTTCCACTCGGTACACTTGTCGTTGAGCTTTTGCATGACAGCGAGTGCAAACGGCTTTGCCTCTGGATCGGTGTGTGATTTTCCGGTCATGCGGACACACATCTCATACAGTCCCGCATAGCCAAGCGAGATCGTGGAATAGCCGTCGTAGAGCAGCTTGTCGATGACTTCGCCCTTTTTCAGACGCGCCAGCGCTCCGTACTGCCACAGAATCGGAGCCACATCGGAGGGTGTTCCGAGCAGGCGCTCATGCCGGCAGCGCAGCGCACGGTGGCACAGCTCCAGCCGCTCCTCTAAAATCTCCCAGAAACGCTCCATATCCCCGCCGGATGCACATGCCGCATCCACCAGATTGATCGTGACAACGCCCTGATTGAATCTGCCGTAAAACTTGTAGCTTCCGTCCGCATTTTTCTGTTTTTCCTCAACCGTCAGAAATGAGCGGCAGCCCATACAAGTATACACATTGCCGCCTTTGAGCTCACGCATCATTTTTGCAGATATATAATCGGGCACCAGACGCTTTGCGGAGCATTTTGCCGCCAGTTCGGTCAGATACCAATATTTTGAATCCTCATGGATATTATCCTCATCCAGCACATAGATCAGCTTCGGGAACGCAGGCGTGATCCACACGCCCTTATCATTTTTGACACCCTGCATCCGCTGGCGGAGCGTCTCCTCGACCACCATCGCCAGATCGTCCCGTGTCTGACCGTCTGCGACCTCGTCCAGATACATAAAAACCGTCACAAACGGCGACTGTCCGTTACAGGTCATGAGTGTGTTGAGCTGATACTGGATGATCTGGACACCCTGTGTCACCTCGCGCGCCAGTCTGGATGCTACCACGCGCGCAATGATCCCCTCATCCATGCTGTCGCCGCACGCCTTGCGCTCTGCCTCGACCTCTGCACGGATTCTCTGGCGGCTGATGTCGACAAACGGTGCCAGATGTGCCAGCGAAAATGACTGCCCGCCGTACTGGTTCGATGCAACCTGTGCGACGATCTGTGTCGTCACATTACAAGCGATGGAAAAGCTGTGCGGCTTGTCGATACGTGTGCCGTTGATCACGGTTCCGTTTTCAAGCATATCCTGCAGGTTGATCAGATCGCAGTTATGCTCCTTTTGTGCATAATAGTCCATATCGTGAAAATGGATGATGCCCTCCTGATGCGCATGTACGATCTCCTCCGGCAACAGGATCCGGCTGCTCAGATCCTTGCTCACCTCTCCTGCCATATAGTCGCGCTGTGTAGAGTTGATAACCGGGTTTTTATTGGAATTTTCCTGTTTGACTTCCTCGTTGATCCGCTCGAGCAGGGCGAGAATGCCGTTGTCGGTCGAGTTGGCTTTGCGCGCCAGCTCTCTCGTGTAACGGTAGCGCACATACTTCTGTGCGACCTCGTAGCCGCGCATCTGCATGATGCCCTTTTCTACCATGTCCTGAATTTCCTCCACACTGACCGTGTGCAGGGATTCCGCAACCTGATCCTTCACATTGTTCGCGATCGCCCGGATCTGGCATTCGCTCAGTTTATAAATGTCCTCTATCTCATGATTTGCCTTGGAGACTGCGCTTACGATCTTCTCCTCCTCAAAATCTACTTCTTTTCCATCTCTTTTGATGATCCTATAGTTTTCCATGTCTTTTCTCCGCTATTTTTCTACTCATGCGGAAGCGCCAGCTGTCGATTTTTCCGACAGATTTCGCACGTTCAGACCCACTTC
>CALBJL010000019.1 GCA_937893485.1 uncultured bacterium | reverse complement strand
CAACGGTCTGCACACCGAGTATCGTCGTCTGATATTCGTCGTAAACCTCGAGCATCTGCTTGAGACACGGCTTCTGTGAGACCACTACATCGTCCCCGAGCAGGACGGCAAACGGTTCATCCCCGATAAAATGACTCGCTGCAAGTATCGCATGTCCGAGTCCACGCGGCTCCTTCTGGCGGATATAGTGCAGATTTGCCATCTCGGAAATGTCGCGCACCATCTGTAACATGTCCGTTTTGCCGCTGCGCTCCAGCTCAAGCTCCAGCTCAATCGAACGGTCAAAATGATCCTCAATGGAGCGCTTATTGCGACCGGTCACAACGATAATATCCTCAATGCCGGAAGCGACCGCCTCCTCGATAATATACTGGATCGTCGGCTTGTCAACGATCGGCAGCATCTCCTTGGGCTGTGCCTTTGTCGCCGGCAGAAAACGGGTGCCGAGTCCCGCCGCCGGAATGATTGCTTTCTTTACTTTCATTTGTATGTCCCCCTTTTTTGCTATGCCAGTTGAAAATCTCCGATCCCCTTGGAACGGATGTCGATATTGATCTCACAGTCTGCCATCTTTTCGTAGTTCATTTCGAGTTCATAGCTGACACTCGCATGAATATGATGCTCGGATTCCTCCACGACAACACCCTTTGCGTCGATCCCCATCATCAGGCTTCCAAACGGCATATTGTAGCACGTTCTGTTTTTCTTATTTTTCTCAAATACCATATGTACGTTACTGACTCCGCGTTTCATGATATCCAGAGAACCAGGCTGGAGCTTTAACGTATTTTTTGTTACGCCATCAAATCCTTCGATAATTTCCTCATATACGACGTAATGCTTGTCATTTTTCTTATAATAAGTACCTGGGCAAGTCACCTCGACCGGCTCCGGTGCCTCTCCGCTGTCTTTGGAAAATTGCAGCCCGGAGATCGTCACTAATACATCCTTTGTCATGTATGCCTCCTTTGTTTCCCACTTAGTATAGCAGTTTTTATCTGTAATGAAAACCTTTATCACCTGATTATAGCTATTTTTATTATAGTTATTTTTTCTGCATCTATTTTTCAAACAGTTTTTCTAAAAAACGGATTTTGATGTGGTAGCGGTGTTCGCGCAGCAGCATCTGATATTCCTCCGCGCTGAGTACCTGCGAAAGCTGTTCCTTTGTGCCATCACCCGTAACATCATAGCCCTCCGACGAAAAGCACAGGTTCGGATAAAGGACACACCACCAGTTATGTCCGCCGCCTTCCCCGATGATGATCTGCAATGCCCGGTATGTACCCGCCGGGAACGTATAATCGCCGTATACCTTGTCCGGAAATTCCACATCCGCAAGCTGCACCCGCACCTGCTCCGGTCGTCCGTCCGCCGTCAGCGTCTGCTCTGCAACCGCACAGATCTGATCCATATTTTCGTCAATGATCTGCTCACAGTCCGTCCGGTCTTTCGCATTTTGCAGCTTCAGCTCCATCCACTGACCGACCGCATCCCGCACGAGCAGCTTGCGGCGCTGGTCATCCGCACTGTCACTCTTTGCGATCACATGAAAACGCAGCACCTTATCGGACAATGCCTCTACCCGCCGTGCCTCCGCAACATTTGCGGCAAACGTGTAGCAGCCGGTCAAAAGCAGCATCGTACACACGACAAACAGTACCCGGTTGATGCGCTGTCTTTTCTCATTTCTATTCTGATCTGTATCAAACATCTTTTTTCCTCCTTCGATGCACTTTTTCTGCATCCTAAGAGAAAGTATAGCCGCGTTTTTGCCCGCTTATTCGAGCACCTGCAGATCGAGCACATAGCGCGGCTGCACCAGTTGTCCGTCTGCATCCCTGACCGGTGCCCACTGTAACAGCGGTGACAGACGTTCCTTTAACAGCGCCAGACTCTCCTCCCGCAGACGTTCCCGCTCCGGTTCAGACAGCTGCAGGCGGTTCTGCGCCGCGGCTTCCATATGAATTGTCACCTGCCAGCGCCCGCTCTGCGAAACGTATTCGCGTCCGGATCTGATACCGTTAAGCTCCATGACTGTCCCGTCCGCCAGCTCGAGCTGCATTTTGTTTAATTTTCCCTGCAACAGCTGGATGAGCCGCGCCGTATCCGGATCGACACTCCCCTGTGCCTGTCCGCACACAAGCAGCCGGTAATGATCCACATGCAGCGGAAGCTCACTGCCTAACACCGGCAGCAGCAGGACCTTTTCCCTATTTTGTCGTTCCATGTACAGATCCCCGAGCGTCGGCACACCTGCGGTCTTTTCCTGTTCATCACTCTGTGCCATATCACGCAGATAGCTGCCCGGACGGTCACCGGTATGGTCTGCCAGCTCTGTCTCAAGCGCCGCGTCCGCCCTCGTCAGATAGACCATCGTATTCCATGAAAAATGGTGTTCCTTCATCGCATAGCTGTAAAAGGAATCGAGAAATTCCTGCTCGTCCAATAGCTCCTCCGACAACAAAATGACCTGCATATGGCTGTCGTCCGGCTGCGCCGCCTGTGTGCGCCCGAAGGTCGTATATGCCTGCGGATACCCGCCCGCCGTCACTTTGACATTTTCCTTATGATACAGGCTGCTGCCTGCGCTCTCCATCTCCTCAAATAAAAATGTAAAATCATAGCTGCCGCCACGCTCTCCCGGCTCAATCGCGAGTGCCAGCGGAAAGGACCGCTCCTCGATCTCCAGCTGTCCGCATCCGGTCAGCCAGATACCCATGACACACAAGATTGCTGCTATCAACTGTCTGTTTTTCATTCCTTTTCCTTTCCGTTCCGGAGCGTCTGCTAATCTGTGTCCGGTGAGCCGCTCTCCCTTTTTTGTCTGCTTTCCTGTTTTTCTCTCCATGCCGTCAGCAATGCCGCCGCCACAACTATCAACAGCAGCAGCGGTACCGCGAATTTCAAATAGACCGCCGCAAACATATCATCCAGATTCCGGTAACGATACAGCACCAGCGCCGCCACATACATGAGGATGCCTCCGCCTGCGCGAAACCAGTGATCCATCTGCCTGTTTCCGAGCTTTTCCATGCTCCAGACGACGGCGTACAACGCGTTTTCCACAAACAGGTACATGCCTACAAACCAGATGCCGCACAGCAGCGCGTCCTGCCGTTCCAGAAAGCCGCCCGGCACCTTGACCATCGCGGTCAGCTCCAGCACTGCCTCGTCCAGCACCGCGACCGTCGGTGCGCCGTAGATACCTGTCAGCGTCAGAAAGAAAAGAACGAGCAGCACCGCGCTGAACACATAGCTGCGCCTTAACGCTGCATCCAGTCCCTCCCTGTGGCTGACGGCATCCGCATAGACCGGCAGATAAGCGGCTGCCATCGAACATCCAAATACGAGATAACTGTTTTGCGCCAGACGCCGTCCGCCCACCTTTGCCACCGGCAGCCAGTGATCCGGCTCTATGTTCCATACCGCCAGAAAAAGCAGCACCACCAGCGGCACGAGCACAAACCAGAACAGCAGCTCGCATCTTCTGCCCCTGCACTCCGCGCCGCCGCCCAGCCCATAGACCGCAAGCACGCTGAGCGCCCCCATGACCAGCCACACCGGTGTATCACGGATCAGATAGATGCGGATGACCTGACAGAGCAGCTCTAAGCCATACGAAGCTCCGTACAGCGCAACGAGCAGATACACCACGAGCACCAGTCCTGCGGCAGCCCTGCCAAACAGGTGTGATAACAGGTTGACATAATCTTTTTGTATATGCGCTGTCAGCCACAGCGTGATCCGCAAAAACACATATCCCGCAAGGCTTCCGCCGACCAACGCAAAAAATCCGTCCATACCGCCTGTCTGCGCCAACAGCCGTGGCAGCAGCAACACAGACAGTTGGAAAAAGCTGTAAAAAAACAGCCGTCCCGCCTGCCTGCAGGACATTTTTTCATTTCCGATATTCATATAGCCCTCTCTCCCTGTTACTTTTGATCCTTATCGTCCGTGTGATCCGCGCCCTGACGGTCTGCCTGATCCGCTTTCCAGCGGAAACGGATCCGGTTGTCCCGCTTTGCATATACTGGTCTGCGATCCAGCCAGAACAGCGGAAACCGCACAATGCTATCCTTCCACTGCGCACCGTCCTCCACGCCCGATGCGGCGAACGGCATCAGATATGGCACCCCAAAGGAATACAATCCGGACAGATGGATCAGCAATGCGAGCAGCCCCAGCAGATAGCCAAACAGACCCAGCCATGCGCTGAGCAGGATCAGCCCGAATTTGAGCAGCCGGAAAGCAGTCGCAAACGCCTCATTCGGTATCGCAAACGAGCACAATGCCGTGAATGCCACAACGATCACTACGACCGGACTTGCAAGCCCTGCATCGACCGCGGCAGTTCCAATGATCAGACCTCCCACGATACCGATCGTATTGCCCATTGTACCCGGCACACGCACTCCCGCCTCGCGCAGCAGTTCAAATCCAAACTCCATCATCAGCAGCTCTGCCAGCGAAGAAAACGGCACACCGGCGCGCGCCTGCGCAAACGTCAGCAACATGCTTGTCGGCAGCAGCCCCGTGTGGAAATTGATAACCGCCAGATAAAGCGCCGGCAGCGACAACGCAAAAAACGCCGCCAGATAGCGCACGATGCGCTCCAGCGTGACGATCTGCGGACGGTTGTAATAATCATCGCTCGTCTGCATAAAAGCATTGCAGTCCGTCGGCAGGATCAGCACAACCGGAGAATGGTCGCACAGCAGCACGATCCGTCCCTCCAGCAATGCATGCACCGCCCGGTCCGGACGCTCCGTGGTCTGAAACTGCGGAAACGGTGATGCCCAGTGCCGCTCGGTCAACTGCTCTAACATCCCGCTGTCTAAAATCCCATCGATCTCAAACCGCGAGAGGCGCTTTTTGATCTCCTCAAACACTTCTATCCGCGCGATCCCTTCCATGTACATGAGATTGACGAGTGTCGATGTCCTGCGTCCGATCGTCTGCTCCACGTTTTTCAGTTCGGTTGCGCGCAGGCGTTTCCGGATCAGGGCGGTGTTGGTCTTTACCGAATCCGAAAATCCCTCGTTGGAGCCGCGCGTCACCTTTTCCGATCCGGTCTCCTGCACACCCATGCCCGGATAGCCCTGATCGGGGATCTTGAATACGCGGTCCACACCATCCACAAACAGGATCAGATCACCCGTGAGCAGTCCCGCCGCCGCATCCTTCAGATTCGTATACATCTGTACATCCGTCATGCCACGGCTGTTTTCCATGAGAAAATCCGCGACATTTTCCTGATTGCAGACAAACAATGCTTCCAGCAGCCTGCCAATCTCCGAGTTGCCGTATTCGGAGGCGCTCGCCACGACCTCAATGTAGGCAACCATGCATTGAAGCTGCTTCGTCTGTCCGAGCTGCATCGTGACCATTTTGATGTCTGCGCAGTCCGAGAAGATGTCTGCGAATATCTGCCTGTTATGTTCGAGATTGTTTGTCACTGTGTATCGGTTCATGTGGTTCTCCTTACTGTTGATGGTACAAATCCTTTACATGGGGGCGCGGCTCCCGCAAGCATGTCTGTTTTGCTTTCATTGCCCGAACCATTCCGCTGAGCCTCGGAAAAACCCAACTCGTGTTCAGCAAAGGCTTCCACGAGTTACGAGTCTCATCTCCATCGTGCAAAGGCAGCAAAATCAGACATGGCTTTGCTCGCGC
>CALBJL010000018.1 GCA_937893485.1 uncultured bacterium | reverse complement strand
CGAGCCCAAGCTGAAGAGACAGCGAGACACCGCCGGACAATCGAAGCAGCCTGATCGGGATACTGCTGTGAGCGCCGCCATCAAATTGAAAATATGGGGCTTGCGGAAGCTGCGACCTCTTATCATAGTGTTTCGCAACCACCTAAGATATCACATATTCATAAGGAGAATCATATGAAATATATATTGGCATCACAGTCTCCGCGAAGGAGAGAACTGATCGGTATGCTCGGCATCACTTTCGACATTGAACCGGCGACCGGCGAAGAACGGCAGGTGGGCGACACCCCACAGGAGATCGTACAGAATCTCGCAGCGGCAAAGGCGCGTGAGATTGCAGCACATCACGTGGGAGAAGAAACCATCGTCATCGGCGCGGACACAATCGTTGTCTGTGATGGCGAGATCCTCGGCAAACCGAAAGATCGCGCGGATATGGAGCGCATGATCCGCATGCTCTCCGGACGCACGCATGAGGTATACACCGGCGTGGCGATCGACCACATCACCGGAAATTCAGAAGAAACCGACGAAGTACGGACATTTGCCGAGTGCACCCGCGTCCATTTTTATCCGATGAGCGAGGAGGAGATCGCCAATTATGTGGCACATTCTGACGGTATGGACAAGGCAGGAGCCTACGGCATCCAGAGCGATGCCGCGATCTATATCAGCGGGATCGAGGGCGATTATCAGAATGTGGTAGGTCTGCCCATCGCCAGACTCTATCATGAGCTGCACCGGATGTAACAGAATCCCATTGCCATTTTCCAACAGATCCGTTAAGATAATAGGAGAACCAAAGAGGAGGAAATCAGGATGAGTTCATACAGCGAACAGGATTTACAGTCATTTCTGGATCAGCAGCTGCAGTTCTTTCCGGAGCCGGTAGCCGAAACATTGGAGGAAGCCGAATATTTTCTTGAAGACTGCATGGCGATCGTATGTAAAAATAAAAAAGAAGTAAAGCAATACTTCGAGGAGGAAGGCGTAGATATCTGCGGCATGTCCGACGAAGAACTGCTCGAACAGCCCGAAGTATTTCCGCTGGAACGGGGACGCTATCTGATCGTGGAGGCATAGCCGGCGGAATATGAAATATGGGATTCCGACGGGAAATCTGCAATAAAGCTATGAAAGAGTAAGAGGAAACCAAAATGAGTAACTATGATGTGATTATTATTGGCGCGGGACCTTCTGGTATTTTCTGCGCTTATGAGCTGATACACAGCAAGCCGGAGCTGAAGGTGCTGTTGATCGAGAAGGGACGCAGGATCGAGGATCGCGCGTGTCCGAAGCGAAAGACAAAGGTGTGCGTGGGCTGTACACCGTGCAGCATCACGACCGGGTTTGCCGGAGCAGGGGCGTTTTCTGATGGAAAACTCTCACTCTCGCCGGATGTCGGCGGCACACTGCCGGACATTCTGGGATATGATGCGGCGACAAAGCTGATCCATGAGTCGGATGATATTTATCTGAAATTCGGCGCGGACACGAGTGTGTACGGCGTGGATAAGGAAAAGGAGATCCGTGAGATCCGCAGAAAAGCGATCAATGCGAATCTCAAGCTGATCGAGTGTCCGATCCGCCATCTGGGTACAGAGGAAGGCTACAAGATCTATGCCAAGCTGCAAGCACATCTGCTGGAGCAGGGCGTGAAAATGAAATTTAATACCATGGTAAATGAGATCATCGTTGAGGATGGTGTTGCAAAAGGTGTTGTGACGGACAAAGGGGAACAGCTCTACGCGGCTGAGATCGTATCGGCAGTCGGACGCGAGGGCGCGGACTGGTTTTCCCACATCTGCAAAAAAATCGGTGTGGAGACAGAGGTCGGAACCGTGGATATCGGCGTGCGTGTTGAGGTGCGCGACGAGGTCATGGAGATGCTCAACAAAAATCTGTACGAGGCAAAGCTGGTATATTATACCCCGACGTTCGATGATAAGGTGCGCACATTCTGTACGAATCCGTCCGGAGAGGTTGCGACGGAATACTACGACAATGGTCTGGCGGTCGTCAACGGACACGCCTACAAGTCGCAGGATATGAAGACGAACAACACAAACTTTGCGCTGCTCGTATCGAAGAATTTTACGAAACCGTTTAAAACTCCGATCGAGTACGGCAAGCAGATCGCACAGCTGTCAAATATGCTCTGCGATGGCAAGATCATGGTGCAGACTTACGGCGATTTCAAGAGAGGTAGAAGAACGACCGAGGAACGGCTTTGCCGCAACAATCTGATTCCTACCTTAAAGGATGCCGTGCCGGGTGATCTGTCGCTCGTATTCCCGCACCGGATCATGGTCGATATTGAGGAAATGATCGAGGCACTTGACAAGGTGACACCAGGTATCGCCAGTGAGGAGACACTGATGTATGGCGTGGAGGTCAAGTTCTATTCAAACAAGGTCGTTGTAAACCGTGATTTTGAGACGAATGTGAAGGGATTGCGTGCGATCGGCGATGGGGCATCCGTGACGCGCGGCTTGCAACAGGCATCCGCAAACGGTCTGTCTGTGGCGCGCAGTATTTTGAATGCTCATACCAAATGATAAAAAACAGGAGAATAGGATGAAGAGAAAAGGTTGTCGTCTGGCGGCAGCAGTTTTGGCTGTCTCACTGGCCGTGGTGAGCGGCGGTTGTCAGGTCGGAGGCGAAAAGGTTACGATCAGCAGGGGAATGTCTGAAAATGAAGTGTTTTTGATCAGCGGAAAATCGTGTAAGCTGTCGGTCATGAAGCTGCTGCTCGTGAATAATATGAATCTGTATGGGGAAAGCTATGGGATCAGTCTTTTGAAAAATGAAGATCTCAAAGTACAGAAGAAGTTTGGTCAGTATATCAAGAAAATCTGTATCGATGAGGCGGCAAAGGTCTATACGATGGATGCGCTGGCGGATGAAAAAGGAGTCACGCTCACCGATGAACAAAAAGAACTCGTACAGTGGGCGGGGGAGGATTGCTATAAAAATCTTTCCGAGGCAGAGATCAGTGCATTCGAGCTGTCGCAGGATGAAATTGTTGATATCTACGGTAAATATGCGCTGGCGGATAAGCTGTATGCGACACTGATCTCGGATGTGAATCAGGAGGTCAGCGATGATGAGGCGCGTGTGATGGAGATCCGCCAGATCTTTGTACATGACGGGGATCAGGCACAGCAGGCGTACAGTGACTTGCAGAACGACACTGAATTTTCGACGGTAGCAGCCAACTACAATGAAGCGGATGAGATTTCACTCACGGTAGAGCGTGGGATGCTGCCTGCGGAGGCGGAGGCAGTCGCATTTGCGATGGAGAATGGTACATTTTCTGAGCCGGTGCAGACGGCGGACGGCTACTACATTTTTTATTGTGACAATAAATATGATGAAGAACTGACGCAGCAGCACAAACAGGATATTATCGAGCAGCGCAGACAGGAGGCGTTTGATGCGCAATATGATCCGTTTGTAGCGCAGACGGTATCCAAGCTCAATGAGAAGGTGTGGAAAAACCTTTCGATTCAGGATCTGGAGCAGTATTCCTTTGCACAGTTCTACGAGATTTACGACAAATATTTCAGTGAAGAAAGCTGGGTCGAAGAATCTGCACCACAGAGTGATACAGCAAATTAAATGAATCGGAATCCTATCATATTTCTATCATATGAAATTAAAAAAGAAAGAACCGTTTTTAATATGCCCATTGTCTGCCTGACAACGGGCATATCAATTTGAAATGGCTCTTTCTTTTTTAGGCTGTGCGCCCTGCGGCGCACATATTCCGCTGAAATGATTATTTTGTGAGCAACAGCATGATATCGTTGGAACGCTTCATAAACTTGGTCATAGCGTCCGGTGCCAGTGGATGGTTGCTGAGCATAGCCAGATCGTAGAGCTGTTCGCAGAACATAGGAACGTGCTCGGAATCCTTGTTGTTCAAAATATACTGTACAAGCGGATGATTGTAATTGAGGGTCAGTGTATAATCGCCTCCGAACATGGACGGATCCATACCCATGCCGCCCATCGCATACATCTTCATCATATCCTGCATTCTGCGGCCTTCCTCAGATAAAGTGATGATGGAAGGCGTATCTGCATTTTTCAGCTTCTGTACCTGAATGACGAGCTTGTCATTTTTCAGTGCCTTAGAAAAGATCTTCTTGAGACTTTCGGTAGCATCCTTCAACTCATCCTCTGAGGTATCCTCGGTCAGCGTGCCGGTCACATCCGCATCAATACGCATGAATTTATAATTGTCGTTGCGGCGCTCCAGCTGTGTGATGAAGGAACTGTCAATATTGTGGTCTAAGATCACCGCATCCATGCCCTGTTCGCGGAACAGATTGATATACTGGCTCTGCTGATTCTTGTCAGTGACATAGTAGATCACAGAGCGCTTATCCTTGTATTCCTCGTCTTTATCCGCATCAGAAGCGGCATCCTTGGTTTCGGTAGCGCTGTCAGCATCCTTGTCCCCGTCGGTTTCGTCCTTCTTGACAGGCTTTAAGATCTCCGGCAGAGTCAGATATTTGTCATCAATATTCTTAAATAAGATATAATCATTCATCTTATCGCAGAACTTCTCGTCCTTCAGGCAGCCAAACTTGATGAAAGGACTGATGTCATCCCAGTATTTTTCGTAGTTCTCTTTTTCGGTCTTGCACATGCCGATGAGCTTGTCAGCGACCTTCTTCGTGATGTATTCAGAGATCTTCTTGACAAATCCGTCATTTTGCAGTGCACTTCTGGATACATTTAACGGAAGATCCGGACAGTCGATCACACCCTTGAGCAGCATCAGGAATTCTGGAATAACTTCCTTAATATTATCTGCGATGAATACCTGGTTGTTGTACAGCTTGATCGTACCCTCAATGGAATCGTACTCGGTATTGATCTTCGGGAAGTATAAAATACCCTTCAGCTTGAACGGATAATCCATGTTCAGGTGAATCCAGAACAACGGCTCCTTGTAATCATGGAAAACATTGCGGTAGAATTCCTTGTATTCTTCCTCGGTACAGTCGTTCGGATTCTTTGTCCACAGCGGCGTCGTGTCGTTGAGCGGAACCGGACGCTTTACGATTTTCAGCTTTTCGGTGGCAGGAGATACTTCGACGATCTCTTTTTCACCGTTTTCGTTTTCCTTTTCTTCTGTCTTTGCTTCTTCCACGATCGTCTCAACGACAGTATCGGTGTCGAGCTTGTCTGCGGGATCAATCGTTTCATATTCTTCCGGAGCATTTGCTTTGCTCAGATAAATAGGGATCGGCATGAAAGAGCAGTATTTCTCAAGTACCTCTCTGGCACGGTATTCATTTGCGTATTCCAGGCAATCCTCATTCAAAAACAGGGTGATCGTTGTACCGACCGCCTCTTTGGTACCGTCTGTCATATCGAATTCTGTGCCGCCGTCGCACTCCCAATGAACGGCGCTGGCTCCCTTCTGGTAGGAGAGGGTATCAATATGCACTTCATCCGCTACCATGAATGCGGAATAGAAACCAAGTCCGAAATGACCGATGATCTGATCCTCGTTTGCCTTGTCCTTATATTTTGTAATGAAATCGGTCGCACCGGAAAAGGCGATCTGATTGATATATTCCTCTACCTCGTCGGCTGTCATACCAAGACCGTTATCGGTGATTGTCACTTTTTTATTGTCCGGATCAACGACGATCTGCAACTGGGGCTTGTAGTCTGCGGGCAGCTCGTATTCACCCATCATGTCCAGCTTTTTAAGCTTGGTGATCGCATCGCAGCCGTTACTTACGAGCTCACGATAAAAAATGTCCTGGTCAGAATACAGCCATTTTTTAATAATCGGGAAAATGTTGTCACTGTTAATGGAAAGACTTCCGTGTTTGTTACTCATTTCTATCACTCCTTATCAATGTTCGTTATGATGTTTCACATGTTTAACAGGCAAAATGCCTTTGTTAGAACATAGTGTAACTCGGAGAAAGTAAAATGTCAATAAAAAATTAGCACTCTTTTTAAGTGAGTGCTAACAAAATTACCGGATACGAAACGAGCGAACACTCACTTAATAAAAAGATGCAGCACGTTGTTGTTCGGCTTGAAATTCCACGGCATCCTGTTGAAAGCGCTTCGGGATCATCTGAGACTGCAGGTGTGGATTCTTGCGGGCTTCGATCGTGATGTTGCGGAAAAAGGTGATCCAGAGCTGCTCAAAATGAGTCTCGCCTGCGGAAAAGCGCCGGATCATATCCATATTCAGATCCTTGGCATCGGCAAGAAAATAGTGCTGATTTGCAGGATGGAGCAGCGCCAGCCTGCGGTTTTTATCGTAGATCATAAAATTTTCTTCCGGCAGACGATCCGAAAAATGATCGCCCAGAATCGGCAGTACATGGTGCTTCGGATGGATTTCGGACAACAGGATGCCATTTTCCAGTTCCTGAAAGCGTACAAAGCCAAGCAGATGCATCGCCTCCCGTCCGGTAGCGCGGCACAGCTCAAAGACGCGGTAGACGCACGGCTCGCCAAGGGAGAGCAGTGTGCCGGTGCCGTCACCGGAGGAGAGCGCAAGGGCGATTGTCTCAAAGATCGCGTCGGCTTTGTCCATTGTGCTCTTACCGGGTACATCCCCGGACATGGCTGCCTGATAGATCGTCTCGTAGAAATCCTGCCCAAAGCGTGATTTGAGCGTATTTGCTACCTTTGCCGCTTTGACTGGATCAGGAGTGACCTCAATATATTGTGTAAATAAGGACAGCGTCATGCCATCGCCGACACTCAGGTGTATGTCGCGCAGCGGATGGCGGTCGGCGTAGGCGGTATAGATCCCAGTGAGGATGCCGTCGATAGAGTTTTCGCAGATATAAGTATACATAGCAGTTAGATTCCTTTCAAAAGGTTATAATGATGTTAAAAGGCAAATGATTTGCCGTATCTCAGGGGGCGCAGCCGGCGTATCGGTTGTCGTCGAACAGGGAGAGCTGTTCATAGCCCGACTGGCGGATCTCGCGGGGGATCTGTGTGCGGTCTGCCAGCAGCTGCCTTGTGATATAGTCCTGATCGATACGAATCGGATACATGGTATGACCGCTGCAGGTGATAAAATAGATCGCACGCTTTAGCACGACACCGATCCGCTTGAGGTCGGAAAAATCCAGCCGGTTTGTGCGTCTGGCGGCTACGATACGTCTGGCGGACACATAACCGATGCCCGGCACGCGCAGCAGCGTCTGGTATGGTGCGCGGTTGATCTCTACGGGGAAATGCTCCAGATGGCGCAGTGCCCAGTCGCATTTCGGATCAAGATAGATGTTAAAATCCGGCTGTGACTCACTCAGCAGCTCATCCGCCTCAAAGTGGTAGTAGCGTAACAGCCAGTCTGCCTGATAGAGCCGGTGCTCCCGCAGCAGTGGCGGACCGCCGGTGGTCGCGGGCAGATCCCTGCTGCCGGTCACATTGACAAACGCCGAGTAAAACACGCGCTTGAGTTCAAAACGGTTGTACAGACTCTCTGCAACCTTGATGATCTGGTAGTCGCTCTCCGGAGTCGCGCCGATGATCATCTGTGTGCTCTGTCCGGCAGGGACAAACCGCTTTCGGGGCGCGTCCAGACTGGACAGCCGCACGACCTCGGGGAGACGGCTGCCGCTGCGCATGAGCTCGTGTGAGGTCAGCAGGTGGTTCTCACGGATACCGTTCTGGATCTGGCGCATCGGGCGCAGAATCGCCTGGCGGCTCTTGCAGGGGGCAAGTGTGCGCAGCCCATCGGCGGTCGGCAGTTCCAGATTGATGCTCATGCGGTCTGCAAGGTATCCGGTCAGCTCAATCAGACGCGGATCGGAGCCGGGAATCGCCTTGACATGGATATAGCCGTTAAATTCATATTTTGTGCGCAGCAGATACAAGGTCTGAAACAGCAGTTCCATCGTGTGATTTGGGTTGTCGATCACGCCGGAGCTTAAAAACAGACCTTCTATATAATTGCGGCGGTAAAACTGGATCACGAGCGTACAGATCTCCTCCGGCGTAAATGTGGCACGGGGCAGATCATTGTTGCAGTTATTCTGGCAGTAGCTGCAGTTATACACACAATGATTAGTCATGAGTATTTTTAATAGAGAGATACATCTGCCGTCTCCGGCAAAGCTGTGGCAGATGCCAGCTGCAACGGAATTGCCGATGCCGTGCCCCTTGCCCTTTCGGTCAACACCGCTGGATGTGCAGGCAACATCATATTTGGCTGCGTCCGTGAGGATCGCCAGTTTTTCCATCAGATCGGATTGTGAAGCAAGTTCCATAAAAAACTCCTTGTCGAACAAATGTTTGTATTGTAAAATGACTATAACACAAAAAGACACAGAACACAAGTTTGGATTTGAGGTTTATAAAAAATTTAGATTTGGAATGTTGACAAACTGGATGTAAGCGCTAAAATACAATACTATGTAACTGTTCCGGGCTGCGGCGGTGCGGAAAGCGGCTGACGGGCAGTGTATCGGTAGAAAATAACAGAAGGAAATGACAGAAAAAATAACAGGTAGAAAGGCTGGGCTATGAGACACATTTTTGGGAATTTGCTAAAGCATAAAGCAGCCGTCTGTGCGATCATATTGCTGTTGATGACGCAGGCGTACTGTGATCTGGCACTGCCGACCTACACATCGGATATCGTGGATGTGGGTCTGCAGCAGTACGGCATCGAGGACTGCGTGATGACGCAGATGCGTGCGGAGACCGGCGAGGCATTGCAGGGCATGCTGACACCGGAGGGCAGGGAGGCGTTTGCGGCTGCCTATACGCGCAATGAGGAGACCGGAAACTATGAATTGCAGCAGATTACAAAGGAGCAGCGGCAGGCGCTCAGTGAGCAGCTGCAGCAGCCGCTCGTACTGCTGTACGCATCGGCACACATGGACGATCTGATGGAGCAGACCGGCATGGATGCCTCTGCAATGCAGGCGATGAAGGACGATCCGGCTGCGATGCAGGAGATGCTGGCGAAGTACGGGGAAATGAGTGATTCGATTATGGAACAGATCGCCGTGCAGAGTGTCACACAGGAGTATGAGGCGTGCGGCATTGATCTGTCGGCATTGCAGCGCACATATCTGCTCACGACCGGGGCAAAAATGATGGCATTGTCGCTGCTCATGCTGGCGGCAGCCGTGCTTTGCGGCTATCTGGCGGCGAAAACGGCGGCGAAGATCGGTATGGAGCTGCGCAGCGGTGTATTTAAAAATGTGCTCAGTTTTTCCAGTGTGGAGATGAACCGGTTTTCTACGGCATCGCTCATTACGCGCAGTACGAATGATATTCAGCAGATCCAGATGGTGACAGTCATGCTGCTGCGCATGGTGCTCTACGCGCCGGTGCTCGGAATCGGTGCGATCCTAAAGGTCGTCACGACCAAAACCGGTATGGGCTGGATCATCGTAGTGGCGGTGGTCGTGATCAGCGGACTCGTGCTCGTATTGATGAGCGTGACACTGCCCAAGTTTAAAATGATGCAAAAGCTGGTAGACCGGCTCAATCTCGTATCGCGTGAGATTCTGACCGGACTTCCGGTAATCCGTGCGTTTTCCCGTGAAAAATTCGAGGAAGAACGCTTTGACAAGGCAAACCGCGACCTGATGGGGACACAGCTGTTTACCAACCGCGTGATGACGCTCATGATGCCGGCGATGATGATGCTCATGAATGCGGTCACGGTGCTGATCGTGTGGGTAGGCGGAAAAGGCATCGACATGGGCAGCCTGCAGGTTGGTGATATGATTGCGTTTATTTCCTACACAATGCAGATTATCATGTCGTTCCTCATGATTACGATGATCTCTGTCATGCTGCCTCGTGCGGGAGTCGCAGCAGACCGGATCGCAGAGGTGATTCAGACCGAGGGCTCGATTCGGGATGCACAGCAGGTGCGTGATGGGGAGCGTGCAGAATGGAACGGAAAAATCGAGTTTTCAGATGTTTCCTTCCGCTATGAGGGTGCGGACGAGAATGCACTCTCGCATTTGTCGTTCATTGCAGAGCCGGGTAAGACGACGGCGATCATTGGAAGTACCGGCTGTGGAAAGAGTACATTAGTCAATCTGATCCCGCGTTTTTATGATGTAACGCACGGTACGATCACGATCGATGGTATCAATATCCGAGAATTATCGCAGAAAAAGCTGCGCAGCCTCCTCGGTATCGTGCCGCAGAAGGGTGTGCTGTTTTCCGGGGATATTGCGTCCAATCTGAAATTCGGTGGGGATGGGATCACCGATGAACAGATGGAGGAGGCGGCGCAGATCGCACAGGCGGCAGAGTTTATCGAAGAAAAGCCCGGCGGCTATCACAGTGAGATCGCACAGGGCGGTACGAACGTATCCGGCGGACAAAAGCAGCGTCTGTCGATCGCCCGCGCGATTGCAAAACATCCGAAGGTGCTCATTTTTGACGATAGCTTTTCGGCGCTTGATTATAAGACTGACGCGGCATTGCGCCGCGCGCTCGCAGAAAAAACGGCGGATGCGACGGTTATCATCGTGGCACAGCGTATCAATACGATCCTGCATGCGGATCAGATTCTGGTGCTGGAGGAAGGACGCATTGTCGGAAAAGGCACACACCGCGAATTGTTAGAAACCTGTGAGGCATATCAGGAGATTGCCAATTCGCAGCTCTCTGAGGAAGAACTGAAAGGAGGTGTCTGCTGATGGCACAGACAGGAAATCGTCATGGCAGAGGTCCGATGGGACATGGCCCTGGCATACCGGTGGAAAAGGCGAAGGACTTTAAAGGGACGATCGGAAAGATTTTATTCTATATGGGAAGCTATAAGCCGGCACTGATCATCGTTATGATCTTTGCGGTCGCAAGTACCGTATTTAATGTCATCGGACCGAAGATTTTGAGCCGTGCGACAACGGAGCTTTTCCACGGGCTTATGAGCAAGCTGTCGGGAGGCAGCGGCATTGATTTTACAAAGATCGGAAGGATTCTGACCGGTCTGCTGTGCATTTATCTGTGCAGCGCGCTGTTCTCGTTTATACAGGGCTGGATCATGACGGGGATTTCGCAGAAAATGACGTTTCGCATGCGTCGGGAGATTTCGGAGAAGATCAACCGCATGCCGATGAAATATTTCGAGTCACGCACGGTTGGCGAGGTGCTCTCGCGTATTACCAATGATGTCGATACGATGGGACAGAGCCTGAACCAGTCTGTGACACAGCTCATTACGTCTGTGGCGACGATCATCGGTGTGCTTATTATGATGCTGACGATCAGCCCGCTTATGACGCTGATTGCGATCGTCATTTTGCCGGTTTCCATGCTGCTGATGATGTCTGTTATGAAGTTTTCACAAAAGCACTTCAAAGATCATCAGAAATACCTCGGCGAAGTCAACGGACAGGTCGAGGAGATCTACAGCGGCTATCAGGTGATCAAAGCGTTTAACCGTGAGGAGCAGTCGATCCGGACATTTGACGAGACAAATGCAAAGCTGTATGAATCTGCATGGAAGTCGCAGTTTTTCTCAGGTATGATGCAGCCGATCATGATGTTTGTCGGCAATCTCGGCTATGTGGCAGTCGCGGTATCGGGCAGCTTTTTAGCCGCAAAGCGTGTGATAGAGGTCGGTGATATTCAGGCATTTATCCAGTATGTGCGCAATTTTACCCAGCCGATCAACCAGCTGGCACAGATCTCCAACATGTTACAGTCGATGGCGGCAGCGGCAGAGCGCGTGTTTGAATTTCTCGAGGAAGAGGAGGAGAGCAGTCTCGCTGAGCATCCGGTGCAGATCGGTCAGGCGAAAGGCGATGTGTCTTTCTCACACGTACAGTTTGGTTACGACCCGGAAAAAATCATCATTCACGATTTCAGCAGTGATGTGAAAGCGGGTCAGACCGTTGCGATCGTCGGACCGACCGGAGCCGGAAAGACGACGATGGTCAAGCTGCTCATGCGTTTTTACAATGTAAATCAGGGTGCGATCTATGTGGATGGGCACGATATCCGTGATTTCAACAGGGATGACCTGCGCCGCCAGTTCGGCATGGTATTACAGGATACGTGGCTTTTCAAGGGAACGATTATGGAAAATATCCGCTACGGCAGACTCGATGCGACCGACGAGGAAGTGATCGCTGCGGCAAAGGCGGCACATGCGCACCACTTTATTCAGACGCTGCCGGGCGGCTACCAGATGGAGCTCAATGAGGAGGCAAGCAATGTCTCACAGGGACAGAAACAGCTTCTCACGATCGCGCGTGCGATTTTAGCGGATAATCCGATCATGATACTGGATGAGGCGACCAGCTCGGTCGATACACGTACCGAACAGCGCATCCAGAAAGCGATGGACAATCTGATGAAGGGCAGAACGAGCTTTGTGATCGCGCATCGCCTTTCAACGATCAAAAATGCCGATCTGATTCTTGTCATGAAAGATGGAGATATTATCGAACAGGGTACGCATGAGGAACTGATCGCGATGGGCGGCTTCTATGCGGAGCTGTACGAGAGCCAGTTTGAGAACCGTTCGCAGGCAGAGAAAGTTTCGTAATTATAAGAATCACACAAAAAAATCCTGCCTTTTTCAGGCAGGATTTACGTGTACCATGATGTGTTTCACTTTCGGAAAAGCAGTCTCAATCCGGCTGTGAACCGCCTCGGCGATATCGTGGGATTCACTCAATGTCTCCTGTCCATTGGCACGGATCTCTACATCGACGTAGACTTTATTGCCAAAGACACGTGTCATCAGAAGATCAATGCCTTCTACACCGGGTACACTCATGACGCAGTCACGTAGCATTTTTTCGGTCGCCTCATCGCAGGCATGGTCGACCATTTTGTCGATCGCGTCCCTGAATATATCATAGGCGGCTTTGACGATAAAAACACAGATCACGACACTGGCAACAGAGTCGAGGATCGGATATCCCATGCGTGCGCCGCCGATACCGATCAGCGCGCCGACGGAGGAGAGTGCATCGGAGCGGTGATGCCATGCGTCCGCCATCAGTGCGCCGGAGTCCAGCTTTTTGGCGTAATGTCTTGTGTACCAGAACATCGCTTCTTTCACGAGGATCGATACGAGTGCCGCGATCAGGGCGAGCATGCCCGGAACAGTCAGATCTGCATAATTGCCGGCAAAAATGTCTTTGCAGGCTTTGATGCCGATTCCGATACCGGTGACACACAGCACGGTCGCGAGAATCACAGAAGCGACGCATTCCAGACGCTCATGTCCGTAAGGGTGATCCCGGTCGGAGTCGCGGCTGGCGATATGCACGCCGATGATGACGATGATCGAGCTGAACACATCGGATGCAGAATGGACGGCATCCGAGATCATCGCACCGGAATGTGCAACGATTCCGGCAAATAATTTTCCGATGGATAACAGAACATTCCATACGATTGTAACGAGCGCGACTTTGGTCGCGCTTTTTTGATAGTTTGTTGTTTCAGTCATAAAAAATACCCCCAAAAATAAACAGACCTGATTGAATGTTTCCTTGCACTATAGCACATGATATGCGCCGATTCAAGCGTGTTTGCGTAAAAATACAGCTTTGAAAACGCTAAACTTTCTTACCTGAAACTAACGGAAATTTGCCGCTGGCAACACATCTTTTTAATGCCGTACCAAGGTTTGAAAAGGGTATATCCTCGCGGAGCGTTTTATGTGATAGGAATTTCCTATCACATAAAAAAATCAAAAATGCAACATATTGTATAAAGTGTTGCATTTTTGATTTACACTTTCTATTTCGGTCGTTTCCGGCAAAACTTAACCCCTAAAATAAAATTTTTTTAAAAGTCTAATTCTTTAAACAGTGTGTCGCGGTCATCCTGATCGATGCCCAGATACCGGCGCGTGATCACGAAGGAGGAATGATTGTATACATCCATGATCAGTACCGGCGATGTGCCTCTTTTCCATGCGTGATAGCCAAAAGTCTTGCGCAGGGAGTGACAGCTGATATGTGTGTCATCAAGCGTCGCCTCGGCTGCTTTTTTGACAATGCGGTATGCCTGTGAGCGGCATAGCGGATGGGCTGGATTGGTCGTTTTGGAAAAAATGTAGTCCTGAGGCTGTGGCATGCGGAAGTTCCGGTATTCCTCCAAAGCCTGAATCACATGGTGATTGAGCGCAAGCACGCTGCGTTTTCCGGTCTTTTTTTCATACACATGCAAGTGCGTGACATAGCGCCGTTTCTTGAAGTCATAGACATTTTCCCAGCGCAGGGACAGAAGATCACTGATCCGAAGTGCGGTGTGCAGTCCGCAGATAATCAGCGTGTAATTGCGCAGATTCGGTTTTTCCTGTTCGTAATAGTTGAGAAGCTTCTGGATATCTTCTCCGTTTCTGATTGGTTGTGTTGTACTCATTTGTTGTCCTTTCCCGCATGATCTATATGCGAATGCTTTTAGTAAATGCAACACATTATACAATATGTTGCATGTAGTTTCACAAAAAGCAAGGAGGCTTTTATGTTAAAACTCACACTT
>CALBJL010000017.1 GCA_937893485.1 uncultured bacterium | reverse complement strand
TGGGAAACCGTGTACGGGCGGCTGTGGACGTTTCTGATGCCGCTTTGGAGTGCTGCTTTGCAGGGATTGATCTATCTGGGCAGCTGGATTCCGGATCTGGGGAGGTATTTGGACTAATGTTATTGGAGCAGTTGCAAGCCCACGACAAGACGGATCTGTATCCGTTTCATATGCCGGGGCATAAGCGGCATATAGAGCTGCCTGCGGATGCCTATCATCTGGATATTACGGAAATCGATGGATTTGACAATCTGCATCACGCGCAGGGGATTTTGCAGGAGGAACAGCAGCGGCTGGCTGATTATATCGGTGTGAAACGCAGCTTTTTCCTCGTGAACGGCAGTACATGCGGCATTCTGGCGGCGATTTCTGCCGCTGCGCCGAGGAACAGCCGGATACTGCTGGCGCGTAATTCGCATAAAGCGGCATATCATGCCGTGGATCTGCGGGGGCTGGAGGTACATTACTGTTATCCTGCGATCAGTGATTTTGATATACAGGGCGCAGTTTCGCCGGATGTGATCGCCCAGGCGCTGGAGACAGACCCTTTGATCCGAGCGGTATATATTACGAGTCCGACGTATGACGGTGTTGTGTCCGATATTGCGTCGATCGCGCGGATCGTGCACAGCTACGGACTGCCGCTCATTGTGGATGAGGCGCACGGGGCGCATTTCGGGTTTCATCCGACCTGTCCGCGCTCAGCGACGGGCTGTGGGGCGGATGTTGTGATCCAGAGTGTGCATAAGACGCTGCCGGCATTTACACAGAGCGCCGTACTGCATATTTGCTCGGATCGGGTGCCGGAGGAGGAGCTGGAGCGTTTTCTGGGAATCTATGAGAGCAGCTCGCCTTCTTATCTTCTGATGGCGGGGATGAGCCGTCTTGTCCCTTTTTTGCAGGAAAATGGGGAGCGGCTGTTCACGGCGCTGGATGAGAATCTGAGCCGTTTTTATGAGCGGAGCAGGCGGCTGCGGTGTCTGCATGTGATTCAGGCGGAGGATTTCGGTGCTGACTGTGCGTTTGCGCGCGACCGGTCGAAGATCCTGATCAGTACGAGGGACTGCAGCATCGATGGAAAACAGCTCTATGACCGCCTGCTGTCTGAGTATCATTTGCAGATGGAAATGTGTTCGGGTGAGTATGTGACCGCGCTGTGTTCGCTGATGGATACGGCAGAGGGCTTTGAACGGCTGGCGGCGGCGCTTGAGGAGATTGACGGGCAGACAGAGCCTGCCAATGGGGAGGCGTGCAGCTTCGTGGCGCGGATGTACCGCGGGAGGGAGCAGGTGTGCCCGATTGCAGATGCGATGGATGCCGAAACCAGAGAACGTGTGGACTGGGCTGCGGCGGTCGACAGAGTCAGCGGTGAGTATGTGTATCTCTATCCGCCCGGAATACCGATTCTCGTGCCCGGTGAACGGATCGATGCCGCGTTTGCGGCGGATATGCGTGAACTGTTGGCGCGCGGGCTGGATGTTGAGGGACTGCGGGATAAAACGGCGCAGTCGATAGAGGTGTTGAAATAAAGGTGCTAAAATAGAGGTGCTGAAATAGGGGCGTGCCGCCCGCTGGCATGACATACTAATTGCAATGACGTACAGATTAGGGTATACTGAATAAGGCAGAAAGGATCAATGGGACAATGGGATATATATTTTGTCTTATGGGAAAGAGCTCTTCGGGGAAGGACACCGTTTATCAGAGATTGCTGCAGCAGGATGATCTGGGGCTGCGGCGTCTGGTGACAGGTACGACCCGTCCGATCCGTGAGGGCGAACAGAACGGAGAGACGTATTATTTTTATACGGATGAGCAGTTTGAGCGGCTGCGCGCAGACGGCAGAATCATAGAGAGCCGTTCTTATCATACTGTGCATGGCATCTGGCACTATTTTACGGTGGCGGATGAGCAGCTTGATCCTGCGCGCGGAGATTATCTGACGATCAATACGTTGGAGGCATATTTGAAGCTGAGGGATTATTTTGGTACGGAGCGCCTGATTCCGCTTTATCTGGAAGTGGACGACGGTCTGCGGCTGCAGCGGGCACTGGAGCGTGAGCGCAGGCAGCAGGAGCCGAAATACAAGGAGATGTGCCGCCGTTTTCTGGCGGATGAGGAAGATTTTTCTGCCGAAAAGCTAAAAAGCGCGCACATACAGCCGATATTTGAAAATATAGCGTTGGATGAGACGCTGGAGCAGCTTGGCACATATATAAAGAGCATTCAGAACAGGTGAGTGACGGATAATCAGATGGATAATTTTAGAGTAAATGAGACGACACCGCTGTCGTCCGTGAACCAGACAAATCAAACACAGCCGGTCGATGACAGTTTTCGCTTTACGTTGACCAGTGCGATCGCGGATGCGGATCTTCAGGCGAAGGTTGAACGCATGTTACAGGACATTAACGTTCAGGGAAAACTGATCGCACGGCATATGGATATTCGCGAAATGAAGCGTTACCGCGGACTGATCAAGGATTTTCTGAACGAGATCGTGAATCGTTCGCACAAGTTTTCCAGAGAGAATTTCCTCGATCATCGGGGACGGCATCGTGTGTACGGCATCATCCGGCTCATTGACCAGAATCTGGATGAACTGGCACAGGAGCTGGTTGAGGACGAAAAGAATCAGATCGACATTCTCAGCAGGATCGGAGAGATCGAGGGTCTGCTGCTGGATATTTTAACGTAAGGAGGCACGTATGGCAGCTTTTTCGGATATATTGGGAAATGAACAGGTGATCGAGCATCTGCAAAATGCAATCCGCATGGATAAGGTGAGCCATGCCTACATTCTGAACGCGCCGCAGGCGGCAGGAAAAATGATGATTGCAGAGGCGTTTGCGAGTGCTTTGCAGTGTGAGAAAAAGGGCGTGGAGCCGTGTGGTACTTGTCATTCGTGCAAGCAGGCGCAGTCGCACAACCAGCCGGATATTATCTATGTACAGCATGAAAAACCGAATACGATCGGCGTGGATGATATCCGTGTACAGGTCAATCAGGATATTGCGGTAAAGCCTTACAGCAGTCCTTATAAAATCTATATTGTGGATGAAGCTGAGAAAATGAATGTGCAGGCGCAGAATGCGCTGTTAAAGACGATTGAGGAGCCTCCGGCGTATGGGGTGATCCTGCTTCTCACAACCAATGCGGACACATTTTTGCCGACAATTCTGTCCAGATGCATTCGTTTAGACTTAAAGCCGGTGTCCGAAGATAAATTAAAGACATATCTCATGAAATCCTGCGGTGTCGTGGATTATCAGGCAGATGTGTGTGTGGCGTTTTCACAGGGTGTCGTGGGAAAAGCAATCGCGCTGGCTTCGTCCGCACATTTTAACGAGATCAAGGATGCGGCGCTGCAGCTGGTGAAGCGGATCGGTGACATTGAGCTGTCTGAAATGATCGGTGCGGTGAAGCATGTCAGCGAGTACAAGCTGGAGATCAACGACTTTTTCGATATACTGATGATCTGGTATCGGGATGTATTGTTATATAAGGCAACAGCAGATGTAAACGGTCTGATCTTTAAGGATGAAGTGTACGAGATCAAAAAGCAGGCGAATACGTCCTCTTATCACGGGATCGAGTGCAAGCTGAACGGACTGGATAAGGCAAAGACGCGCCTGAACGCAAACGTGAACTTCGACCTTGTGATCGAGCTGCTGCTGTTGACATTAAAGGAGAATTAACATGATAAAAATAGTAGGAATTCGTTTCCGCAATGCGGGGAAAATATATTATTTCGATCCGAAGGATCTCGAGATGCAGGCGGGTGACCATGCGATCGTCGAGACTGCCAGAGGTATCGAGTACGGAACCGTACTGATCGCTCCGCGCGAGGTGGAGGACGATACGGTCGTACAGCCGTTAAAACCGGTGATCCGCGTTGCGACCGAGGAGGATGATAAGACGGTACAGCGCAACAAGGAGCGCGAAAAGAGTGCATACAAGACCTGCCAGGAGAAGATCGCCAAGCATGGGCTGGAGATGAAGCTCGTGCAGGCAGAGTATACATTTGACAGTAACAAGCTGTTGTTCTATTTTACGGCGGATGGCAGAATCGATTTTAGGGAGCTTGTCAAGGATCTTGCGGGTGTATTCCGCACCCGTATCGAGTTGCGCCAGATCGGTGTCAGGGATGAGACAAAGATGCTCGGAGGCATCGGTATCTGCGGACGGGAGCTGTGCTGCTGTTCGTATCTGTCCGATTTCGTTCCGGTATCGATCAAGATGGCAAAGGAGCAGAATTTGTCCCTGAACCCGACCAAGATCTCCGGTGTCTGTGGCAGACTGATGTGCTGTCTGAAAAATGAGCAGGAGACATATGAGTATCTGAACAGCCGCCTGCCGGGCATCGGTGATGCGGTGACAGCCGTGGATGGTGCAGTCGGTGAGGTGCAAAGTGTGAATGTGCTCCGCCAGAAGGTGAAGGTGCTAGTGGAAGTCGATGACGAGAAGGAGCTGCGGGAATATGATGTGGAAGAGCTGAAATTCCACCCGCGCAAGAAGAATACGAAGGTTTCTTCCAAGGAGCTGAAAGAGCTGTCGGCGCTGGAGGATGACCATACAGAGTCTGTAGACCGCAAGCCGGAAGGCAGAGAACGCGAAAAGCGTGACGGAAGGGATCGCCGCGAGCGGGATCAGAACCGCCGCGATAACCGTGAAAATCGTGAAAATCGGGAAAACCGTGAGAACCGCGAAAATCGCGAGCCGCGGGAAAAGAAGGATCGCGACCGCAATCATAACAATAACAACTATAGTAATAATAAAAACCAAAACCGCGAGCGCAGGAATCGCGGCGGCAGAGACCGTGGAAATATGAACGGTAATGGAAATGCAAATGTAAATGTAAATGGAAATGGAAAGGATCGCGCAGATCGTGGGGACAGAGCAAATCGTGGAGCAGAAAAACCCTCCACAGAGGGCAAATAATACGGATCTGTTAAAACCGGGTGAGCGACTGGATGATCTGGAGCGGAACGGATACCGGATCATTCAGGATCCGAAACGGTTCTGCTTTGGCATGGATGCGGTGCTGTTATCCGGTTTTGCACAGGTGAAGCCAAATGAGCGGGTGCTTGATCTTGGAACAGGAACGGGCATTATCCCGATTCTGCTGGAGGCGAAAACGAAGGGATTGCATTTTACCGGACTGGAGCTGCAGCAGGAGAGCGCTGATATGGCGCGGCGCAGCGTCGCCTATAATGGTCTGGAGGAAAAGATCGACATTGTAACCGGTGATATCAAGGATGCTTCGACATTGTTTGGAGCATCTTCTTTTGATGTAATCACGACCAATCCGCCATATATGATCGGTCAGCATGGTCTGCAGAATGCGAATGAGGCAAAGACGGTCGCCAGACATGAGATCTGCTGTACGTTAGAGGATGTTGTCGCCCAGAGTGCAAAGCTGCTAAGACCCAGAGGCAGGATGTACATGGTGCACCGCCCGTTCCGGCTCGTCGAGATCTGCTGTCTGATGCATCAGTACGGGATCGAGCCAAAGCGCATGCGGCTGGTCTATCCATTTGCGGATAAAGAGCCGAACATGGTGCTCATCGAGGGCCTGCGCGGCGGAAATGCCAGACTGACAGTGGAAAAGCCGCTCATTATTTTCAAAGAACCCGGAATCTACACGGAGGAGATCACAGATGTTTATGGATACTAGAGGAACGCTATATTTATGTGCGACACCGATCGGAAATCTCGAGGACATCACGTACCGCGTGCTGCGCACGTTAAAGGAAGTGGATCTGATCGCAGCCGAGGATACGAGAAATTCCATAAAGCTGTTAAACCATTTTGAGATCCATACACCGATGACGAGTTATCATGAATATAATAAGATCGAGAAAGCCTATCAGCTTGTGGATCAGCTGCGGCAGGGGAAAAATATTGCGCTGATCACGGATGCGGGCACGCCGGGGATTTCTGATCCCGGAGAGGATCTCGTGCGGATCGCACTTGAGGAGGGCATGTCCGTGACATCGCTGCCCGGTGCGGCGGCATGTATCACGGCGCTTACGATGTCGGGGCAGCAGACGCGGAGATTCGCGTTTGAGGCTTTTTTGCCGCGGGAGAAAAAGGAGCGGGCAAAGGTGCTCGAGGAATTAAAGGACGAGACACGCACGATCATTCTCTACGAAGCGCCGCATCACCTGATCGCGACGCTCACGCAGTTA
Source organism: uncultured bacterium (assembly GCA_937893485.1). GTDB lineage: Bacteria > Bacillota > Clostridia > Lachnospirales > Lachnospiraceae > W0P33-017. The sequence continues at coordinate 34,078 of CALBJL010000017.1, read as the reverse complement.
CGTGAGACACTTGGAAACCGGTCGATCTCGCTGTGCAGAGAGCTCACGAAGAAATATGAAGATGTTCAGAAAACGACATTGGATGATGTCTTATTATATTATAAAGACAATGAACCTCGCGGAGAATATGTCCTTGTAGTAGAAGGTAAAGACCGTCGTGAACTGGAGGCCGAATCGCAGCGCGCTTGGGAGCAGATGACGATCGATGAACATATGGCGATCTACGAGGCGCAGGATATACCCAGAAAAGAGGCGATGAAGCTGGTCGCCAGGGATCGGGGTATCTCCAAGCGGGAGGTCTATCAGGCGTTGCTGGATGCAGAAGCCTGAGGGTAATACAACGGCAGATAGTTTTTAATAATCGAAAAAGGTGCAGGCCCGATCGCGAGCAATGCCTGATGAAATGCTTTGTCATTGTAATCAGAGCCGTATCGGAACATGGCATCTTTTTTTAGTTCGAGAAATTCGAGGTAGCCGACATAATATTTTAAGTAGTTCGCGGGAGTCTCTACGACAAGCTCATATACGTGGTCGGCGGTTTCCACGGAGGTGATCCCGTAGTCGGAGAGAAATTCGAGTACGATGTCGCGATCCCATCCCTCGTGGTGGATGCCGATGTCGATTGATGCGTAAAGGCTAAGTGTGGCGGCTGCGTTGAGCTGCAGCGCGCGGGCGAGCTCCGGGTCGAGTCCGGCGTAGTCATACGAACACATTTCCACGTAGGTTGCCCAGCCTTCCGTGTATCCGCCAAAGGACATGATGTGGCGCAGGGGGGAGAGCTCCTGTTCGTAGGAAAATACCGTCTCATATAAATGTCCGGGATAGCCCTCGTGTGCAAGTGTGGTAAACAGTTCGAGGTCGGAGCGTTCATATGCGGGGTTGATGTAGATATTGTTTTCGTTCGGGTCATCCATAGGTGCGGTCAGGTAGAACGCGGGTGAGAGAAATGACTGCATCGATGGTTCTACCGTTTTGATCTCATAGGTATGCTCCGGCGCCTGCGGAAAGTCGGCGCTCATGCAATCCTTTAAGTGTTCGACCATCTGCTCAGGTGTGTTCCACGTGAGGTTCACGTGAGCCGATGCGGACATTTGAGACAAAATATCTGGGTTTGATCTGATTATTTTTGCTAATTGAGACAGATTTGATTGTCTTTTTGATGCAATCATTTCATTTAGTTCATCGACTGTGCGTGTGCTTGCCGTGGATCTCTGGACGAGATAGGCATAGTAGTCGTCGCCATCCGGGAGCTGGCAGAGACCGCCGTCATGTATGGCGGTATCGCGCAGACGGACGAGACATTCACGCAGTGATTTGTAGGCAGGGATCAGGCTGCCCTCGATCAGCGCATCATGCTCGCGCAGATAGTTCACGCGATCGTCTGAGGTGAGTTCTGCAACCTGCTGCAGTTTGTCCGGAAAGGTCTCCCGCAGGCAGTTGAAGGATGGCTCGGTGATGAGCGAGGTGATCTGATTTGCGATGGCATTCGCCGCGAAGGATGGCATAAACAGCCCCTTGGCGGATTTGCGTTCCTCAAAGTCTACGATCTGCGAAAAATAGGATGGCGCGCTATCGATCAGCGTGAGATAGTCTTCCACATCCGCGCGGCTGCGGAACGTATATTCTGCGAGCAGAATCGGCAGCTCTGCCTGTACACCGCTGATGGCATTCAGCGGTTCTTCGTAATCATAATAGCTGCACCCTCTGAGATTCTGGTCGAGCGAGTAGCTGACGATGTCATAGGTCAGGCGGTCGTTCATCGGAAGTCCATCATAGTCATACTGCTGCAGGGCGGCTTTGATGTTTTCGCATGACAGGCGGGTGGCAAAACGGTCTGCTTCGGAGAGCGAGCCGAGGGAGACTTCATAGTCCTCAATGCCGTAGTTTGCCGGATCTGCGAGCGTATAATGCAGAGAGAGCGTATCCGAGGCGAGCTGCTCCTGAAACAAAAGCTGTGTGTAGGAGGAAAAGTCCGGCTGCTTTTTCGCTTGTATGGAGGAAAAAGCGGACATACCGCAGGTAAAGAGTATGGCAATGCATAGTCCCAGACTCAGCAGCCGGAGCTCCCACTTGATTTTGTTATCCATCCATTTTTCAAATATCTTTTTTTCTTCGATCATGGCTTTGATGATTGCCCTTTCCCTGAGACTATGCTAAAATGAAACCCTAATTCTTATGTCTTTAGATTCTATGTGTCGAATCCTTGTACTATGTATAAAAAAGTAGGCGTTTGCGAAACTATGACAAGAGGTCGCAGCTCGCGCTGCTACTGTTTTGGCATCGGACAATACGTTTTAATATCGTTTTGCAATTACCTATGAATAAAAAAGTAGAGGGAGGAGATGTACATGAACAAACATCGTCCGGGATCCGGACGCATGTCCGCGGCGGTGGGCGGTATCCTGCTCGCGGTCTGTCTGCTGTTTTGCGGGACGGCTGCCGCATCGGACTTATATCAGGAAGTTCTGAGATTTGATTCCTACGGAAATTTACAAATGACTACACATGATAAACGGGCGACCGGCGGCGTAAAATACCGCACGATCGGATGGACAATCAAGCGCTGGCAGGGAGTAGTTCCGGCGCGTGCACGCGCCCGTATCCGGCTGACACAGGAGGGAGTCTCCTATACAGACCCGGAGGACAGCGACTATGTTTATACCCGTTTTTTCTGTGATAAGGACGAGATCTTTGCGCGGATCGGGGAGGCATCAGCTGACTGGCAGACCGAGCTCTATCAGCGGGGCGGGATGGTTTATCTGGATGCGGTCATGACGGTTGTCGAGGATGGCAGGGCGCTCGGCTGGATCGATGCAGACGGCGCGTTGCACGGAGAGGTCTATACTACGGTGGACGGGATCATGAATGCCAGAAATTGGGCGGATTCTGAAAGGCTGCGCACACATTTTAACAAGGAGGTCTATTTTCCGGCGATTCCGGACATGATCGAGCAGCCGGAGGATATTGAGCAGGTGGATGAGATCCGGCTGGTCTATGGAAAGGAGGAATGTGCGCAAAATGAGGTGTCTATCCGCGCGGCGCCGTTTGCAGAGCCTGTATTTGATGTGGTGCAGGCGATCCCGACCGGAGAACCGGTCGTGGTGGGCGGTTCGCTGCAAAAGTATTTTTATGAGTGTATGTTGAGACATTATCATGGGCTGGTAACGGTTCCGGTCACGTTGAATGTGACTTATACCTATACTTATATGACGGAGGATGGACCGGCAAAGGGCAGTTACCAGACCCAGATGACGCTGTATGTGCAGCGGCCGTATTCCTATTACCGGATCAGGGATCTCAAGATCTATACGCTGGAGCGCGTGCGCGTGGAAAATGAGGCGTTGCCGGAAGGTGCTGTGGAATGCGGTGATTTGTATACGGTAAAGGTCGATCTGCGGCGTGATCAGGACGGATATATGGAGCTTCCGCAGGCTTCGGGCAGCGTGTACGGTGGAGATGTCTCGGAGGGAAGCTGCCTGACGATGGAACAGCTACAGCAGATTGCGGAAGAGTTGGCGGGGGATGTGCGCGTGCGCAATGACCGTTTCGGGATCGATGGGGAGATCATATTGAGAGATGGGTATGTGTATCGGGAAACACCCGGTCCGGTATACCAGAAGGGCGCGCGTCTGCAGTCTTTTCGCACGCAGGAGCTTGTGATCCCGCATACAAGGCGGAACGACCATTATCAGACAGATGCGTGGGCGGTCTATCGGAGTCTATACGGAACAGGCAGCAGGCGGAAGGCGGTCAGACAGGTCAATGATGTGACCGTACACACACCGGTCGCCTGCAAAGGAGGTATCACGGATGATATCGAACACAATCAGCAGGTCGTACCGACGAAGTATCTGTCATTGATACTGGGGCGTTCCTTTACGGTCGGCATTTCGACGCAAGGTACACATCGGGACGCGCCGGGCTATGGAAACCGAGATTATAAAAAGTACGTCGGACGACGCCAGATCTGGTTTCCGTTCACGGTCTATGTGGGCGATACGAGCTGTCCGCCAAATGCGTGGATCGATCTGCCGGAGGGCAGGCAGACGTTTGATCTTCCGGTCGGTGTGCGGGAAGGCGATTATCGCATCCGATACCGGACGATCGCAAAAAATGCATCTGCGGTGCATGGCGGGATTGACCAAAACGGCTATCTGTCAAATCTGGAATTGTCGGAATACGGAGCGTATGATGAGTTGACCGTGACGGTGGTTGGGCGGATGTATGATCTCGCGATCACGGATATTGTTGATTATCCGAGGTGGCGCAGCGTGTTTTATGCGGCGGATGGGACGAAAAAGCAGACGTTTTTCTGGATCGGCAGAAAGGATGCGGACGGAGGGCTATTATCCGCGCGGCTGACAAGCGGTATTTTTCCGGTTTTGCCGGGGGATCATCCGTATAATCCGACGGCAGGCGCAGTCGGGTTGGGATACCGGATAAAGCTCCGGCTCAAAACGATCGGAGATATGTGTGGCACACAAGCACAGATCGTAGGTGTTCCTACTTATTATCATGTTTCGGGAGATGGTGCAGAACGCAGGCAGGTGCGTTTGTACCGCAAAGAGGATCTGACGGAGGTTTGTCCAAAACTTGTATTTTCGGCTGCAAATCGGAGATTTGCCGGTGTCTATGAGCGGAATGTCGCAGATCCGTTGATCTGTGCGCAGTCGTTACAGATCTGGGACAGCGAGTATCAGCTTCCGGCAGATGTGCGGATTGTGGATGCGGACATTGATCTGGATGCATATATCCGCAGCCATGGCGGGAGAATCAGCCAGAGCGCACCGATTTTTTACAGAGATGGTTATCTGCTCGTGAGCTTTGAGCTGCGCTCGTATCCGGATCGCGCAGGCGCGGCGCATCTGAGCTATGAAAATGCGTCCAATAGCCGACAGGGATATTGTAATATGTGGCAGATGCAGGGCTTTTCACACGTGCGGACAGACCGGATGGGACACACCTATTCGTTTGCAGACGGCGATTGTCTGTTCTTTGACATCTGGCGGAACCTGCACACGGACTATGAGAGCTGGGGCACGCATTGAAAGGGGGCTGAACCGGAACTATGCTTTGCCTACGGGCGGTCAGAGCATGGCGTGAGCCAGAAAAATACTCATGATAATGCCGGAAAGTGTCGCGAGCAGGGCGCATGGCAGTGTCCAACGGGTCTTTTTGATGCGCACCGCCATGAAGTAGACCGACATGGTATAAAAGACGGCTTCGGTACAACTGAGCATGATCGAGACGCCGAGCCCCTGCAGGGAATCCGTGCCGTATTCCTTGAAGATGTCGAGTGCGAGTCCGGTGGCAGCGGAGGAGGAAAACAGCTTGACGAAGGCGACCGATAACAGCTCCGGAGGAAATGCCAGCCATTCGCAGACCGGCGTGAGCAGACCGGCAAACCACAGCAGAAAGCCGCTTGCCCGCAAAATGCCGACCGCGATCATCAGACCGATCAACGTAGGCAGGATCTGCACAACGATCTTCAATCCACGCACCGCACCGTGGATAAATGCGTCGTATACGTTGCAGCCTGTGAGTAAGCCGTATCCGACGATCACAAAAATCAACAGAGGAATCATTGCATCCGATAAAAATAGTAAGACAGACATCGTAGCTCCTTATCTGATTCTGACAGAGTCACTTGGCATTATTATATGAACCTGTTGTCAAAACGTGCATATATATAGTAATGGAGATCAGAATGAAAAAAGAAGGGTGCTTATGAATTATTTATGGGGAGCGATGATTGCGATTGGTGTTATATTTGGAGCGTTTCATGGGGGCTTTGGGACGATTTCGGCGGCTGCGGTCGATGCGGCAAAGGAGGCGGTCGATCTCGCAATTACGATGGCGGGAGTGATCGCCATGTGGACGGGGCTGATGGAGATTGCGCAGGAGACCGGTATGCTCGCGGCGTGTACGAAGCGGCTGCGTCCGGTGCTGCGGTTTCTCTTTCCGAAGCTGCCGCAGGAGAGCCGCGCGAATGAACTGATTGCGACAAATTTTATGGCAAATATCTTTGGGCTGGGCTGGGCGGCGACTCCAGCCGGACTGGAGGCGATGCAGGAGCTGGAGCTGCTTTCCGGGGAGAAAAAGGGTGTCGCGAGTATGGAGATGTGTACGTTTCTCGTGCTCAATATTTCTTCGCTGCAACTGATTCCGGTCAATATGATTGCTTATCGCAGCCAGTATGGCAGTGTCAGTCCGACCGCGATTGTGGGACCGGGGATTCTGGCAACGTGTGTGAGCACATTTGTGGCGGTCATTTTGTGCCGGATCATGTACCGGTTGTCAAAAATAAGGGCAAAGAGGACGTTGTCAGATCGCAGAAAATAGGCTACTATGAGAGGTAGGAAAAACTTTTGCGGGAGGTGTATGCGATGTCAGAAGCAATTAAGAAATTTTTACAGATGGTGAAGGAATCGGACAATATCGTATTTTTTGGCGGAGCGGGAGTGAGCACGGAGAGCGGCATACCGGATTTTCGGAGCGTAGACGGCTTATACAATCAGTCCTACGATTATCCGCCGGAAACGATTCTCAGTCATAGTTTTTATCTGGCGAAGCCGGAGGAGTTTTACCGGTTTTACAGGGATAAGATGCTCTGTCCCGATGTGCAGCCGAATGTGACGCACAAGGTGCTCGCGAAGCTGGAGCAGGCGGGAAAACTGCGCTCCGTGGTGACACAGAATATCGACGGACTGCATCAGGCGGCAGGATCAAAGCGTGTGTGGGAGCTGCATGGCAGTGTTCACCGCAATTATTGCCAGCACTGCGGCAAGCTGTTTGATGCGCGCTATATTTTGGAATCGCCCGACCCCGTACCGATCTGTGATGCGTGTGGCGGCAGGATTAAACCGGATGTCGTGCTCTATGAGGAGGGGCTGGACGACGAGACTGTGCGTCAGGCGATCTATGACATCAGCCATGCGGACATGCTTATCATCGGTGGTACATCGCTCGCAGTCTATCCGGCAGCAGGGCTGATCGATTATTATCGCGGGAACCAGCTCGTACTGATCAATAAATCAGCGACACCGATGGACAGCCGTGCAGACCTCGTGATTCAGGAAGGTCTCGGAGCAGTGTTCGGACAGATCGAGTTATAATTGCTATATAATTATAGAAGGAAAACGTTATGGAATACAAGGTAGGAGACATTGTTACATTAAAAAAAGGACATCCCTGCGGCAGTCATGACTGGAAGATCCTGCGTGTCGGCGCGGATTTCCGGCTGGAGTGTCAGGGCTGTGGGCATCAGATCATGATTGCACGAAAAATCGTGGAGAAGAACACGAAAGACTTAAAAGCATGTAGGGACACCGAAAATCGTGTTACGGGCACGAAAAAAGGTGCACAGAACCCGGAAATGCACCGAAAAGAGTGCTGAATCCTGCAAAAAGCACGAAATATCGTGCTGTAGGACTTGATTTATTGGGAAAAGCATGGTAAAATATTTTCTCGTGAACTATGTTTCCTTGCTCACTCCGTAAATACAGTGGAGAGTGGGCCAGAGACCAAAAGGAGGTAAAAACGATGCACAATTATGAATTAGCACTCATTGTGAATGCCAAGATCGAAGACGATGCAAGAACCGCTACCGTAGAGAAGGCAAAAGAGTACATCACTCGTGCCGGCGGAACCATCACAGATGTTGAGGATTGGGGCAAGAAGAAGTTAGCTTATGACATCCAGAAGATGAGCGAAGGCTTCTACTACTTCATTCACTTTGATGCAGAGGCTACCGTGCCTGCGGAAGTTGAAAGCAATGTCCGTATCATGGACAACGTTCTTCGTTTCTTGTGTGTAAGAACAGACGAGAAATAGAATAGGAGAACCGGATGAATAAGGTTATTTTGATGGGTCGTCTGACCCGTGACCCTGAGGTACGTTATTCCCAGGGCGAGAATGCAACAGCGATTGCAAGATATACGTTAGCAGTAGACAGACGCATGAGCCGCAACAACCAGAACGGCGACCAGACCGCTGATTTTATTCAGTGTGTCGCATTCGGTCGTTCCGGTGAGTTCGCAGAGAGATATCTGCACAAGGGAACAAAGGTTGTTGTGACAGGCAGAATCCAGACCGGATCATATACGAACAAGGACGGACAGCGTGTATATACGACCGACGTTGTCGTAGAGGATCAGGAGTTTGCTGAGAGCAAAAATGCTGCCGCACAGAATAACGGCGGTGGTGGATATGTTCCTGCTGACAGACCGTCACCCAGAGATGCGGGGGACGGCTTCATGAATATCCCTGAGGGTATTGATGAGGAATTACCGTTTAATTAAAGACTAACAGGAGGTAGAGAGCTATGCCTTACAATAAGAGTGACAGAGACGGCGCTCCGGCAAAGAGACGCCCGATGCACAGAAGAAAAAAAGTATGCGTATTCTGTGGAAAAGACAATGTGATCGATTACAAGGATACCAACAAGTTAAAGAGATATATCTCTGAGAGAGGTAAGATTCTTCCCAGAAGAATTACCGGAAACTGTGCAAAGCATCAGCGCGCGCTGACCGTTGCGATCAAGAGAGCACGCCACGTAGCATTGATGCCTTACGTTCAGGAGTAAATCAAAGAAAACCACTTCATGGCAAACACCGTGAAGTGGTTTTTTTAATCGTTTTTTATTTTCTATTGGCATTACCGGACAGCTCGGGAGCACCCGGAAAGGCGATCTTCATAATAGAAGCCGCCAGCTCCTCCATCAGCCGGACGCTGGTGTTGTAGTGCTCCAGATAACCATTGACATCCGGATATTCGTTGTTGAAGTCCGGCGCGCCCGTAGCCGTCTTGAACTCTGTCCAGTACGGATGGTCGAACCTGATCTCTATCACGAAGTTCTTAAACGGTACCGGAATGTTGAAAAACAGGGGAGAGTGATAGTTCGGATCTCTCCGTTCGCGTGCGCGCTCCTGCTCTGCCTGCATCCGGTACACATCTACCTGCGGAGCCAGTGCCATAATACGTGACGGCACGTTGCTCGGATGGCGGCGCAAGCCATTTGCGTCACCCTGAATCAGTGGTGTTGAGTCTTCTTTTACGACAAAGGATTTGATCTGGCTGCCCTCAAAGATCGTTTTTTCAAGGTGTTTATCCATGCACAAAAACTTATTTTTGTAATCGAACATGAATCTTGTATCAAACCAGCCCAAGTCGATCTGTTTTGATACCTGAAACTGATCCCTCAGTTTCACATTTTCCTCACGGAATGCCCGATATTTGCAGAAATTGTCAATCGTCATTCCTTTTACGACATCGTCCGGAACGTCGACTACGCCATAGCAGTCATTACACACCAGCTGACCGTCCACCTTCCACGGAAAAATTGCTTTTACCTTGCCGCCGCAGATCGCACAGAGCTCTTTTTTGCCCAATAATCCCATAGTCATTGCCCCCTAATGATTAGACTGATGGTTTATGCATCATCAGATGAAGGCTTAGATCTCCAGTTCTGATCTTACGTCAGCAACCCAGTCCTCAACAGTGCCGTACCACTCGATCATCTGATCCAGTTTTTCCTGATCGATCTCCTCATCGCTCTCAAGCAGTGCCTGATGCTGGTTCAGTACGTCAGCCATCTCATTCATGGTGTCGAATACGTCCTGCGCATAAGCGTCGGGATTCTCGTTGATGATGTCAGCCGCTTCGTTAAATGCATCGCTCGCCTTGTTATAAGCGTCGATCGCGGGCTGCTTATCTACACGCCGCCGCAGCCGATCATAGCGGCACACATTGCCAGAACCAGTAATAATGATGTTAATTTTTTCATAATATGTTCCTCCTTAGGTGGTTATATATGTTACTTAATTATTATAGTAGTTTCTAAGTGAAAGGTTGCTTTTAGGCGCGAATGGTAAGTATATGGCGCGAATGGTATGTAAATGGCAATGAAAATCTGATATAATAAAACCATACAGCCGGTGTGAAGGTATCCGGTGCATAATCTAAAAAGAAGTGAGGTAAATAATTATGGAAAACAAAAGGACTCAAACGATGAAGCGGTTGGCAATGTTTGTTATTGCATGTGCGGTCGCACTCACGACAGTGCTGGTACCTATACCGGCGAAAGCAGCGGATATGAGCGCTCCTTTAGTAGTAAAACAGTTCATTTTGCAGAAAGGTGAGAAATGGCAGCCTGCGGTCTACAATGCGGGAGACGATGCAACGGTTTCTTATAAGATCAACAAAAAGGCAGTCGCAGTCGTAAATAAGAAGGGTGTTGTTACAGCGAAGAAGCCCGGAAAAGCGACATTGACCTACATGATCCAGACCGGTGGCAAGACCTATAAGGCAAAAACAGTGATCACCGTAAAGGCACAGATGGAATTATACGAATATGTAAAGCGTTCAAACACCGAATTGGCGATCATGTATGCTTGCTACTATAGTGTGCTGGAGGCGAATGGACTGTTGGACGATCCGGATGTACAGGAGACACTGGCAGCCTGTGACAGTGTTGTTCTGACTGCCAATGACATTGTAGAGAATCCGGATAATTATACGGATGATCAGATTCTCGAGGAGATTGATGCGATCCATCAGATGGCAGAGTTTATATTGGAAACGCTCAGCGAGTAATGATGGGCAGATGCTTTTTTAGGCGAAGGAATAAATTGGGGAAAAAAACCGCTCGGACATGTCCGGGCGGTTTTTGTTGTCATATTTTGTTTAGCGTTCCATATTTGCAAATTTGGTGTATTCGGGCAGCCAGACGAGATTCACGGTTCCGATCGGACCATTTCTCTGCTTGGCGATAATGATCTCGGCGATGCCTTTATCCTCTGTGTCTTTGTTGTAGTAGTCATCACGATAAATAAACATCACGACATCGGCATCCTGCTCGATTGCACCGGATTCACGCAGATCGGAGAGCATCGGACGGTGGTCCGGTCGCTGTTCAACGGCACGTGAGAGCTGGGACAGTGCGACAACCGGTACATTCAGCTCTCTCGCAAGTCCTTTCAGAGAGCGGGAAATATCGGAGATCTCCTGCTGTCTGGAATCGGAGGATCTGCCACCGCTGCCGCTCATAAGCTGTAAATAGTCAATGATAATCAGCTTGAGGTCGTGCTCCAGCTTGTATTTCCGACATTTGCTGCGCAGATCGGAGATCGAGATACCGGGTGTATCGTCGATGATGAGCTTGGACTGACCGATCGTACCTGCGCCTTCAATCAGGCTTTCCCAGTCGTTATCGGACAGATTACCAGAACGCAGCTTTTGTGCGTCCACACGTGATTCAAGCGAAAACAGTCGGTTTACGAGCTGTGCCTTTGACATTTCGAGACTAAAGATTGCGGTGCAGAGATCGCTGTGAAAAGCGACATGCTGCGCGATGTTCAATACAAATGCCGTCTTTCCCATGGAAGGACGGGCTGCGACAAGCACGAGATCGGACGGCTGTAAGCCGGCAGTTTTGTAGTCCAGATCCAGAAATCCGGTTGCGATTCCGGTCACGGAGCCCTGTGTCTTGGAGGCTTTCTCGATCTTGTCGAGTGCCTCGAGCACAACATCCTTGATCGGGACATAATCGCCGCCGCCACGGTTTTGCAGCAGGTCAAAGATCTTTTTTTCGGTCTGTTCTAAGAGAACCGTGGTCGATTCGCTGCCTTGATAACAATCGTTTGCAATGTCCTCCGTTGTGCGGATCATCCGCCGCAGCATCGCTTTATCCTTGACAATCTCTGCGTAGTATCTTGCATTTGCGGAGGTCGGTACAGCATCTACCAGATCCCGGACATATTCGAGGGAGCTGATCTCCGGCGGAACGTCCATTTCTTTTAACTTATTTTGAAGTGTGACCAGATCCACCGGTTCGCGGTTGTTGAACAGATCGACCATCGCCTCAAAGAGAAGCCCGTACTGCTGATGGTAAAAGTCCTCATTAATGAGCAATTCGGATGCGATCAGAATCGCATCGCGATCCATGATCATAGAGCCGATCAGAGACTGTTCCGCTTCGAGCGAATTTGGCATCGTGCGCTTGATGAGCGTTTCTTCTGCAGGCATAAAATATTACCCCTCTGATACATGTACGGTAAAAGTGCCGGTAACCTGCGGATGCAGCTTGATCTGTACCTCGTAGGTGCCAAGTGCTTTGATCGGGTCTTTTAAGAGCATTTTCTTCTTATCGAGTTCGAGGTTTAACTGTTTTTTCGCAGCCTCTGAGATCTCCTTAGTAGAGATTGAGCCGAAGGTTCTGCCGCCTTCGCCGGATTTCATTTTGACTTCTACCTTTTTATTCTTCAATTCCTCTGCAAACTTCTTTGCAGCTTCCAGATTTTCCTGTGCAACCTTTTCCGCATGCTGGTTTTGCAGTTTGAGGTCGTTGAGGTTTTTGCTTGTAGCCTCCAGACCTAATTTTTTCGGTAAGATCATATTTCTTGCGTAACCGTCGCTGACGTTTACGATCTCACCTTTTTTTCCGAGTGATTTTACATCCTCTAATAAAATGACTTTCATACTTTAATGTCTCCTTCCTCTATCATTTTGTCAATTGTCTGTTGAAGCATATGTTTTACCTCAGCGACCGAGTAGTGTTCTAATTGTGCACCCGCGATCGTCAGATGACCGCCGCCGCCCAATGCTTCCATGATGAGCTGTACATTGATCTCGTCAATGGAGCGTGAGCTGATATAGACTTTTCCGTTATATTCGGTCAGGACAAACGATGCCTTGATGCCAGAGATGTTTAACAGTTCGTTGGCAGCCTGTGCGCCGACAATCGTCGGACTCTCAATATTGTCTGCCGGACAGACAGAGATTGCAAATGCGTCGCGGTAGACTTCGGCATGACGTACGACCTCCGCGCGGGCTTTGTAATCGTTCATGTCATTGCGCAGCATTTTGCGCACACGGGTGACTTCCGCACCGCAGCGTTTCAGGTAGGCGGCTGCTTCGAAGGTGCGCACACCTGTTTTTGCCATAAAATTGTTCGTGTCGATGAGGATGCCGGCATAGATGCTGTCAGCCTCCTGCGGAGCCAGCTTGATGCTCTCGGTAAAATACTGTAATACCTCTGCGACCATCTCGCAGGCGGAGGAAGCATACGGCTCAATGTAGGATAGTGCCGGATTCTCAATCGTCTCATTTGTTTGTCTGTGATGATCAAAAACGACAATATTTTTTGTCATTTTTAATATTTCCGGACATTCTGTGCTGCCCGGACGGTTAGTATCCACGACCATCACGACGGTGTTTGGTGTACAGACATCAATCGCCTGCTCACGTGTCAAAAAGGTATCCGGCGCATAGCCGTTTTCCTCGGTAAATTGCTCGCGGAACGGGCGGAGTGTGGAGCTGACCGTGTTTAGTACGATTTGTACCTTTTTATCCAATGTGCGGGCTGCACAGTAGATACCGACGGCGGCACCGAACGAATCCATATCGCTGATCTGGTGTCCCATGACGATGACACGCTCCTTGCTTTCTATGATACCGCGCAGAGCATGGGCTTTGACACGTGCCTTGACGCGGGTGTTCCGCTCGACCTGTTGGGCTTTCCCACCGAAATAGGTGACTTTTTCGCCCTCACGGAGCACAACCTGATCGCCGCCTCGTCCGAGTGCGAGGTCGATCGCCATGCGGGAATATTCATTGTTCTGGATGTAGCTTGAGGCAGTGTCACCGATACCGATACTGAGTGTGACAGCCATTGTATTGCCGACCTTTACGGTCTTGACATCCTCAAGAATGCTGAATTTGTCTGCTTTGAGCGCTTTCAGATGCTCATGGCGGAACACGATAAAGTATTTGTCATGGTCCGTCTTGCGCACAAGTGCATCCACCTTGGAAAAGTAGGTGTTGACCTTGCGGTCGATCAGCGCGACGAGCAGCGCACGCTTGACATCCTCAATACTTTCGAGTGCCTCGTCGTAGTTGTCGATATAGACCTGTGCAACGACCATTTTCTGATCTTCGTTTTCCTGTAAGCAGCGGTTGAGCTCTGTCTCATCAAAGAAATAGACGGCGGTCAGATAATTGCGGTCGGTGATTGTCTCTAACATCTGTGTGTCATTTAAAATATTGCTGAAATAAATGCGGTGCATAGAGACACGCAGGTGATAATTTTCTAACGGAAGCGCAAGCTCCAGCGTGTCCTCGCTCTGCAGCAGCTCTTTTGAGATCGAAGGGAATATTGAGGTGATGGACTTGTGATAGTTTTTATCCTTGCCGGTCAGCTCGGTAAACTGATTGTTGACCCAGAGCAGCTTGCCGTTATAGTCGACGAGCGCGTAGGCGATCTCAAATTCGTTGAGCAGTTTTTTCTGCACGGTGCCATATTGCGTTGCAAAGTTGATTAGTTCGTTGACCAGAAAGGGTTTGCACCGGAAATATGCGACAAACACGGTCAGCGTGTAGACTCCGGTGAATAAGGTCATACAAAAGCCCAGATTTTTATTATAAAAATAGCACGGAATATTCAGCAATATCAGCAATATGGACAAGTATAGCGGCGCGCACAGGTAAAAGCGCAGCCTGCCTCTGAATTTAATCGAACGATTATTCATGTATCCTCCCGAAACAGTTTTAATAAAAGTGTGTCTCAAAAAACTACAATTATAAAACATTATAGCATAGATAGAACGAATTTTCACCCCTTTTTATTTGATAGGAATTCCTGCATAATTTTTGTCAAAATCTGCGATGAAAAAAGATTGTACCTCTTTTTAAGGTTGACTATAATAAAGGCATAAATGAACAAGAAGGAGGTCGATTGGTTGGAACAGGTACGTTATATGATTTCTGATGCTGCAAATATTGTAGCTGTGGAATCTCATGTATTACGTTACTGGGAAGATGAATTGGAGCTGACGGTTCCCCGCAATGAGATGGGGCATCGTTACTATACACAGGAGAATGTCGATCAGTTTTTGCGTATCAAGCAACTGAAGGAAGAGGGCTATCAGTTAAAGGCGATCAAGATACTGTTACATCAGGAACAACAGGATAAAGAAGATCCGCAGCGGCAGCAGAAGGCAGAGCATATAACAAAGACCGCGCAGGAGCAGCCGAGGAGCCTTCCGGAAAAGCCGCAGGTTCAGCCGGTTGTGTCTGTCCAGTCTGTGGCAGAGCAGACGCAGATGTCACCGCAGGAGCGGATGGAGCAGTTTCAGGAGCTGATGACGCAGATCGTCAGAAATGCGATGACGGAGAACAATAAGGATCTGAGTAAAGAGATCGGAACGGATGTGGGAGACCGTGTACTTAAGGAAATGAACTATCTGATGCGTGTGCAGGATGAACAGGAGGAGGAACGCTACAAAAAGCTCGACGAGGCGATCCGCAGCTACGGAAAGCGGCAGAAACGGGTATTTCGTCAGAAAAAGAGCCGCAAGCAGAAGTTAAAGACTGCGCCGCGGCTGGAGAGCTGAAATAAAAAAGGAGACTGGAATCCAGTCTCCTTTTAAAATGCGTTATCTACGGGAAAATTAGCCCTCGCTGATTGCGCCGGTAGGGCATACACCTGCACATGTTCCGCAAGATACACAAGAATCAGCGTCGATCTCGTACTTGCCATCACCGGCAGAAATAGCTCCTACAGGGCACTCGCCCTCACATGTTCCACAAGATACACAAGAATCGTTAATAACGTAAGCCATTGGTTTATCCTCCTTAAATTTAAATATTCATTTGATATAATAGCTGTTGCTATGGTCATATTTTAGTACAAAAATTGTGGAAAAACAAGCGCGGCAGATCTAAATCCGTGCATAAAATCAGGTACTAAGATTAGTCATGTATAACTTTTAGAACTATTCAGATACTAGACAAGTGAAAAGAAAGTGTATATAATAGGTTACGGTGAATATACAATTAAAGGAGGAACATGAAATGGCTGCAACAGTGACAAAAGACACTATGATCGGCGAATTACTTCAGATAGATGAAAGCATTGCTCCGGTATTACTTGGTATCGGAATGCACTGCCTCGGATGCCCGTCTTCACAGATGGAGACCATCGAGCAGGCTGCAATGGTTCACGGACTGGAGCCGGAAGCATTGGTTGACCAGATCAACACATTCTTAAAGCATGAGAAATAAAATAATCTAAAAGACCCTCCGCCGGGTGATGGATCATACATCCCTGCGGAGGGCCTATTTGATTCATAGGAAATTCCTCCCTATGAATCAAATAGCTCCGCAAGGATGCGCATCTACGTTGCCACTTCGGTCGGAGCAAATCTGAAGTCCACAGGACTTCATGCTCCCTCGCGGAGATGAAGTATATGTTGCGCATACCGCTTGGGCGCGAAAGAGTCGCGAACGACTCTTTATTTGCAGATGCAGACTACACTTGTGCGAGTCTCTGGAGCGCATCATGTGCGGCGATGCATTTAAAGTGCTCCTCAAAGTAGGCTTCTGCCGAGTCTACATAGCGGTTTTGCAGCGCGTATTCGGATAAAATGTTGCACACCTTGTTGAACTCGCTCGGCGTGTGGCTGTCCTTGCTCAGTACGAGATAGTAAACATGCTCCGCTGTATCTAAAAACAGGGAATTGTCACCGGTATAAAAGCCGTCCAGTACATGCGCGAGCCGGACGAGGTGATCCATCTCGTGAAAGGAGAACAGCTTGATGATATTGGCGGGTGTCTGTGCCTTGGAGGTGTTCTCCGCGTCGGCGACAGAGACTGTTTCTGCCGTGTCCTTGAGCGGGACAAAGGAATCCGCGCTCTGTGTTGCGTGGGTATTTGAATCTGTGGCATGCATTGCTGCCGCTGCCGCGCTGATCCGTTGGAACAGATCCATGATCGTGTCCGCACCTTCGAGCGTCGGCGAATCATCGTCGCCGTCCATATTTTCCGGATAATCCCCATAATCGCTGAAATTGGAGAAGCGTGTGTCCAGTTCTTCGGGATATTCTACCTTGGTGACGGTCAGGATGATTGAATCACCGGGCATGGGGATCGCCTCAATCAAAAGAGGGATATCCTCCGTGTGAAAGCCGAGTTCGCAGGATGCCTGCTGCATCATGTCGCGAAACAGCCGTTTGGTCTTGTCATTGCCGTATGCCAGTTCGGAGAGCTGTAAATGGCGGTCTGCCAGATCCTGTCCGGTCAGGGTGCAGCGGATCTGGTTATCATTGATTCGTTCTAATTTCATAATCGTAATTCCTTATCTGTCTCAATCTATTTTCAAGTATTTCAAAGTATAAAAGTTATTTTACGTGTGATATTCCCTAAAAAGTACAAAAAGTATATAAAAATTTTTCGCGGTCGTCAAGCAGTCAACGTCTGAAATATCGATGAAAAATATTAAAAAAGTATAAATTTGGCAAAATCGGTTGTCAAATTGGTTCGTCGTGTGGTATAAGGGATTTGGAAATGCTTTTCACCGGTCGTTTTTCGATTTTGATACAGAAAGCGCGGTGAGGATCATGAAGCAGAACCTGTTTGGCAAATATACCGTGACAGGGCTCCTCGGAGCCGGCGCCAACAGTCAGGTGTATCTGGTCAGACATCAGATTCTAAAACAGGATCGGGCAGTCAAGCGAATTCCCAAGTCGTTGCCCGGCAGCTCGGATTCCCAGATGGGTTTTCCAATGGAAGCAGAGCTGATGAGATCTTTGAATCATCCCTCCATTCCCATGATCTACGATGTGGAAGAGGATGATACATACTATTACATTGTTGAAGAGTATGTGCGGGGTGAGTCATTAGAAGCATATTTGCATCATCAACAAACAATTTCCCTGAATTTTTTATTACAGATCGGCAGACAACTATGCGATGTGATCGGATATCTGCATGCGCAGCCGCAACCGGTTATTTATCAGGATCTGAAGCCGGAACATATTATAGTATATGGCAATCAGATAAAAATAGTCGATTTTGGCACAGCATCTTTTTTCCGAAATCATGAAAACCCGTACCGTTTGTATGGGACAACGCATTATGCCGCTCCTGAAAAGCTGGCAGGAGGAGCATGCGATGAGCGTACGGATATCTACGGCATCGGTGTGATCCTGCGAGAGATGGCAGCACATCTTGCCCCGGAGCAAAGAAGTGACCATCTCTGCCGCGTGATCGAATGCGCGGCGGCACAGGAGCCGGAACACAGATATGTGAGTGCTGGTCTGTTGAAGGAACAACTGGCGGTCGAACCGCCGGATCAGGGTCCGGTGAAACATAAGCATTTTCCAAAAAATATGGCAGTCGTTGGTATGCGGGCGGGCATCGGTGCCACGCACCTTGCGGTCTCGTGGAATACCTATCTGAACGCGGCGGGAATCTCCAGCCTGTATGTGCAACACGATCACAGCGGTGATCTGATGCGCATGGCGGAGCATCGGAATGTCTGCCGTGATCGGGAGAGTGGATATTTCTCGGTTGGCAATTTTTGCGGGACAGTCCCGCAGAGGGCTGTTTTGGGGCAGACCGCAGGGGCGGATACCTGTTTCATACGGGATTTCGGCACATATGAATCCATAGACATAGAATTAGAGACATGTGACGCGATAGTACTCGTATTGGGAGGCAGGTATTGGGAGATGCCACAGGCGAGGCGGCTGTACGAGCAACTTTGTCTGCACAGGCAGCTCATACCGATCGTAAACTACGGAAATGCGCAGGCAGCGAGAGCATATGCAAAGGATTGGCGCAGAAATGTGTATTGCTTTCCGCTCGATGGAGATCCTCTGGCGCTATCCGAGGAGAAACGGCGGTTTTTTGAACTGTTGCAGAAAAAAGAGAGGTGGTGAGCATGTATTTTTACAGTCAGAAAAAGGAATAAGGAGCGAAAGACGATAGGTTTTTACGGCGTGGACAGCGGTGTTGGTACGACGCATCTGGCGGTTGCCACGGCAAATTATGTGGCGAACGAATGGGGAATTCCGGCAGCGGTCGTGGAGCTCGCCAGCCGGCCGTGTATCCGGCATCTGGACACGGATCAGTCGGGCGCAGCGTATTTTGTGGAAGACGGTGTCGGATATTACCCACACGTGATGTCCGGACGGCTGCCGATGATGCTTAACGGTGATTACTCATATCTGATTATGGATCTGGGAAGCGCCGAGAGCGAGTGGCAGGAGTTTTTGCGCTGTGATCTGAGGTATCTGGTCGCATCACTGAGTCCGTGGCGGGTCGCTCAGGCAGAAAAATTTATGGTCGCGCACACGCAGCCGGATGGTATGGAGCATATGCATCAAAAATATTTTACGGCGTTGCTTACTGTTACGGGAAATGTATACGAAAAAAAGAGATTTCAGCAGCTATACCATGTACCGGTGCGATCCGTCCCTTTTATGGCTGACCCATTCCGGCTGGACAAAGACCAGCTGGCATTCTTTCAGGAATTATTATAGGAGGAAACAGTCATTAAACTGAGAGCCAGACAAAAAATGATGTTGCGCGCAGCGGCAGCAGGTGTACTCATCGCGGCAATTCCTCTGGCAGCGCTGCTGTGTCATGAGAGGCGCAGCATCGAGCAGACGCGCAGGGAACTGGCTGATTACAGGCAGCAGGCAGAGACTTACCGGCAGGCACATCTGTATGTGCTGGAGCGTGATGCGGTTGCGGGAGAAGAACTGACTGCCGGGATGCTTCGGGAACAGCAGGTGCAGTCGCAGGAAGAACTGCCCGGTGCGTCGCTCGCTGCGCAGGAGGAACTGCTTGGGAAACGGCTCAAGGTATCTCTCCCAAAAGGGGCGGCACTCTATGCGGATCTCGTATATGAGGGCGCTCCGGTCGCAGAGGATGAACGGAGTGTGGAATTGCGGCAGATCAATCTGCCACAGACGCTGCGGGAGAACGAGTTTGTGGACGTCCGGATCGCATTTCCGAACGGAGAGGACTATCTGGTCGTAGGGCACAAGCGCGTCTATCGGATGCTTCGCGACGAAGAGGGCGGGACGCAGGCGATCCAGCTACGCTTTCTGGAGGAAGAATTGCTGCGCTATCAGGCAGCCCGCGTGGATACGACGGTTTATCGGGATACGGCATTGTATGCAGTGCCGTATGTCGGTGAGTTTCAACAGGCTGCGCAGGTATACTATCCGGTCAATCCGGCAGTGTTCCGTCTGTTGCAATGGGATCCGAATATTACGGACCTGTTTCTGGTACAGGAGGAACAGGAGCGCAGATCGGTTTTAGAGGCACATCTCGAACCGTATCTGACCACTGAGCCGGAGGAGACAGAGTCTCCGGAAGCTGTTTCCGGAGAAGCTACTACGGAGGAGACCGAGGAACCTTTGACACTTTACACAGAATTGCCTGAGGACTCATAGTTCACGGAAATGTCTCCTTTTGGAAAAAAGTGAGGAATGCATATGAGAGAAAACAGACAACAACTGTATATTGAGCTGCAATCCATGGCGAGCCGTGGAATCGTACTTTTTCTGGATGGATATCCCAGCTCACCGGAGTATGTCACACATGCATTGTGTGCACAGGAGGAAGCCTGTTACATGAGAGACTATGTATATGATGAAACAGAGGGGGTGTTAAAAGAATTACATTTCGACAAATTAAGTGAAACTTAATAAAAAATTGTATCAGATGATGACCGGCTGTTTTGATAGAACATACAAAGCGATCAAACAGTCAAAACTACATGACAGAAGGAAAACTTTTTGAAAACTTTGGTCGTGTATACAGGGAAAAAAAGAATTTCCGCGGCTGCACAGGGGCGGCCGCGGATACAGAAACAGGGTGTTGGCGCGCCCTGTTTTTGTGCTGCTGTTCATGCCCTGCGCAAACAGTAACGTTCTTATTTTACAGGAAACACGATTGGTTTTATATTATTTGGAAAATAGATAGCAGGTGTGTTATACTGATTTCAGATGTCCGTTTGGGCGAATCCATGAGGAGGTATTTACCGTGAGAAAAAAGGCAGGACCTGTGATTGCGGCATTGCTGCTGATCATAGTAATTGTGTTGATATTGATAGTAGGCAGAAAGATTGAGCAGTATATTCCGTCCGAGGAGGTAGAGGATCTGAACACGTATTATTCGATCACATCAGCGGATGATGTGGCGATCGTTCTGAATCAGGAGCTGATTGATCAGAAAGCGAAGTCTATGGACGGCAGTGTATATGTGACCTACGATATGCTGCATGAGCTGAACAGCCGTTTTTATTGGGATGACAATGAGCAGCTGCTGCGCTATACGACCGCGGATGCGTCCGTGACGGCGTATGCGGGGCAGACCGATTATTATATAGGAAATGATGTCACAAAGGGCAGCAGCCAGATTGTGAAGATTGAGGGGGATACGGTGTATGTGTCTTTAGATTTCGCGAAAAATTATACCGATCTGGCGTATGAGCTGTTTCCGGAGCCGTACCGTATCGTGATGACGACCGACTGGAGCAGTATTCATGGTCAGACCACAGTCAAGAAGGACACGCAGCTCCGTGTCAAGGGCGGTATCAAGAGCCCGATTCTCGCAGAGCTGGACAAGGGGACGGAGGTTTCCGTGTTAGAGGCGATGGATGACTGGAGCAAGGTCAGCACGGCGGACGGTATCATCGGATATGTGAAAAACAGCAAGCTGACCGGAGGCGGAGATCAGGCAGAGCTCAGCGAACCGCAGTTACCGCCGCACAGCTATGAGGGAGAGACTTTTACGCACAATCTGATGGACGGTCAGGTAAAGCTGTTATGGCATCAGGTGACAAATCAGGATGCAAATGCGCGGATTGCGACGGTGCTCGCCAATTCGAAGGGTGTCAATGTCCTGTCGCCGACATGGTTTTATCTGAATGACAATGACGGCAATCTGGCGGATCTTGGAAACCGCAATTATGTGGATTACTGCCATTCCCAAGGGGTCAAGGTATGGGGACTGGTGTCAAATCTTGAGAACAGTGAGGTGGATTCTACCTATGTACTGACCCATACAAGTGTGCGGGAGAATCTGGTTAACCAGATCATAGCGAAAGCGCTGAACTATAATCTGGATGGAGTCAATGTTGATTTTGAGGCACTCAGCAGTGATGTCGGAGATGCTTATATCCAGTTCATCCGTGAGCTGTCACTCAAGTGTGATGATAACGGGCTGGTGCTGTCAGTGGACAATTATGTGCCGAGTGCGTATACGAAGTTTTATAACCGCGAGGAGCAGGCATACTACGCTGACTATCTGATCGTGATGGCGTATGACGAGCATTATGCCGGCAGTGATGAGGGAAGCGTCGCATCGATCGGCTTTGTCGAAAACGGTGCGAAGGACACGCTCGCGGAGGGTGTGCCTGCGGAGCAGCTCATACTCGGAATGCCGTTTTATACGAGGATCTGGGCGGAGACACCCAAGCAGGAGGACGGCGATTCTGCGGAGGCGGCATCAGAGGATTATGTCGGTTATGAATTGTCCAGCGAGGCGGTCAGCATGGCGGAGGCGCGCACGCGCATCGATGCGAATGAGGCACCGATCA
This sequence comes from uncultured bacterium, assembly GCA_937893485.1. Lineage (GTDB taxonomy): Bacteria > Bacillota > Clostridia > Lachnospirales > Lachnospiraceae > W0P33-017. The sequence goes on along the minus strand of CALBJL010000017.1, from coordinate 11,688 downwards.
ACTGGCTGGACGATTGCGGTCAGAATTATGCGCAGTATGAGAAGGATGGTGTGACGTATAAGGTCTGGCTGGAAGACGCTCAGTCATTGGAAAAGAAGCTGCAGGTGGTGCAGGATCTGAATCTGGCGGGCGGTGCATTCTGGAAATCCGGAATGGAGACTGCGGATGTGTGGGACACGATCGGCACTTATATTAAATAGAAAACATAGACTCCATGTGATACACATAAAATAGACCAAGCGAAGGTGTATCATATGGAGTTTTTTTATGAAGAATATAAAAGGTAAGATCGAACTCGTGATGGCGGTGCTGGTGTTGCTTGGCGCAGGCGTGCTCGGCAGACAGGGCGCGAAAATTGTGAGCGCGGTTTCGGGTGATAACGGAGGGCTGCCTCCGCAGTATCAGGTGGTGATCGATGTCGGGCATGGCGGTATCGACAGTGGGAAAGTGTCCGCCGAGGGCGTACTGGAAAAGGATGTGAATCTGGTCATAGCAAAAAAGCTCGGTGCGCTGCTGGAGCAGTCGGATGTGGCAGTCACCTATACGCGCGAATCCGATACCGGACTGTATCAGGAGGGCGACAGCAATAAAAAGGTCGCGGATCTGCAAAACCGGTGTGCGTTAATCGAAAAGCTCGATCCGGCGTGTACGGTCAGCATTCATCAGAACAGCTATTCTGCGCCGGAGGTCCGCGGCGCACAGGTGTTTTATTACGGACAGTCCGAGGAAGGAAAACAGCTTGCGGAGCAGATCCAGCAAAGTCTCATCAGCCGTGTAGATCCGGACAATCACAGGCAGGCAAAGGCGAATGACAGCTATTATCTGCTGAAACGGACAGTCTCACCGACGGTCATTGTGGAGTGCGGATTTTTGAGCTGTCCGCAGGAGGCGGAGCTTCTGATCGATGATGCGTATCAGAACCGGCTCGCGTGGGCGATTCATATGGGTGTCATGCAATATCTGCACCAGGCGCAGTAGGAAAGAGATTGTGAATAGTCATGCATTTTTTTTGTAAAAATAACCAACTTATGGTATACTAACTCTTATGGAAAAAGAGCATGGCGTAAACGATAAAGTAACGAATACAATGATTGAAAAAAATACAACGACAGATACGAAAATGATAGATACAGAAATCATACAGATCGATCCGCAGGCAATCGATCAGGCACAGATAGATCGCGCAGGAGAAATATTGAAACGCGGCGGGCTGGTGGCATTTCCGACCGAGACAGTATACGGGCTCGGCGGTGACGCGACCAATCCGGGTGCTTCAAAAGCCATCTATGCGGCAAAGGGACGACCGTCCGACAATCCGCTCATTGTGCATATCACAAATATGGCAGATCTGGAACAGATCGTAGCGGAAGTACCGCAGGCGGCTTATACGCTGGCAGAGCATTTCTGGCCGGGACCGCTCACGATGATTTTCCGGAAAAATGAGAAAATTCCTTATGAGACGACAGGCGGAATGGATACGGTTGCTGTGCGTATGCCATCTGATCCGATCGCGCGGGCACTGATCGATGCGTCGACCGGATATATCGCGGCTCCGAGTGCGAATACCTCTGGCAGACCGAGTCCGACACAGGCTTCGCATGTGGAGGAGGATCTCGGCGGCAGGATCGATATGATTGTCGACGGGGGTCCGGTTGGGATCGGGTTGGAATCTACGATCGTAGATCTGACGGAACAGGTGCCGATGATCTTAAGACCCGGTTATATTACACAGCAGATGCTCCGTGACGCACTGGAACAGGAAGTACCGGTCGATCCGGGGCTGATTGCGGCAGATTCTGACCGCAAGCCGAAGGCACCGGGCATGAAATACCGGCATTATGCGCCGCACGCGGATCTCAAGGTTGTTGAGGGAGCGACTGATGCGGTAGTGGCAGAGATCAACCGCAGATGCGAGCAGCTTATTGCCGGACATCAGCGGGTAGGGATCATCGCCACGGAGGAGACTAAGGATCTGTACACGAAGGGAACCGTCATCAGCATTGGGGCGCGGGATGACGAGGAGGCGATTGCCAGACATCTGTATGGTATTTTGCGGGATTTTGATACGATGGGGGTAGATGCGATTTTTTCCGAGAGCTTTGCTGCAGCGGGAATCGGACAGGCTATCATGAACCGGCTGCTCAAGGCAGCAGGGCATCAGGTATTGGAGGTATAGCAGTATGTGGGATAAGGTTATTTTTGTATGTAAGAGTGGCACCTGCCGGGCACCGATGGCAGCGGCGCTCTTGCAGGAGTGCAGTCTGAAACGGGAGATTGAGATCCGTGCGCGGGGGCTGGTGGTATTGTTTCCCGAACCGCTCAATCAGAAGGTCAATGCGATTCTGATCAGTAACGGAATCAATATGGAGGGATACATGTCAGAGCAGCTCGTCGCTGAGGATGTGGACGAGCATACACTTGTACTCGTCATGGAGGAGAAATTATTGCCGCAGGCAGCGGCGATTCTCGGCGAGGAACGCATGCCGCAGGTGCATGTCCTGTCGGCGCTTGTGGGCGAGGAGTTAGAGATCATGGATCCGTATGGCGCGCCATTGCCGTCCTACGGATTGTGCTTTGAATCTTTGTCCAAAACAGTGAAAAAGCTGGCGGGCTGGCTGAACGAACAGGAGGAAACGGTACATGAGTGACAAGAGAGACGATTATATCAGCTGGGATGAGTATTTTATGGGTGTGGCGATGCTTTCCGGAATGCGTTCCAAAGATCCGCATACACAGGTGGGTGCATGCATCGTGAGCAATGACAATAAGATTTTGTCAATGGGTTATAACGGATTCCCGATGGGCTGTTCCGACGATGAGTTTCCGTGGACGAGAGATGGAGATCCGCTCGAAAACAAATATTTTTATACGACGCACAGTGAGCTGAATGCGATCTTGAACTACCGCGGCGGAAGTCTTGAGGGAGCAAAGCTGTATGTGACACTGTTTCCGTGTAACGAATGTGCCAAAGCGATCATTCAGAGCGGTATCAAGACCGTGGTCTATGACAGTGATAAATATGAGCATACCCCGTCGGTGATGGCATCAAAACGCATGATGGATGCCGCAGGCGTGCGCTACTATAAATATTCACGAACAGGGCGTAATATTACATTAAATGTATAGACATATTTGCTAAAAAAATGCTATAATGAGCAGGATTAGTGACAGGATATGGAAGATAGGAAAGACAGAAAAAACAATTCAGAGGTGTATCAGTCCTTTGCCATGGTCATGCAGTTTGGTATCAATATGATCGTTCCGATTCTGGCATGTACGCTGTTCGGCGCATGGCTGGGCGAGAAAGTCAATATTTCATGGCTGGCGCTTCCGTTTTTTGTCATGGGAGCATTGGCAGGCATGCGGAATGTATTCGTATTTGCACGCCGGATTTATCAGCCAAAGAAGCATGATGACGGAAAAGATCATCACAAGAACGAGGAAGCAGATGTTGAGAAGACTCAATAAAGCATTACCGGGTCTGGTTTTGGGAATAATTATATATGGAGTGTTGCTGCAGGTGATTGGTATGTGGTTCGTGGATGACCGTTTGCGGTATACCACGGGGTTGTGGATCGGTATCGGATGTGCGCTGTTTATGGCGGTGCACATGGCGATGTCCATTGAGGACGCAGTCAGCCTCGGTACGGAGGATGGCGCAAAGCGAAAGACGATCGCATCTGCAATGACACGATATCTGGTGGTGCTGGTTGTACTGGTGGCTACCTTTTATTTTCGGCTGGGAATGATACTGCCCGCATTTTTCGGAGTGTTCGGGCTGAAAATATCCGCATATCTGCAACCGCTTTTTGACCGGTTGGCAGGAAAAAGCAATCATTATGACGAAGCGTCAGACACTGACCAGGATCATATGATGTAAAAGAGAAATCGCAGCCTACACAGGCATAGACAGGGCTGCAGAAAAGGAGGTGAAAGTTTGGAGTATGGCATTTTAATGGCCGCCGATTCAGAAGTTGACTTTATGATTCACGGATTGTTTTCCTATGAATTATTTGGACAGACACTCTGGATCACGACCTCTCATGTGTGTATCCTGATCGTCATGCTGCTTTTGCTGACGTTTGCACTGATCGCAAACCGCAAGATTAAGCATGCAACGGAAGTCCCCGATACGTTTCAGTGTATTATCGAACTGATCGTGGAGAAGCTGGATGGCATGGTAGAGAATGCGATGGGGCACAACGCGAAATATTTTGCAAACTATATCGGAACAATCTTTTGTTTCATTTTTCTGAGTAATATTTCCGGTTTGCTCGGTCTGCGGCCGCCCACGGCAGATTATGGTACGACCTTAGCTCTGGCATTGATTACCTTTGGTATTATCACGTTCCAGAAGTTCAAACACCAGCATGTATCCGGTTTTTTGAAGGGTCTCTGTGATCCGTGGCCGATCTGGGCTCCGATCAACCTGATCGGTGATATCGCGGTACCGGTATCCCTGTCACTGCGTCTGTTTGCAAACATTTTGTCAGGCGTAGTTATCGAGGCACTGGTATACACGCTCCTTGCCAAAGTGGCGATCATCTGGCCGGCAGCTTTGCATGTGTACTTCGATCTGTTCTCAGGAGCGATCCAGACATATGTATTCTGTATGTTGACAATGACATACGTCAATCAGGCGATTGAAGATGGTGAGTACTAACAAAGATTTTATTTTAATTAGGAGGAAATTATCATGGAGAATTTCACAGGTGCAGATTTTATCTTAGGTTGTTCAGCAATCGGTGCCGGACTGGCAGTTATCGCCGGTATCGGACCTGGTATTGGACAGGGTATCGCAGCAGGACACGGTGCGGCTGCAGTTGGACGTAATCCCGGAGCAAAGGGTGATATCACTTCTACAATGTTACTGGGACAGGCAGTTGCCGAGACGACAGGTCTGTATGGTCTGCTCGTAGCGATGCTGTTAATGTTCGTAAAGCCGTTAGCAAGATAAGAATGTATCAACAATAAAAAAAGGAGGTAACACTTCTCGGTTATGGAAAGATTATTTGATCTGGACATGCAGTTGGTACAAGATTCGGTATTGCTTGCGATTGCAATATTTTTCCTGTTTCTCGCACTGAGCTACCTGCTGTTTAATCCGGTCCGCCAGATGTTAGCAGACCGTAAGCTCAAGATTCAGACAGAATTGGACGATGCAGCGGCAGATAAGACCGACGCAGCAGCGTTGAAGGCTGAATATGAGGAAAAGCTGAAAGGTATTGAGAAAGAGGCAGAGGCGATTCTCTCAGAGGCAAGGCAGAAGGCGCTCCGCAACGAAGCGAAGATCGTGGAGGATGCGAAGGAAGAGGCTGCCCGCATTATTGCACGTGCCAATGAGGAGGCACTGCTGGAGAAGAAGCGTGTCGTTGACGAGATGAAGCAGGAGATGATCTCCGTAGCGGCAGCGATGGCATCCAAGGTCATCACCGCAAATATCGATGTCAACATTCAAAACCAACTGGTCGATGAGACAATAAAGGAAATGGGTGATTCAACATGGCTAAGCTAGTATCCAAAACATACGGTGATGCATTGTTTGAATTAGCAGTGGAATCCAACCAGTTAGATTCGTTTTTGGAGGAAGCTAAGGGTGTGCGCTCCGTTCTGGAGAGCAATCAGGAGCTAAATCGACTGATGAATCATCCGAAAATCGTAAAAGAAGACAAGATCGCGACCCTTGAAGCGATTTTCAAAGGCCGTGTCAGCGATGAGCTAGTGGGATTACTTCGGATGTTAGTGGAAAAAGACCACTACAGCGAGACCCCGGCTGTGCTGGAATATTTTATCGGGCAGGCGAAGGAATACAAACATATCGGTACTGCCTATGTCACCACAGTGATGCCACTGGGTGAGATCCAGAAGTCCAATCTGGTAGAAAAGCTTCTGGAAACTACAGATTATGTGCAGTTTGAAATGCATTATGAGACGGATCCGTCCCTCATCGGAGGAATGATCATCCGTATCAAGGACCGGGTTGTTGACAGCAGCATCAAGAGCAAGCTGGCGGCGCTCAGTTCCGAATTATCAAAAATACAGTTGAAAGTAGGTGAATGCGCTCCATGAATTTGAGACCAGAGGAAATCAGTTCCGTGATTAAGGAGCAGATCGCCAGATATGCGTCAACGCTTGAAGTGGCGGACGTAGGTACTGTCATTCAGGTGGCAGACGGTATCACGCGTATCTACGGTTTGGAAAACGCGATGCAGGGCGAGCTTCTGGAATTTCCGGGTGAAGTATATGGAATGGTATTGAACCTTGAGGAAGATAACGTTGGTGCCGTATTGCTCGGAGCCAATAGAAATATCAACGAGGGCGATACCGTGAAAACGACCGGCCGCGTGGTAGAGGTTCCTGTCGGAGACGCTATGATCGGGCGTGTTGTAAATGCGCTTGGACAGCCGATCGACGGAAAAGGATCGATCCAGACCGACAAATATCGTGAGATCGAGCGAGTAGCGAGTGGTGTTATCTCCAGAAAATCCGTAGATACACCGTTACAGACAGGTATCAAGGCGATCGATTCCATGATCCCGATCGGACGTGGACAGCGTGAGTTGATCATCGGTGACAGACAGACCGGTAAGACAGCGATCGCGATTGATACGATTATCAATCAGAAGGGACAGGGTGTGAAGTGTATCTATGTAGCCATCGGACAGAAGGCTTCTACGGTAGCTTCCATCGTGAATACCTTAGAGGAGTTTGGCGCAATGGCATATACCACCGTCGTAGCTTCTACTGCCAGTGAGCTGGCACCTTTACAGTATATTGCACCGTATGCAGGATGTGCGATCGGTGAGGAATGGATGGAAAATGGTGAGGATGTACTCATCATCTATGATGACCTGAGTAAACATGCTACCGCATACCGTACACTCTCCCTGCTGCTTCGTAGACCGCCGGGACGTGAGGCATATCCGGGCGATGTATTCTACCTGCACTCCAGATTGTTAGAGCGTGCGGCACGTCTGTCAGACAAGCTCGGCGGCGGTTCACTGACCGCATTACCGATCATCGAGACACAGGCAGGCGACGTATCTGCATACATTCCGACGAACGTGATCTCTATCACGGATGGTCAGATCTATCTGGAAACCGAGATGTTCAACGCAGGATTCCGTCCGGCGATCAATGCCGGTCTGTCCGTATCCCGTGTAGGTGGTTCCGCACAGATCAAGGCGATGAAGAAGATTGCAGCGCCGATCCGTACCGAGCTGGCACAGTATACCGAGCTGGCAGCGTTCTCCCAGTTTGGTTCCGAGTTGGATGATGCGACAAAAGAGACACTGGCACAGGGAAGCCGTCTGCAGGAGATGTTAAAGCAGCCGCAGTACAAGCCCATGCCGGTTGAGAATCAGGTTATCATGATCTATGCAGCGACCAAGCGCTATCTGTTAGATATTGCAGTTGAGGATGTGCTCCGTTTTGAGGGAGAACTCATCGAGCTCGTATCTACCAAGTATCCGGAGATCCTTGAGACGATCCGTGAGACAAAGGCGATGGACGATGCGACTGAGCAGAAGCTGATCAAAGCAATCGAAGAATGCAAGAAATCTTTTAAGTAGAAATAAGGCGGTGATAAAATATGGCTTCGATGAGAGACATCAAGCGAAGAAAAAGCAGCATACAGAGTACGCAGCAAATCACAAAAGCCATGAAATTAGTTTCTACCGTAAAGTTGCAGAAGGCAAAGCTTCACGCAGAGGCGACAGATCCGTATTTTAACCATATGTACCAGACGGTGACCTCGATTTTAGCGAAATCCGGCAACATCAATCATCCGTACCTGCAAAGCGGGGCATCTGATAAGATCGCCGTGGTAGTCATTACCTCAAACCGCGGACTCGCAGGCGGATACAACGCAAATGTGACCAAGCTGATTACGAACAATCAGGAGCTTTTACCGAAAGATAAGGTAGAGGTCTATTGTATCGGAAGCAAGGGACGCGAAACACTCGACCGTTACGGCTACACGATCAAAGAGGATCACTCTGCGATCATGGAAGCTCCCTCCTATGAGGATGCGGCGGCTGTGTGTGCGCGTGTGCTGGATGCGTTCACCACAGGAGAGATTGGCGAGATCTATCTCGCATACACACATTTTAAAAATACGGTCGTACATGTGCCGAAGCTGATGAAACTGCTTCCGGTAGAGTTTTCCGATGAGGAGATCGCCGCAGCAGATGATAAGCTGCTCATGAACTATGAGCCGAACGTAGAGGAGGCTCTGGATCTGATTATTCCCAAATACGTTACCAGTATTTTCTACGGTGCGTTGGTGGAGGCACTTGCCAGTGAAAACGGAGCCAGAATGCAGGCAATGGATTCAGCGACAAGTAATGCGGAAGACATGATTAGTGATTTGTCTTTGAAATACAATCGTGCGCGTCAGGGCTCGATCACTCAGGAGTTGACCGAGATCATCGCAGGCGCGGAAGCGATCAGTTAAAAAAATAGTATAAGGAGTGAAACAATGGCAGAAAATATTGGAAAAATCACTCAGATCATTGGTGCAGTCCTCGATATCAAGTTTCCGGAGGGACAGATTCCGGAGATCAATGAGGCGATCGAGATTACCCGTAAAAACGGGGAGCGTCTCGTCGTAGAGGTAGCTTCGCACCTGGGTGATGACACCGTGAAATGTATTGCCATGGGCCCGACAGACGGACTGGTACGCGGCATGGATGCGAAAGCAACCGGCGCTGCGATCTCTGTTCCTGTAGGAGAGAACACACTGGGACGTATCTTCAACGTACTCGGTGAGCCCATCGATGAGCAGCCCGCTCCCACAGATGTGGAGTATATGCCCATCCATAGACCCGCTCCCAGTTTTGAGGAACAGGCGACATCTTCCGAGATGTTAGAGACCGGTATCAAGGTCGTAGATCTGCTCTGCCCGTATCAGAAGGGTGGAAAGATCGGTCTGTTCGGAGGTGCAGGAGTAGGAAAAACCGTGCTGATTCAGGAGTTGATCCACAACATTGCGACAGAGCATGGTGGATATTCCGTATTTACCGGAGTCGGTGAGCGTACCCGTGAGGGTAACGACCTGTACTACGAGATGAAGGAATCAGGCGTTATTGATAAGACTACCATGGTATTCGGTCAGATGAACGAGCCGCCGGGAGCACGTATGCGTGTCGGCTTGACCGGACTGACAATGGCAGAGTATTTCCGTGATAAAGGTGGAAAGGATGTGCTGTTATTCATCGACAACATTTTCCGTTTCACGCAGGCAGGATCAGAGGTATCCGCGCTGCTTGGACGTATGCCGTCAGCCGTAGGATATCAGCCTACCTTACAGACAGAGATGGGTGCTCTGCAGGAGCGTATCACATCTACAAAGAATGGTTCCATCACATCCGTACAGGCGGTTTATGTGCCCGCGGATGACCTGACAGACCCTGCGCCGGCAACGACCTTCGCGCACTTGGACGCTACGACCGTATTGGAGCGTTCCATCGCGGCGTTAGGTATCTACCCGGCAGTAGATCCGCTGGCATCTACCTCCCGTATCCTCGATCCCCGTATCGTAGGAGAGGAGCATTTCAAGGTAGCCCGCGGTGTGCAGGAGATCTTACAGAAATATAAGGAATTACAGGATATCATCGCGATCCTCGGTATGGACGAGCTGTCAGAGGATGACAAGGTAGTCGTAAACCGTGCGAGAAAGATCCAGAGATACCTGTCACAGCCGTTCCACGTAGCGACACAGTTCACCGGAATGGAAGGAAAATATGTACCGATCGCAGAGACCATCCGTGGTTTTAAGGAGATTCTGGAAGGAAAGCATGACGATATTCCCGAGGGTCTGTTCCTGAATGCCGGCTCCATCGATGAAGTACGTGCCCGTATGAAATAGGGGGTAGCGTATGGCAGATGAAAGCAGAAATTTTCAGGTAGAGATCATCACACCGGAGCGTGTGTTCTACACGGGTGAAGCGACAATGATTGAGTTCACCACGGTAGAGGGTGACATCGGTGTGTATAAAAACCATATCCCGCTGACAACCGTCCTCGCACCCGGTATCGTGACGATCACCGAGGAGGATGGACAGAAGAAAGCAGCGGTACACTCCGGATTCGCACAGATTCTGGGAGACAAGGTGACACTGCTCGCAGAGATCGCCGAGTGGCCTGATGAGATCGACTGGGACCGTGCCGAAGCAGCCAAGCGGCGTGCCGAGGAGCGACTCGCAGCCAAAGCAGAGAATCTGGATGTGGTCAGAGCAGAGCTGGCACTGCGCAGAGCGCTGGTGCGTATCAGTCTGCGGTAAAACAAAATATCAGATGTGTAAAAAGCTGTTCTCCGGGAGGAGGGCAGCTTTTTGGTGTCATATGTGATAGGAAATTCCTGTTACACAAAAATGGAGATGCTTCTTTTTTCTTGCTTCTTGCGTTAATTGCAGGCTGATGATAAAATAGAAATAGATAATATATGAACCATTTATGTATAGAAACATAGTTTTTGGATAAAATATGAGCTATATAAGAACTATATAATAGGAGACGCTATGACAGGATTGGTTTGGGAAACCGCAGAAGAACTGGATCAGAAGCTGGCGGGTCGCGTGCGGAATATCAGAAAACGCCGTTCGATTTCACAAAAAAAGCTGGCAGATATGAGCGGGGTGAGCTATGGTTCGATCAAACGCTTTGAGGCGACGGGGCAGATATCATTGCTCTCATTGACAAAGATAGCGATCGCACTGGACATTGCCGATGATTTGCGGTCGATTTTTACACAGATACCATATCGAACGATCGAGGAGGTCATCAATGAGGGAAAATAAGTTGCAGGTATTTTATAAAGATCGGCTGGCTATTGTGGGGGATGTCGACATGGGCGCATTGACCTACAGACCGCAGACTGGGGGAGTATTTAAGAGGCTAAAACATATGTACAAATTTGAATGATGAGGGTATACTATATAAGAAATAGTTGATAATTTGATAGTTAAGAAGGAGGTATATTTATGGCACCTACGGCAATCAAATTGACAGATATGTTGGATAATCTGGAAGAAGAAGATTATAATGTGGCAATTACTTTTATACAATATTTATCAGAAACCAGAAAAAAGAAAAATGCAGAGGAAAACAAAGCCATTTTGAAAGAGATACAGAATATTTTCTCTGATGATCCCGGTTGGGATAGCGAAGAAAGTATGATTGCAGATATGGCAGCGTTTAGGAAGGGTCGGATGCAAAGATGAAAATAATGCTTGATACCAATGTTTTGATATCTGCATTTGTATTTGGAGGTCAAACAGGAGCTTTGCTTGAGCGATTGTGGGAGAGGAATGAACAATTATATGTTTCTGAGTATATAGATCAGGAATTTAAAGAAAAACTGGAAATGAAGTGGCCTCTAAAAGCAACGAAAGTCTATGAGTTATATCATAGATTAAATATCGTTTTTTGTGAAAGTACAAATGATGTGCTGGGAGAATTGAGAGATAAGAAAGACATTCCGGTACTTAGTGATGCAATCTATCATCATGTGGATGTAATTTTAACGGGTGATAGAGATTTCTTAGAGTCCGATATTGAGCATCCTTTAATTTTTTCGCCGAGTATGATGATGGAATATTTAAATGCAAGAGGATAGAGACTACTACAGGCTTTATAATCTTAATATTATCTCCAGTAACAGAGTGTCTAATACGTGAAATGTATCAG
>CALBJL010000016.1 GCA_937893485.1 uncultured bacterium | reverse complement strand
AGTAGGCACGAACTCATGAAGCGGCGGATCCAGAAAACGGATAGTAACCGGGTTGCCCTCAAGTGCCTCATACAGCGCCTTGAAATCTCCCTGCTGATAAGGAAGGATCTTGTCTAATGCTGCCACGCGCTCTTCTACAGTGTCAGAGCAGATCATCTCACGGAATGCTGCTATTCTGTCTTCCTCGAAGAACATATGCTCGGTACGGCAGAGTCCGATACCCTCAGCACCAAGCTCACGAGCCTTCTTTGCATCTGCGGGTGTATCAGCATTTGTACGAACCTTTAATGTACGATATTTGTCAGCCCAAGCCATTACACGACCGAACTCACCGGCGATCGTAGCGTCTACGGTAGGAATGATACCTGCGTAGATGTTACCGGTTGTACCATCGATAGAAATCTCAGATCCCTCGGTAAACTTCTGTCCTGCTAAGGTGAACTGCTTGTTCTCCTCATCCATAGCGATATCTCCACATCCGGATACACAGCATGTTCCCATACCACGTGCAACTACGGCTGCGTGGGAAGTCATACCACCACGGACAGTCAGGATACCCTGAGCCGCCTTCATACCGGTAATATCCTCGGGCGAAGTCTCAAGACGAACTAAAACGACCTTCTCACCACGCTCGTTCCATGCAACTGCATCATCAGCAGTAAATACAACCTTACCACAGGCAGCTCCCGGAGAAGCACCAAGTCCCTTTCCGATCGGTGTAGCAGCCTTTAATGCAGCAGCATCGAACTGGGGATGTAATAATGTATCTAAGTTACGAGGATCAATCATAGCTACTGCTTCTTCCTCGGTCTTGTGTCCCTCATCAACCAGATCACAAGCGATCTTTAATGCAGCGGGAGCGGTTCTCTTACCGTTACGGCACTGAAGCATGAACAGCTTCTTGTTCTCTACGGTGAACTCCATATCCTGCATATCATGATAGTGGTTCTCAAGGATATCACATACCTTGATGAAATCTGCATATGCCTCAGGGAACTCCTTCTCCATCTGAGCGATCGGCATAGGTGTACGAACACCTGCTACTACGTCCTCGCCCTGTGCGTTGATCAGGAACTCACCCATCAGCTTCTTTTCTCCGGTTGCGGGATCACGTGTAAATGCAACACCTGTACCAGACTCATCATTTAAGTTACCGAATACCATTGGCATTACGTTAACAGCGGTTCCCCAAGAATAAGGGATATCGTTGTCACGACGGTATACGTTTGCACGAGGGTTGTCCCATGAACGGAATACAGCCTCAATAGCCAGCTTCAACTGCTCTACAGGATCTGCCGGGAAATCCTCTCCCAACTGCTTCTTGTACTCAGCCTTGAACTGCTCAGCCAGCTCCTTCAGATCAGCAGCGGTCAGCTCTACGTCGAACTGAACACCCTTTTTCTCTTTCATCTGGTCAATTAACTGCTCAAAATACTTCTTACCAACTTCCATTACGACATCAGAGAACATCTGGATGAAACGTCTATAAGAATCATATACGAAACGCTCGAACTTCGGATCAGGGTTACCAGCGATCATTGCTGCAACAACCTCGTCATTTAAACCGAGGTTTAAGATGGTGTCCATCATACCGGGCATAGAAGCTCTGGCACCGGAACGTACGGATACTAATAAAGGATTCTTCAGATCGCCGAACTTCTTGCCATTGATCTCTTCCATCTTCTTAACGCCTTCCATAGCCTGTGCCATGATCTCGTCGTTAATCTTGCGTCCATCCTCATAGTACTGTGTACAAGCCTCGGTTGTGATCGTGAATCCCTGCGGAACAGGAAGTCCGATACTTGTCATCTCGGCAAGGTTTGCACCTTTTCCACCAAGAAGATTACGCATGCTCATGTCGCCTTCGCTGAACATGTAAACCCATTTGTTTGCCATTTTGACATTCCTCCTAAAATATAATATTGAGTGTGATAATATGTCATGCGGCCTGTCCCAGACAACCGCTACAACACGCAATGAGCAGACCTTTTTGTATTTATTTTATACAAAAAAGGCCGCACATAAATTATTGTACCATATATTTTGTATTTCGCAAGTACAAAATATGAGAATTAGAATTCAAATTTGTCTGCAAAATATGCATCCAGCTCGCCGATCTTGACACGCTCCTGCTCCATGGAATCACGGAAACGGACAGTCACTGCACCGTCTTCCTCTGAATCAAAATCATAAGTTACACAGAACGGTGTTCCGATCTCATCCTGACGGCGATAACGCTTTCCAATATTTCCACGGTCGTCAAACTCACAGTTATACTTCTTGGACAACTGTGTAAATACCTTCTCAGCGCCCTCGTTGAGCTTCTTTGACAGCGGCAGCACACCGATCTTGACCGGTGCAAGTGCCGGATGGAAATGAAGTACGGTACGCATATCAGGCTTTTCTTCTGTTCCGATGTTCTCCTCGTCATAAGCTGCACAGAGGAAGGCAAGTACAACGCGGTCTGCACCGAGTGAAGGCTCGATGACATACGGAATATATTTCTCATTCTTTGTATCATCAAAGTAGCTCATATCCTGACCGGATGTATTCTGGTGCTGTGTCAGGTCGTAGTCTGTACGGTCTGCAATACCCCACAGCTCGCCCCAGCCGAACGGGAATAAGAACTCAAAATCAGTCGTTGCCTTGCTGTAGAATGCCAGCTCTGCCGGATCATGGTCACGCAGGCGCAGTTCCTCCTCTTTCATGCCAAGGCTGAGCAGCCAGTCGCGGCAGAAAGTTCTCCAATACTGGAACCACTCCAGATCAGTACCCGGCTCGCAGAAGAACTCTAATTCCATCTGCTCGAACTCTCTGGTACGGAATGTAAAGTTACCGGGTGTGATCTCATTTCGGAAAGATTTTCCGATCTGTGCGATACCAAACGGCACTTTCTTACGGGAAGTACGCTGTACATTCTTGAAGTTGACAAAAATACCCTGTGCGGTCTCAGGACGCAGATATACGGTATTTTTTGCATCCTCGGTTACACCCTGGAACGTCTTAAACATCAGATTAAACTGACGGATCTCGGTAAAGTTGTGCTTGCCGCATGTTGGACAGGGAACGTTATGCTCCTCGATGAAGTTCATCATCTTCTCCTGTGACCAGCCATCTACAGAATCCTCTAATGTAATGCCATTTTCTTCTGCAAAATCTTCAATGATCTTATCCGCACGGAAACGCTCATGGCACTCCTTGCAATCCATCAAAGGATCTGAAAAACCGCCGAGATGTCCGGAAGCGACCCATGTCTGGGGATTCATCAGAATCGCACAGTCAACACCTACATTATAGGGATTCTCCTGCACAAACTTCTGCCACCATGCTTTTTTTACATTGTTTTTCAGTTCAACACCGAGATTTCCGTAATCCCAGGTGTTTGCGAGACCACCGTAAATCTCTGATCCGGGATATACAAAGCCTCTCGCCTTTGCCAGTGCAACGATTTTGTCCATTGTCTTTTCCATGTTTATTTATCCTCTCTTATTTTTTATTCTTTTATTTAATTCTTTCATTTTTTGATAAAAAATCATTTATATACGATATATGCCGGCTGTGCCTCTTCATCCAGAATGTCGTAGGTGACATCCGCCGTATTCTTGTCCACCACAGTTACGTTCGGCGTTACAAACAGAATGGTTCCGTCCACTCTCACCTGTGTCTGCTGTCCGATGATCACGATCTTATTGCCGTCCGCATCCCAAGTTGTATCTTTATCTGTAGCAGCATTATACTCCTTTGGAATATCATAACCGTCCGCCTGTGCGTCCAGCACTGTTCCCGCATAGAAATCAATGCCGTTAAACTGCGCATAATCTTCTGCACCTGCATAATCCAGATAGACATGTGCCGTACCGTCCTCTACCGCAAAGCTCGTCACAGCGACCGTTCCTTCGCCTGCCTTTGCTACATATGTATCCACCGTGTCATTGATAAAGCTCTCAAGTTCGGCTTCATCATAGTACTCCTTGTCAAAGTCAGCTACATTTGCACCCTTGACCGTCCCTTTTTTCTGCACATAAACCGTATCTGTATCTGCAGAAAAATTTTTTCCACATCCGGTCAGTACCGCTACTGTCAATACAAGCAGCGCTCCGACGTGTATCATTCGTCTCATATCATTTCCTCCAATGTGTCTCAAATCCGCTTTATTATACTATTTCTTACGTTCTATTTCAACACAAACCGTTAATTAACTGGAGAGAATGGAATTCCCTGTCCGTGTACCGCCGAAGACACATGTCCAAAATCCGCTCCAGCGCAGACAGCACTTCCTCCGTGACCTGAAAGCTGTAGAGCCTTGCAAGCGGCGTAGCGACGATGTACTGCATCGTATACAGTGTCGACGCATCGACATCCATTCCACCGCCGATCACCGCGCTGCATCCACCGCAGAGCATTCCGCCCCGTGCGATATGAAAGGTATGTAAATCCTCCTTTGCGCCGCAGGAAACGCAGCTGAACAGATCCGGATACTCTCCCGCCAGCACGAACATCCGCAATTCGTAAATACGGCGGACAAGCCGGTTTGGAAAGACCGGCTTTGTGAGCGCCCGCAGCGATACATAGAGCAGATTGCACATATCCTTTGCCTCTATATTTTCCACCGCGTAATAATCCGCCAGCTCCAGAAAATAAAAGCCGTAATATGCCACCTCCACATCCTCTGTCAATTCCCGGAAATAGTTTTTGACACTGATCCTGCAGGCAGTATATGCAGTTTTTCCCTCAAATAATTCAAACTCTCCAAATGCAAACGGGCTGGTCGACGCTAATAGCGAACTGTTCGGGCGGCGTGCCCCGCGCGCAAACACCGTAATCTTTCCCCGCTCTCTTGTGAGCACAACCAGCCGCTTGTCATAGTCCCCGATGGGCATTGCAGAGAGTACCATTCCATTCAGCAGAATCGTCTGCCCCATGCGCTTGTTCCTCTCCTGCAGTCCGACTGCTGCTTTCGATCTTTTCCGCACCGTGCGGTCTGCCTGCGCGATACTCCAGATAGTCCCGCACACTCCCAGTCGCTGCAAACCGATTCCATTTTTCCTCTGACATGTACCTTTCCCCCTATTCTTTCGATTTCTAAGGCAATCGCTTATTACTAGGGTATGCGCCTGTCAGATGATCCATACGAGATAAAAAGTGGAAATCGGTATTTAATTTTCTTCTTTATAGCCAAAGTTTTTGAGCAGGATATCGCTATCTCTCCAGTCCTTTTTCACCTTGACCCACAATTTCAGGTTGACGCGGCAGTCTAACAGACGCTCGATCTCATAACGTGCATTCGTTCCGATCTTTTTGAGCATACTGCCGCCCTTGCCAATAATGATGCCCTTATGGGAATCACGCTCGCAGATGATCGTCGCATCGATATCGACGAGATTTTGTCCCTGCCGGTCCTTCATCCGCTCGATCGTAACGGCGATCCCGTGCGGGATCTCATCACTCAATGCGTGCAGCGCTTTCTCGCGGATCAGCTCCGCCACGATCTGACGCTCCGGCTGGTCTGTGATCGTATCCTCATCATAGAACATCGGTCCATACGGCAGATATTTAAAAATCGTATCCCTCACATCATCCATGCCCTGTCCGCGCAGCGCACATGCCGGAATGATCTCCGCGAAATCATAGATTTTCCGGTAAGTATCTATGTATTCCAGCAGTTGTTCTTTTTTCTCCACCATATCAATCTTATTGATGACAAGAATGACCGGTGTGCTGACCTTTTTTAACACCTCTGCGATGTGCTGTTCGCCCGCGCCGACAAAATTCGTCGGCTCTACGAGCCACAAAATCAGATCCACCTCACTGAGCGTATGCTCCGCTACGTCAACCATGAATTCGCCCAGCTTATTTTTTGCCTTGTGAATACCGGGCGTATCCAAAAATACGACCTGTCCGCGCTCTGGATCTGTATAGACCGTCTGTATCCGGTTGCGCGTCGTCTGCGGTTTATTTGATGTAATCGCGATCTTCTGTCCGATCATATAATTCATCAGCGTTGATTTTCCTACATTCGGTCTGCCGATAATCGTCACAAAGCCCGATTTTAATTTTTCATTTGTCCGATTCATGAAAACAGATCCTCCACATTCATAAACATCTCCCGTTCCTTCTCTATCGTATCCTCATTTCCGATGACACACAGACAGTCATCTGCCAGCACACTTGCCACGAGCGGCTCTAAGGCACGGATGTCCGCCGGTGTCGCGCGCAGCACTTCCTCGCGATTTTTCTGTACGCTTTCCACAGTCAGTCCGGACATATAAGCGCTCAGCGAACGCACACCCTTTGTCGCGGGCGGAAGCGGCGTATCGAGTGCGCTGACCGTTCCAATAATAAATTTGGTCATATCGCGCTCATCCACATCAAAATCATGCAGATAGGCAGGAATGCCCTCATAGATTTCGTTGGTCGCCCGCAGGTTCGGGTCGCGGTACGAGGACAGATACGAATCTCCGTTTCTCCCAAATCCACTCATGCAGCCGTAAGCACCACCCTGCACACGGATGTTCAGCCACAGATACTCATAATTCATAATCACCTTTAAAATATTTAACGCTCCGGTGTACGCAAAGCCTGCCTTTTTGAAGTTGCCGCTCCGCGATACATACTGGATCTGTGCGGCATCCTTAAAGCCCTCATTTTTCTTTTCGCAGGTGATCGTGAGCACCTTACTCCGATCCGCATGCTCCGGCAGCACCGCACACAGCTTTTCCAGTTCCGGTGCCAATGCATCCTTTTGTGCCGCTTCGATCGTCTCACTGACAATCAGTCCGTCGCGCACAAAAATCTGTCGAATCAGCGAGCCCAGACGCTCCCGAAGCTGCGCTGCATGTGCATCAAAATCGCGCTCGATCTCTGCGATCAGCCGGTACAGCCTGATACCTCCTACCGCATCACTGAACGCGCCCGACGGAGAAAAATAGGACATCGCACGTACCGCAGACACCATATGTCCGGATGTCGTCATACCCATCTCCAGCCGCGATTTCACCTGTGACAAGATCTCATGCAGGCGCTTCTCATCCGAGAGATCGGTGCCGGAAAGGATCTCCGCAACCAGTTCCATTGCACGCGCAAGCTGCGGTGCCAACACCTTGACACACACCTCATAACGGGCATCCCACTTGCTGTCATCCTCCGCATTCACAAACAGGTTCAGCGTCGATGAAATACCTCCGGTCGCGAGATTGATCTCATTTGCAAGCTCGCTGTAGCTGTAATTTGCGGTATCCATATATCCGAGCACTGCCTTTAAAATGCCAAGATACGGCAGATCCTCCTCACTCAGATGGTTCAGGTCAAACAACAGATCAATATAATAAATACCGTTGGTATGGATGTCGTGATGTACCACGGAAATACCTGCCATCTCACACTCACCGTTATAAAAAGGTGGTGCCTCCTGTTTCATATCGGCGCGTGTGAGCAGCGGAATCTTCTCCAGATCCTCCTTCGGTGAAGGCTCTGCCTGATATTCCTTGAGGTGTGCCGTGTCTGCCACCAGTTGTTCCATCTCCGCCTCACTCAGTGCCGCCTTGTATGCCGCCAGTTTCTGTTCCAGTGCGCGGTCATTTTCAGCGGTCAGCCCGCGCTTCGGGTTGATCGTAACGATCGATGCATGGTGATTGTCTAACAGCCATATTTTGATCAGCTGTTCAAAATACCCGGTGTTCTGCTCTGCCTGCGCGCGCAGATAAGCGAATGTCTCACCCGCCTCGATGTGCATAAACGGTTCTGCCTCGTCATACAGCCAGCTATCCATACATTGCAGTCCATAGATCAGTCCCTTCGGATAAGAGCCGAAATCCGCCTCGCGGTATTTAAACTCCGCACTGTTGATGCCCGCCAGCAGTGCCTTCTGATTGATGCCGTCCTCCGCAATCCGTGCTAATGTTTCGCGAATCGTCGCCACAAACCGGTCACGGTCTTTGCCGTTGGCATTCTTTGCCACGATCGAGAAAATCGGCTGATACGTCGAGTTGTCATACGAGCTCATAATGTCTTTTCCGATGCCCGCATCGAGTAACGCCTGCTTGAGCGGCGCGCCGGGTGCGCCGAGCAGCGCATAATCGAGCACATCAAATGCCAGATAAAACTCTTTGTTTAACACGGTATCAATGACCAGATTGTACGCCAGATAGGCGTTGTCCTCTAACGGTTCATTGCTCGCCACCGGATAGTCCTTCGTGATCTCTACGGGCGCATCAAACGGCACCTGCCGGTCAATCGTGGAATCAACCGGCTGGTTCTCATAGTGTGAGAGATAATTTTCATCGATCCAGCAGAGCTTTTCTGCCATGTCCATATCACCGTACAGATAAATATAAGAATTGGACGGATGGTAATAGCGTCTGTGGAAATCCAGATAATTCTCATAGGTCAGCTCCGGAATCACCTCCGGATCGCCGCCGGACTCATTCGCATAAGTCGTATCGGGGAACAGGGAATTTAATACCACACGGTCAAGCACACCCTCCGGAGAAGAAAATGCCCCTTTCATTTCGTTGTAAACAACACCGTTTAACGTGATGGGCGCATCAACGCTCTCCAGCTCATAGTGCCAGCCCTCCTGTAAAAAGATCTCCTTGTGCTTATAGATATTCGGATGGAATACCGCATCCAGATAGACATGTATCAGATTCTGAAAATCCTTGTCATTGCAGCTCGCCACCGGATAGATCGTCTTCTCCGGGTACGTGATTGCATTTAAA
>CALBJL010000015.1 GCA_937893485.1 uncultured bacterium | reverse complement strand
AAGCTTTTGCGATTACTTCCACTAATTCCTTCATTGTTCTACCTCACTTATTTTTCGATACCAGCTAACTTGAAAATCTTTGCAACAGTTTCGGTAGGCTGCGCACCGTTTGCTAACCACTTCTTAGCTGCCTCTGCATCTACGTGATACTCGCTGGGATCCTTTGTAGGATCGTAAGTACCGATCTCATCGATGCTCTGACCGTTACGTGCAGTTCTTGAATCTGCAACAACGATTCTATAGAAAGGAGCCTTCTTCTGTCCTAATCTCTTTAATCTGATCTTTACTGCCATTTCCTTTCACCTCCTTGAAATATTTTAAAATTATCTATGGTTAAAATGGTAATTTAAACCTTCCCATTTTACCGCCTCTGCCTTTCATCATACCCGGCATCTGCTTCATCATTTTGCGCGCCTGATCAAACTGCTTGACCAGCCGGTTGACCTCTGAGATGTCCACACCCGCGCCGTTTGCGATTCTGCGCTTTCTGCTCGGGTTGAGTACGTTCGGGTTTGCCCGCTCCTGCGGAGTCATGGAGTAGATGATCGCCTCGATGCGCGCCATCTTTTTCTCATCCATCGCATTCTCGATCTCTGCCATCTGTGCACCGCCCATACCCGGCATCATGCCAAGCACGCTGCTCAGTCCACCCAGCTTTTTCATCTGGTTCATCGACTCGAGATAGTCATCAAAGGAGAACTCTGCCTTTTTGAGACGCTGTTCCATCTCCTTTGCCTTGTCCGCATCCATCTGTGCCTCTGCCTTTTCAATGAGTGTGAGTACATCACCCATGCCGAGGATTCTCGATGCCATACGATCGGGATAAAACTGCTCCAGATCGGAGAGCTTTTCGCCCATACCGACATATAAAATCGGCTTTCCGGTCACTGCCCGGATGGATAGCGCCGCACCGCCTCTGGTGTCGCCGTCCAGCTTTGTCAGAATCACGCCGTCGATACCGATCGTCTCGTCAAATGTCTTGGCGACATTGACTGCATCCTGACCTGTCATGGCATCGACTACTAAGATCGTCTGTGCCACATCTACCTGCTCTTTAATAGAAACAAGCTCCGCCATCATATCTTCATCCACATGAAGACGTCCGGCTGTATCTAAAATGACCAGATTGTAGCCATTTTTATTTGCATGCTCGACTGCTGCCTTTGCAATGTCTACCGGAGAATTCTTATCTCCCATGGCAAAGACATCCACGCCCTGTTTTTCACCGTTGATCTGCAACTGCTGAATCGCTGCGGGACGGTATACGTCACACGCGACGAGCAGTGGCTTTTTGCCCTTCTGCTTGAACTTGCCGGCGAGCTTGGCTGTGGTCGTCGTCTTACCGGCTCCCTGCAGACCTGCCATCATAATGATGGTCGTCTCCTTGCCGGGACGCAAGACGATCTCCGTCGTCTCCGATCCCATGAGTGCGGTCATTTCCTCATTTACGATCTTAATGACCATCTGTCCGGGATTGAGTCCGTTCATCACATCCGCACCGATCGCGCGCTCCTGCACGGTCTTTGTGAACTGCTTGACGACCTTAAAATTGACATCCGCCTCAAGCAGCGCCATCTTGACTTCCTTTAAGGCTGCCTTTACGTCATCCTCTGTCAAGCGTCCTTTGCTGCGCAGATTTTTGAACACATTCTGAAGTTTTTCCGATAAACCGTCAAATGCCATACGCTATAATTCCTCTATGATTTCACCTGAGATCTGTTTGATCTCATCCAGCAGATGTTCCCCGCGGCTGCGTTCGTATTCTTCTGCACACTTCTGTATGCGGACTGCTTTTTCACGCAGATCCAAAAAACGTTCCATCAGATGCAGCCGATGCTCATATTCCTCCAGCTTCTTTATCGAGCGCCTGATCATATCATGCACTGCCTGTCTGGATATGCCCTGTTCCTCTGCGATCTCTCCGAGTGACAGGTCATTGAATACAAAATCCTCAAAGACCTTCCGCTGATGCTCATTCAACAGCTCCCCGTAAAAATCGTACAAGTATGTCTGCTGTACTTTCGGTTCCATATCTGATGCCATCGTCACCACACCTTTTCTCTCAAGCCTCAGTTATCATACTACAACGAAAAAGAGGTGTCAAGTGTTTTTTCTTGTCACCTCTTGATTTTTTATTATAATGTTGTCCGCACGAGCTTCGGGCGGTAGCCCTCCTTTTCGAGCGCCGACATGATCTGTTTCTTGTGATCGGTTCCGAAGCACTCCATTGTGATACGAAGCTCCACTGCCGCGCTGCGGTTTGTGCTGACAAACTGGTTGTGCTCGAGCTTGATGACGTTACCCTGCACGCCTGCAATGAGTCCGGATACCTTGCACAGCTCACCCGGCTTGTCGGGAAGCAGCACGGATACGGTGAAGATACGGTCTCTGAAAATCAGACCCTGCTGTACGACAGAGGACATCGTGATCACATCCATGTTGCCGCCGCTTAAGATCGATACGACACGCTTATTTTTCGCTTTTAACTTTTTGAGCGCTGCGACGGTCAGAAGTCCCGAATTTTCCACGATCATCTTGTGGTTTTCCACCATATCGAGGAATGCGACAACGAGCTCGTCATCCTCCACGGTGATAATGTCATCCAGATTCTTTTTAATATAAGGGAAAATATGCTCACCCGGTGTCTTTACCGCAGTACCATCTGCAATCGTATTGACACTCGGCAGCGTCGTCACTTTACCCTCACGGAAAGATACCTGCATACAGTTGGCACCCGCCGGCTCCACACCGATGACCTTGATCTTCGGATTGAGCAGCTTTGCCAGTGTCGATACACCGGTCGCCAGTCCGCCTCCGCCGATCGGTACGAGAATATATTCCACGAGCGGCAGCTCCTTAAAGATCTCCATCGCGATCGTACCCTGACCGGTCGCTACCGCCAGATCATCGAAGGGATGGATAAATGTATAACCGTGCTCCTTTGCCAGCTCCAATGCGTGTGCGCACGCCTCATCATAGACATCACCATGCAGCACAACCTCTGCACCGTAGCCCTTCGTGCGGTTTACCTTGATGAGCGGTGTCGTCGTCGGCATGACAATCGTCGCCTTGCAGCCATAGCATTTTGCCGCATAAGCGACTCCCTGCGCATGGTTTCCTGCCGATGCGGTGATCAGACCTCTTGCGCGCTCCTCATCGGAGAGCGTGCTGATCTTATAATACGCGCCACGTACCTTGTAGGCACCTGTAAACTGCATATTTTCCGGCTTTAAATAGACCTTGTTTCCGGTCTGCTCGCTCAGATAATCACTGTAGACCAGTTTGGTTTCGAGTGTGACCTCTTTTACTTTCTCACTTGCTTCTTCAAACTTATCCAATGTCAGCATGTTCTTCATCCCTTTCCGGCGCTCTGTCAAAGAGTGCATTTACAAAATCATTTGAATCAAATTTCTGCAGGTCGTCAATCGACTCACCCACACCGATATATTTCACCGGTATTCCAAGCTCGGACTGGATCGCAACTGCGATACCGCCTTTGGCGGTTCCGTCCATCTTCGTCAAAATAATACCTGTGATGTCCGCGACCTCCGAGAACTGTTTTGCCTGTGCCAGCGCATTCTGCCCGGTCGTGCCGTCCAGAACGACGAGTGTCTCACGGAATGCATCCGGATACTCCCTGTCAATGATATGGTTCATTTTGCGCAGTTCTTCCATCAGGTTTTTCTTATTGTGCAGACGACCTGCCGTATCGCACAACAATACATCCGCATGACGCGCCTTCGCTGCCGCGATCGCATCATAGACGATCGCCGCCGGATCTGCGCCCTCCTGTCCGCCGATCATCTCTACCCCGGCGCGGTTTGCCCACTCCTCGAGCTGGCTGCCTGCCGCTGCACGGAACGTATCCGCCGCCGCCACGATGACTTTTTTGCCCTGTGCCTTGAGCTTTCCGGCGAGCTTTCCGATCGATGTCGTCTTGCCGACACCGTTGACTCCGATCACCATGACGACCGATGTTTCCTGTTCAAAACGGTAGGCGGTCTCTCCGACATCCATCTGCCGTTTGATGCTCTCGATCAGCAACTCCTTACAGTCCGCAGGCTCTTTGATATGTTGTTCCTTCACCTGCTGCTTGAGATTCTCAATGATCTCCTCCGTCGCATGGACACCGAGATCTCCCATGACAAGAATCTCCTCGATCTCCTCGTAAAAATCATCATCGATATTGGAAAATCCGCTGAATACGTTATCGATTCCTTTGACGATATTGTCTCTCGTCTTGGTCAGACCCTCTACGAGTCTGCCGAAAAATCCTTTTTTCTTTTCTGTTGTCTGTTCCATGGTCTGTCTCCTATTCGTCAAGATCCGCCTCGATCAGATTGACCGATACGAGTGTGGATACGCCCTTTTCCTGCATCGTGATACCGTACAGACGATCTGCCGCATTCATCGTGCCACGCCTGTGTGTGATAATGATAAACTGCGTGTTTTTCGTCAGCTTATGCAGATACTTTGCAAAACGGTCTACGTTGGAATCATCCAGTGCCGCCTCGATCTCATCCAGCAGACAGAACGGTGACGGTTTCAGGTTCTGAATCGCAAACAGCAGCGCAATCGCCGTCAGCGATTTTTCTCCTCCGGAGAGCTGCATCATATTCTGCAGTTTCTTTCCGGGCGGCTGTGCGATAATGCGGATGCCGCATTCGAGCAGGTCGTGTTCTTCGTCCTCAACCAGCTCCAGCGTGCCCTTGCCGCCGCCAAACAGATCCTTAAATGCCTTGTCAAACTCTCTCTGAATGTCCGCAAATTTCTCTGCAAACTGCTTGCGCATACCGGTATCCAGCTCCTCAATGATCTGCATGAGCGTCTGCTCCGCCTCGATCAGATCATCATGCTGGGTCTTTAAAAACGTATAACGCTCGTTGAGTTCCTTATAATCCTCGATCGCATTGACATTGACATCCCCGAGTCTGCGGATCTCCTCCTTGACTTCCGCAATGCGTTTTTTCAACTCCGCAAGCGTGTAGACCTCGTCGGTGCGCAGTGCAAGCGCATTGTGGTAGGTCAGCTCGTACTCGTTCCACATATAAGAGGTCTGGTATTCCTTCGCCTCGCTCAGCTTTTCCTGACCGTTATTCAGACGGAAAATCTCTTTTTCCAGTTCCGTGATCTGCGATGCCAGCTCATCGTTTTTCTGGTAAAAGCTCTTGTTATCCTCCGAGAGCTGTTCCTTGCGCTCCGTCGCCTCTTTTAACTGCTGTTCGAGACGCGAATGGCTGTCATCACCGGCGATAATCGTCTGGCGGATCTGTTCGATCTGTTCTGTTTTTTGTACGACATCCTCCTGCGACTGCGCCAGCCCTTCCTGCAGCTGCTTTGTCTCATCCGCCAGCTTTTCAAGTTCCCCGTGTACACGGTCAAGATTTTCCTGTATAAACTCGCTCTTTTGGCGGAAATTGGACTCATCGATCTGGATCGCAGAAAACTCCTTCGTCGCACTCTCCTCCAGATAAATCTGTTCATCCAGAATGCCCTGCAAACGCTCGCTCTCCTCCTCGATCTCTCTCTGACGCTTGTCTGCATCGGACAATTCACCTGCAATATGCTCCTTGTCGAGCTCGATCTGGGACTGCTGTTCCTCTAACTGCTTTGTCTCTAATTGAAGTCCGGTAAATACCTTTTCACTCTGCTCCTTCTGTTCCTTCGCACGGTTGTAATTCAGCTTTGCCGTGTTTGCAGCCAGATAGCCCTGCTGCAATTTTTCACGCGCCGCCTCGAGATCTTCCGTGAGCAGTTCGCGCGCCGTTTTGATATCCTCAATGCGGTTTTTCTTTGCTCCGATCTCCTCCTGCAAGATCCGGATACTCTTTTCGAGTTCCTGAATCTCACGGTTTCTGCCGAGCAGATTGCTGTTGTTTTTAAACGCACCGCCCGCCAGCGATCCGCCGGGACTTAAATACTCACCCTCTAACGTAACGATATGTAATGAATAATGAAACTCTTTTGCCAGCGCCAGCGCATGATCAATCGTGTCCGCGACAACGACTCTGCCGAGCAGATATGCCATGATACCGTCGTAGACCGGATCTACCCTGACCAGTTCATTTGCCATACCGAGCACACCCGTCCTGCCGAGCGCGCGCTCATATTTGCTGTTGTCCCCGCCTTTGACGCTCGTCAAAGGTAAAAATGTCGCGCGTCCGAGCCGGTTCTGTTTCAAATAAGAAATGAGCTGCTTTGCGGTCGCCTCATCCTCCGTGACGACATTCTGGATATTTCCGCCGAGCGCGGTCTCCACGGCTGTCTCGTATTTTTTATCCACCTTCATGAGATCCGCCACAACACCATGAATGCCGGAAATCTCATCCTTTTTCTCCATGACGCGCCGGACACTGCCGCCGTAGCCCTCATAGCGCTCCGCGATGTTTTGCAACGACTCGAGTCTGGACTGCTTTTTATGGAAAGATACGGTAGACTCCTCTAACAGCTTTCTGGTATCTGCGAGCTTTCGCGCCCACTCCCTGTCCTTTTCCTCAAAGCCGGAGATCTCCTGCTGCAGCGCCGCATTCTGCTCGGTTGCCACACGCAGAGCCTCCTCGCAGCGGACAACCTCCTGCTCAAAGCCGGATTCCTCACTCTTTCGCTGCAAACGCCGTTTCGTCAGCTGTGCCTTCTGGATATTGATCTGCTCGAGCATCGTATCATATTTCTGTCCGCGTGACTTGATATTTCCACGATGGTTGAGCAGATCGATAATTTCATTTTTCCCTTTTTCTATACCTGCATTGCATTCCGCGATCTTTTTCTGGACTTCCGCCAGACGCTGCTCGAGTGTGATCCTCTTTTCCGTCACCGCTGAAAGCCGCTCGTCCAACTGCTGTTTTTCCTCCTCGTAGGAGGCACGCTGTGTCTCACGCTCAGTACGCTCACCCTCGATCGCAGACATACGGTTTTTATAATGCTCGTCCGACATCTGCGCCGCATGGATCTGTTCCTTTAAGACATTGATCTGTCCCTCCAGCTTGCCCTTTGTGACACTCGTCCCTGCGATCTCATCACGGATCGATGCGATCTGCTCGTCCATCGTCCGGATCGCGTCCTGCAGATCCTGATACGCAGTCTCGTTCTGCGCTTTTTTCTGCTTTGTCTCCTCGAGCTGATCCGCCGCAATCCGGTATTTCTCACCGAGCGACTGCTCCTGCTGCTCCATCTGGTCCATCTCCAGCAAAAAGGCATGGATGTCGTAGTTTTTCCGTTCTTCTTTCTTTTTCAGATAAATGCGGGCTTTCTCCGCCTGACGCTCTAACGGCCCGACCTGACGCTCCAGCTCCGCGAGAATATCATTGATACGCACCAGATTTTCGCGCTCGCTGTCCAGCTTCTTCTGCGTCGTCGCCTTTCTGCGCTTGTATTTCACAATACCTGCCGCCTCGTCAAACAGCTCACGCCGCTCCTCGGGGCGGCCGCTTAAGATCTTATCGATCTGACCCTGACCGATGATCGAATATCCCTCTTTACCGATACCCGTATCGTAAAACAGCTCATTGACATCCTTCAGACGACACGGACTGCCGTTTAACAGATATTCACTCTCTCCCGAACGGTACACCCGTCGGGCGATCGTCACTTCATTATAATCGACCGGTAACTGCTGATCCGAATTGTCCAGCGTAATCGCCACATATGCGTAGCTGAGCGGTTTACGGTTCTCTGTTCCCGCAAAAATGACATCCTGCATGCTCGCGCCGCGCAGCTGCTTCGCGCTCTGTTCTCCGAGCACCCAGCGCACCGCATCCGCTACATTACTCTTTCCGGAGCCGTTCGGCCCGACGATACCCGTGATGCCGTTGTGAAAATCGAACACCAGCTTGTGTGCAAATGACTTAAAGCCCTGCAATTCGATACTTTTTAAATACATGCGTCACCTCCGTTCAGCCCCCGCAGCCTGAGCAGTGCCTGATATGCCGCCTGCTGCTCCGCTGCTTTCTTGGTAGAACCCTCTCCGGTGCCCAACATCTCGGTATCCACATATGCCGCCACGACAAAATGCTTGTTGTGATCCGGCCCGACTTCACGAACCAGCTCATAGTGCAGCGTGCCGTGACCGCTGCCCTGCACTTCCTCCTGAAGGATCGTCTTGCTATCATAAAAGAGCTGCTTATGCTCTGTATCTGTCAGTATATACTTGGAGATAAACTCCTTTGCACTAGCAAAACCACCATCCAGATAAATCGCTCCGATCACCGCCTCAAGTGCATCGGATAAAATAGACTTGCGCATTCTGCCGCCGGTCATATCCTCGCCTTTTCCGAGCTGTAAATAATCGCCCAGATGCAGCGGTTCGGTACAAAATGCCAGTGTCGGCTCACACACCAGACTGGCTCGCAGCTTCGTCAATTCGCCCTCCGGAAGCTGTGGGTATTTATGGTATAAAAATTCACTGGAAACGATCTCCAGCACCGCATCCCCAAGAAACTCCAGACGCTCGTTATCAGACCCTTTTTTCATATGCTTTTCATTGGCATACGAGCTGTGTGTCAACGCCTGCGTCAGCAATCCTTCCTGCTTGAACTGATAGCCGATCACCGACTGAAATTCTATCGGTCTTTTCACTTCTCTTCTCCTTTTCATGAGCCCTCAGACTCGTTTTTTAACAGATTGAAAAACGGAGGTGCTTCTCGTCAGCGCCTCCGTTCCTACTCTACGAAATTAGCTTAATGCGTTCTTGATCTGTTCAACCGCATCACCGACTGTGCTGATCTTCTCTGCCTCTTCGGTAGGGATCTCAATATCAAATTCTTCCTCAATACCCATAATAATCTGGAAAATATCGAGTGAATCTGCTCCCAGATCGTCAATAAAAGTGGTGTCCTCAGTGATCTCATCCTTATTCACATTCAATACTTCCCCAATGATTCTTTTCAGCCTTTCGAATTCCATATCGTTTTTCCTTTCTTTTTATTATATGCTCATAAAAAATTATATTTATTCCCCGCTTTTCTCCGCAAGGATATTTTCTTTAATCTTATCATTGATCGCCTGCTGTTTGAACGTCACGCACTGAATAATCGAATTTTTCACCTCGATCGCCTTTGCGCTTCCATGCGTCTTTACGACCAGACCTTTGCAGCCGAGCAGGGGAGCTCCACCGTAAGCCGTCGCATCAAAGGCTTTCAGTGTCTTTTTTAATGCAGGCAGCGCCAGTGCCGCACCGATCTTACTTCTCAACGTACTGAGCAGTCCCTTTTTGATCACGCCGATCAATGTTCCTGCCAGTCCCTCATATAGCTTTAAGATTACATTTCCCACAAACGCTTCACACACGATCACATCTGCCGCACCGTGCGGAATCTCACGCGCCTCGATACTGCCGATAAAATTGATTCCGGGACACTGCTTGAGCAGCGGAAACGTCTCTTTGACGAGTGCATTTCCCTTTTCCTCCTCCGCGCCGATATTTACAATCGCCACGCGGGGATTTTTGACTCCGACCACATGCTCCATATAGATCGAACCCATCTGCGCAAACTGCACCAGGTGGGACGCCCTCGCATCCACATTCGCACCGCAGTCAACCAGAAGTGATACACCCTTTTCTGTCGGGATGAGCGGTGCCAGCGGGGGACGTTCGATTCCCCGGATTCTGCCGACGATGAGCTGTCCGCCTGCGAGAATCGCACCCGAGCTTCCGGCGGATACAAACGCATCTGCCTCCTCGTGCTTTACCATATTCATGCCGACCACAATGGATGAATCCTTCTTCTTGCGGATCGCCACAACCGGCGGTTCTGCCATCTCGATCATTTCTGTGGCATTTCTGATCCCGATCTGTTCCTTCGGATAGTCATATTTGCGCAGTTCCTCTTCGATAACTGCTTCCTGTCCGACCAGCGTGACCTTTATATCGGAGCGTTCTTTTACGGCATCAATCGCACCCTTTACAATCTCTGCCGGTGCATTGTCACCGCCCATGGCATCCAGTGCCACATGAACTGTTTCTGACATAGTCTCCTCCTCATGTGTTTGCTGTTCACAGCAACTCTAAAAGGACTATACTATAACTCTGTGTAAAAATCAAGATGTTCTGTAACTGTTCCGTTTCTTCGACATTTCCGGCATACCGGCATAAAAAATGCTAAAAAAGAATCCTGTATGCAGGATTCTCCGCCTGCGGCGGGTCGCTTTTGCGACATATTTCATAACCGCC
>CALBJL010000014.1 GCA_937893485.1 uncultured bacterium | reverse complement strand
CATCCGGGCGTGCTGACCGGTGCGCCGATCACCGATGTGCGGATCACTCTGCTGACCGGACGCGCGCATCAGAAGCATACGGAGGGCGGTGATTTCCGTCAGGCGACGTACCGTGCGATCCGTCAGGGACTGAAAAAGGCACAGAGTGTGCTGTTAGAGCCGTATTACCGGTTCATTCTGGATGTGCCGACCGAACAGATCGGACATGCAATGGCGGATATCCAGCGCATGAAGGGCAGCTTTGAACCGCCGGAGACTGCTGCGGATGGAGTGATGACAAGACTGACGGGTATGGCACCGGCAGAGCAGATGCAGGGGTATTTGTCGGAGGTCAATGCATATACGAGAGGCTGTGGACGGCTGACACTGGAGCTGTCCGGCTACGAGCCGGTTGAGCCGTCCAGACAGGAGCAGATCGTCGAGGAGATCGGTTATGACAGTGAGGCAGATCTGGATCGCCCGACCGGATCGGTGTTCTGCGCACACGGTGCAGGCTTTGTCGTGCCGTGGTACGAGGTGGAAACATACATGCATCTGGACAGCGGATTTTCTGCGGATGCTGCATCTGCTGCGGATGGTATCCGTGTGCTCGGTTCTGTAGATATGAAAGCATATGAGCAGGCATTTTTGGAGGAACAGGTGCGCGTTTTGCAGGCGCGGGAAGCGGCACGCACGAGCCGTTCAAGTGGTGGCGGCTATGCCGATGAACAGGAGCTGCAGGAGATTTTTACACGCACATTCGGCGAGGTGAAGCGCCGTACAGGAGCAACGGATACGGATCTGGGCTATGAGCGTGGCAGTGCGCCGATGCAGAAGACAAAGTCCTATGCGTCACGGCTTCGCAGACCGGAGGATACCTCTTATCCGAGAAAAACGGCAGCAGCACCTGATGAATACCTGATCGTGGATGGTTATAACGTGATCTTTGCATGGGAGGATCTGAAAACGCTGGCGGCACACAATCTCGATGCGGCGCGCGACCGGCTGAATGACATTTTATGCAATTATCAGGGCTATAAAAAGTGCCACCTGATCGTTGTCTATGATGCGTACAAGCGAAAAGGCGGCGCGGGCAGCGAGCAGGATTATCACAATATCCGGCTTGTGTTTACGCGCGAGGGACAGACGGCGGATATGTATATCGAGGAATATGTCCGCACACTCGGAAAAAAGGTCAAAGTGACCGTTGCTACGTCAGACGGGCTCGAACAGCTCACTGTCAGCTCCGGAGGGGCACTCCGCATGTCGTCGAATGAGCTGCGGCTGGAG
>CALBJL010000013.1 GCA_937893485.1 uncultured bacterium | reverse complement strand
TCGGTCAGGTAATTACTGAGTACCTGTGTATCGATCATCGTGTTATCCTTGATGACCTTGCAGCCGTCAAACATTGTGAATCCATCACCGTTTTGCCGGAGTGTATAGTTGATTCCGGCTAACCGATAGGTCTTTTTCAAATTGATCGGCTCATATGCTGCCTTTTTCGCATTCCATACCTGAATGTCTTTCACACGATATGCTCCGTCTACCTTTTCAAACATTGCTGTCTGCTCGTTGATCACTACTGCGGAAGGAACAGATGCATCGATCGTATATTTCAAACCCGATACATGCATAAATCCGCCGTTTTCTTCCGGATAATTTTTTGCACCCAGCTCCAGTGCGTCCTTGATCTGCTGACCTGTGACTTCAATCACACATAATTCATTATTCCAAGGGAATACAGAGATCAGATCCTTATAAGTGATGTCTCCCGCTGCAATATCCGCACGAATACCGCCGCCATTGATGATCGCAATATCTGCCTCCATAACAGAACGGGCTGCATCCGCACAGAAATCTCCCATGTTTGTCTCCGCATTTCGGATCGCGCGCTCACCGTTCGCATCGAGTGTCGTCAGATCGACTTCTGTTTTGCCGATGACCTGCTGCAAACGCTTCTCATAGGTTGCTTTTATCTGGTCAATATAAGCCTTTGTTTCTGCGTCCTCGTAGTGATGCTCTTCATCAATCGGTAACAATTTGGTGCTGATTGATCCGTTTTTGCTGATGACAAGCTGGCCAATGTTCGCAAATTTTGTTCCGGTGGAAGAAACTGTGATCTTTTTGCCATTTTTGTTTTTCACCTTCATGGAAGGTACGGTACTATGTGAGTGACCATCCAAAACAACATCAATGCCATATGTATTTTGGATCAGATGCTGGATATCCCACTGAGAAGTAACTCCTTCTGTTCCCATATGTGTCAAAGCAACTACATAATCTGCGCCATTCTTACGTGCTGCATTTACCGCCTTCTGCACGCGCTCCGCGAGCAGCTCTCCGGTAGAATCCCCGTAAAAATCGTAGATAAAGTCGCCCTTTTTATTCTGGAAATAAGCCGGTGTAGACTTTGTAAAGCTCTCCGGTGTGGTTACTCCCACAAAAGCGACCTTTTTCTTGCCGTAGGTCTTGATCGTATAAGAACGAAAGACGGGTTTTCCGGTCGATTTTTTTACAAAATTGCTGGCTACCACCTTTGCGTTCATAGATTTAACCAACGATTTTAACCGCGGCATTCCGTAGTCAAATTCATGATTTCCGACTGCCACAACGTCATAACCGACCTTGTTCATGATCTGGACGATCGCTTTTCCCTTTGAGATCGCTCCAATGACATCGCCCTGAAGATAATCTCCGCATGAAACCAGCGATACATACCGGCTCTGTGACTGCATCTCCTTCTTTAACGCTGCCATGTCTTCGTAGCTGTCTACATTACAGTGAACATCATTATCGTATAAGATAACGATATCATTTTTGCCCACGGACGATGTAGTTTCCGCTTTTGCTGTCACAGGCACGCTAAATGCCATCGTGACGATTAACGCCAATGACAACAGTTTTCCATACACTTTTTTCATGGCTTTCCTCCTTTTGATAGGTTTATTCATTACGCATCCTTGCGGAGCATTCTATTTGACAGGAAATTCCTTTCAAATAAGAAAAAAGGATTGAATCCAAAACATTTCCTGTCTTAGAATTCAATCCTTTTAAGGCGACTAACGGATTTGAACCGATGATCAGGGAGTTGCAGTCCCACGCCTTACCACTTGGCTAAGTCGCCATATTGTATTACTTTTACTTTATATTATAATTTTATTGCTAAAAGGTGACTAACGGATTTGAACCGATGATCAGGGAGTTGCAGTCCCACGCCTTACCACTTGGCTAAGTCACCATATATACTTATTTTATAATGACCCCAACGGGAATCGAACCCGTGTTACCGCCGTGAAAGGGCGATGTCTTAACCGCTTGACCATGGGGCCGAACTCATATATAAAAAAACTCCCCGAGTAGGGCTCGAACCTACAACAACTCGGTTAACAGCCGAGTGCTCTACCATTGAGCTATCGAGGATTACATTTCTGAAAGTATTTATACCTTCAAAACTTCACACAGATCACTTCAAACAAATTTTCTTAACACTTTCTGC
>CALBJL010000012.1 GCA_937893485.1 uncultured bacterium | reverse complement strand
AACGGATCATATTTGCTTCTTTAAAGTCTATTTCATGTGATGTCAGCTTTACAAGCCCCTCGGTAAACGACAGGTTATTCGCCGTGATGAAATCCAGTACTTCATCAAGGTGAAGCAGCATCTGCTTCATTTTCAGGTACTCCAGGTTCTGTTTCAGTTGTACATATGTGCTGTTCATTTTCAAACAACGCTCCTTATGATAATCGCCTAGTGCTTTTAAGTCCCATTGTGGCAAGCTGCTCATATCCTCTTGCATTTGCCTTTACATCAAGGTTATAGGAAATATTCTTGGCATCGTGACTACCAAAATTCTTCATCACAACTGCCCCGCCTCCGACAAATACAATCGGTGTAGTCTTTAAGTTATACCCAAACTCACGGATTGAGTTATATACCTTATCAACAAAATCCTCTATCTCTACCTTAATAATGGCAAAGTATTCATCATCAATATCTGACCTTCCATATCGCATGATGTTCTGTATCTCTGACTCGTCTACCTCTCCGTTAAGCTGTCTTACACACTGCTCATTGATTGAACGCATACAGGTAATAAGACCTTTTGGAATCGTCACACACTTTGATTCATCCGGTGACTTGTTGATTACCGGCATAATGTCGATTGTCCAGCTACCGATATCTACTATCAGCGTTTTCTTTGCCATTGTATGAATCTTGTCCACTACTGCTGCAAGTGTGAGAAGATAAAAGCTGTCATCTTCGACCTTTGTATCTTTAACCTCCTGCCTCACAGTTCCAACCTTATAGAACTTTCCTTCATACTCAAGTACATCGCCGAAAAGTGCCGGAGTTGTTGTAATCTCCTTAACACCTGTGACAAATACCTGAGAGATTGTTTTCATCATTGACCAGCCATGATCAATGCCGATTACTTCTAACTTGTTATTCATTTTCTTCTTCCTCCATAATCTGCATATTCTTTTCATACATCTACCCATATCTTTCGGTCTGTTCATCTTTTCTCTCTTCTTTGCTGCTGAAATGCTTATAAGCAAGTTCATCATATATGCGATCACCCTCTGCTTTAGCTTTCATAAGACAAACCAAACAGATTGTTACAATAACTATTGCTACTACTATAAATACTTTCATATACAGCCACCTCTCTTTTTGTGAGATGACTTACATTCAGACCAAATCAGCTTTCTTTCTGCCATCTCCTGTTCCTTTCCAATAAAAAAGGCAGGACAAACAGCTGGATACACTTTTCAGTGTAAAGCTAATTTAGTCCTACCTAAAATTATTACTATTCAATTTTCACCTCTCTTGCGTACACAAAGCACACTCAGCTCATAAATCCAAGCTGCTCTATGTAATGGTCGTATTTCGGTTTGATATGTCAGCGCTGCCCTATCTTGTACCGATTTATAGGTATAAAAATAAGGACTAAATTAGTTCCAACCCCTTGATTTTACTTGGTGTCTTCTAACTTGTCCCTATTATAACTCAAGCACCGACCAGAATCTCATCATAGTTCTCGATATGGGCATCGGTATCTGCCAGCTCAGGTCTGATGGTCTTATCAGCCATCTCTACGCTGCTTCTGGACTTTTTATCCATCCAGTTGAGATCTGCCTTTGTATAAGGTGTCTTGGGCTTGATCTCATACAGATCAGCTCCTGCTGCCTTTGCTACCTGCTCGGCTGTTTTCTTTGTAACTCCGCTTGCACTGAAATATGCGACTAATCTTTTTGCCATGATCTCGTCCTCCTACATTATGATTGCTCTGTTTTTATCAGCTACAGCTATTATAATTCGCATTTCATCCAATGCCTAATACCTATATGATATCATATTTCATGCCTGAAAAGTATTATATTTTATTTTCATCCCGTTTATGGAAAGTTTTGGAATTTTTAGAAATCCTTTAGATTTCAGACACATGCGGTTCACATTTCTCACATATACTAATATTGTTCAGATGAGGAGCCGAAAGTTTTACGGAACCCGGAACGGCTCCGACTAAAAACAACAGGGCACAGTGCAGAGATATTCCGCGCGATGCCCTTTTATTTATAACTATTTTGATTACCAGTTGATCCGAAGCCCTTTCGGATAATGATTCTTCACCACGCCGCGGCTCGCTTTTCCCCAGCCGAGCGGCATTCCCTGATAAGTGACCAATACCCAGCCATCCAGCGCCGGATTGCAGTTCAGCGTCATACCGCGCAGATATTGCTGCGGCTCGTCTGTCTCACAGACCTGTGCCACCTGATCTGCACGCAGCGCCAATGCCAGCGCGTGCGACGGCTCAAACCGGTTCTTTTTGTCTGTTCCCAGATGCAGTCCCGGCCGCAATACCTTCATCCCGCGCAAATCCGGCATTTCCTGTGGAATCAGGTACAACTGCTCCCCGAACATCTGCCTGCACCCGTTCAGTTCACAGCGCAGATATTGCTTTGCAAATGCCTTATAACCCGCCCACGCATCGGTCGGTGCGGCATCTTTCGTTTTCTTTTTTCCTTTTTTATCCCGTTTACCAAAACTATCATCGCTCGTGCGGGCGACAGACTGCCTCGGCAGCCGTATCCCAACCTTCATCAGCCGCGCCACAAAATGTCCCTCTCCGCGCTGTCTGTGCGGATAGATCCGGCCGGTTCCCCTGATCTCACCATCCGAGATGCCGAGCGCCGCCGTATCGACCGGCTGCAGCGTGAGATCGGGATAGGTTTCCAGCAGCCATCGGATCATGTCCTCATCCTCTGCCGGAGCAAACGTACAGGTCGAATAGACAAGCACCCCTCCCGGACAAAGCATGTTGACCGCACTCGCGAGAATGTCCCGCTGACGCTGTGCACACATCTGCACATTTTCGGGCGACCATTCAGTCAGCGCTGCCTCTTCCTTATGGAACATACCCTCACCCGAACACGGCGCATCGACCACGATCCGGTCAAAAAATGCCGAAAAACGCGCCTCAAGCTCCTGCGGCGAATGGTTGAGCACCACTGCATTTTTCACGCCCATGCGCTCGATATTCTGCGCGAGGATCTTCGCCCGGTTCGGCACGATCTCATTGCACACAAGCAGACCTTCGCCCTCCATGCGTCCGGCGAGCTGCGTCGATTTTCCGCCCGGAGCCGCACACAGATCGAGTACAATCTCACCCGGCTGCGGATCTGCGATCTGTGCCACGCACATCGCACTCGGCTCCTGAATATAATACAGTCCCATCTCATGATAGACATGTTTTCCAGGTCTGTCTGCATCCGAATAATAATAGCCTTCATCCGCCCAGCCCACCGGTTCAAGCTGCCACGGCATCAGCCGTTCAAACTGCTCTGCGGTCTGTTTTAACGGATTGCGCCGCAAGCCGTATGCCTGCGGTGATTCATAGCTGGCAAAAAAGGCATCCGCCTCTGCTCCAAGCTGTTCCCTCATTCGCTCCACAAATGCCTGTGGCAGCGTAATCTGCTGTTCGCTCATATCTTTTTCCCCTGAAATCCTCTGTTACTGTTTACGCCGTCCGTAACAACGATTCTATTCCTCACTGTGCCCGTGACCAGTCACCGCCGTTTCCGGACAGTCTCAGTATAAAATATCCGGCAGGAAAAAGAAAGTCCTGTCTGTGCAATTATGCGGTTTCGCCGACGAGTGTAGAGATCTCACGATGCTCGATGGCGGTAGAGAAAACGATCTGTGTCTGGGTCTTGCCGAATTTCTGTACCTGTGAGACAAATGCCTCGAGATCCCTCGTATTGGAATAAGCGACCTCTAACAGCATCGCATAGTCACCTGTGATGCAGCTGCACTCGATTACATTATTGCAGGCACGCGCCAGATTCAAAAATGCATCCTTCTTTCCGGGAAGCACTTCCACATTGATAAATGCACGGATGCGGTTACCCATTTTCTCTTTATTTACGCAGGTGTGATATCCGAGGATATATCCCTCGCGCTCCAGCTTATCAATACGTGCGGATGTCGCAGGTGATGACAAAAATACCTGTGCCGCGATATCCTTCAAGGATGTTCTCGCATTCTGCTGTAAAATATGTAAGATTTTTCTGTCTACGCTGTCTAACTGCTGTCTCATACTGTCACCTCATTTGTTTTGTCCGCGAAACATGGATGTGCGTTTCTGGTTTCGGCGTCAAAAAAGGCGCTTCAACCCCTTGGTTGAAACGCCTTCGTTTCGCTTAATTTTTTTAAGTTGTGATTATAATAACATTAAGATTCTAATTTGTCCAGTCCTTTTTTCTAATTTTTTTAACCTTTCTTGTCTCCTGACTCATTTTGGGGTAAACTACCTATTAAGAGATGTCTGACACGGACATTATAAAAAATATCATAGGCGATTGCGAAACTATTTATATGATGTTTTTGAGACATATAAGCACCATATCTCGTATTTGCAGCTCCCGCAAGTGCATCTGGTTTGCTTTATTGCACGAACCATTCCGATGAGCCTTGGTAGACACTAACTCGTGTTCAGCAAAGGCTTCCACGAGTTACAAGTCTCATCTCCATCGTGCAAAGGCAGCAAACAGACACACAATTGCTCGCGCTGCGTCCACAGCAAATCGTATCCTTGTGCTCACATGTTGCTTTACGCTATGAATGGTTTTACATTCGTTGCATAGTCTATGGCTTGCCGGCGGCAGTTGCTGTGTAGTTCCCGTCAGATGCGACTTTTGTCCGGCGAAGTGCGAGCGATTAAATAACAATTCACGTGTCATAGCTGAAAGCCGCAGGCTATGTGTGCGAAGGAACTGAAGGACACATCGAGCCAAGGCTG
>CALBJL010000011.1 GCA_937893485.1 uncultured bacterium | reverse complement strand
AAGACAATGGCACAGACAGCGATCGCAACGATCGGGGCGGCTGCGGTGGTATCTGCCGTTGACTGGAAGCTGGTCTTATCATCGGCTGCGCTGGCAGGACTCGTGTCATTGCTGACATCGGTCGCAGGCATTCCGGAGGTAAAGGAGGAGTAGCATGGCAATTACAAAAGCAATCAAGGCGCTTGCAAAGACTTTGTTTGCAAACCCCAAAAATTATGGTGGTAAGCGTAGTCTTAAATCTATCAAGTACATAGTTATCCATTACACAGCCAACGACGGCGACACAGATGAAGCGAATGCGAAATACTTCCATAACAATGTGGTCAAAGCCAGTGCGCATTATTTTGTTGATGATGATTCCTATACGAAGTCTGTGCCACTGAAAAATATTGCATGGTCTGTTGGTGGCAAGAAATATTCGAGCTGCGGGAAAACAGGCGGTGGTAAGTTTTACGGCATCTGCACCAATGCGAACTCGATCAATATTGAGTTGTGCGATACAGTTAAGAATGGTAAGATTTATCCTACTAAGGCAACGATCAACAATGCAGTTGCACTTACTCGAAAGCTGATGAAGAAATACAATATCGACAAGTCTCACGTGATCCGGCACTTTGATGTGACTGGAAAGCCTTGTCCGGCATACTGGGTGGACAATCAGAAGTGGAAGAAAGAATTCTGGGACAAGCTATAAAAGCAGGCAAGGATTGAAAGCTGTCGGATGACACGAAAGATGACACAAACTTTTACAAGTCCTCAAAATAGGATGTTTCAAGAAAACTTTAGGCGGGTTCGATTCCCGTACGGACTGCTAAGGGATTTCCCGAAAGGGAAGTCCCTTTTTCAATTCTACTTGACGCAAATACCGGATAGACGCATAATTATTTAATATAGGATATATAGGAGAAAGCATGAGGGGGTATTGGAATGATATACAATGATATTCTGGAGGCAGTCGGACATACACCGATGATAAAGCTCCGGCGCATGGTGGATGAGGATTGTGCCGATATCTATGTGAAATTTGAGGGACTGAATGTGGGCGGTTCGATCAAGACACGTACCGCGTTCAATATGATCAAGGCGGCAGAGCGTGAGGAACTGATTAAGGAGGATACGATCATCGTGGAGCCGACGAGTGGCAATCAGGGCATCGGGCTGGCGCTGGTCGGTGCGGTGCGCGGCTATCGCACAGTCATTATCATGCCGGATTCGGTCAGTGAGGAGCGCAGAAAGCTGATCCGTCATTACGGTGCGGATGTCAAGCTGATCCACGATGCGGGGGACATTGGTGCATGTATCGATGAATGCCTGCAGACGGCACTGCGGATGCAGGAAAAAGATCCGCGGGTATTTGTACCGCAGCAGTTTGCCAACATCAATAATGTAAAGGCACACAAAAATCATACGGCGCTTGAGATCATGGAGCAGGTCGCGGGGCAGATCGACGGATTCTGTTCCGGCATCGGAACCGGCGGAACGATCACAGGCATCGGAGAAGTGTTAAAGGCGCAGTATCCGGATGTTGAGATCTGGGCAGTGGAGCCGGAAAATGCGGCGATTCTTGCAGGCGGCACGATCGGGACACATTTGCAGATGGGGATCGGTGACGGCATTATTCCGGATATTTTAAACCAGGATATTTACGACAATATCTATGTGATCTCAGATACCGAGGCACTGGAGACGGCAAAGCGCCTTGCAAGGGAAGAAGGACTGATGTGCGGTATCTCCAGCGGAACGAATGTCGCGGCTGCGTTAAAACTTGCGAAAAAGCTCGGACGCGGAAAGACGGTTGTGACGGTATTACCCGATACGGCAGAACGCTATTTTTCCACGCCATTATTTGAAGAATAAAAACAAAAAGAAAAATTGTAAAAAAGTGCTTGACAGATAACGGCCCTTTTGTTATTATAATAGACGGTTCGTTGGTCAAGCGGTTAAGACGCCGCCCTCTCACGGCGGAAACACGGGTTCGATTCCCGTACGGACTGCTAAAGGAATTTCTCTTTTGAGAAGTTCCTTTTTTGTTGTATCTATAGGAATTTTTGTTGGATTTTTGATGAAATCAAATAAAACAAAAGCAGGAAAATAATGGAGGAAAATGTTATGAGAGTCAGGAAGTGTACAATGAAAAAAAGACAGGTCTTGTTTGGTCTGTTGATCTTATGTGGTTTCTTATTTGTGCATCCGGCAGAGAGCAGGGCGGCTGATAAGGTCTATACGATTGATGTTGGAAAGACGACTCCTGCGGCTGCAGAGAAAAAGCTGCGTAAGATGAAGGCATCCAGCAAACAGGAGATCCAGTTGAAAGTCAATGTATGCGGCGAAAAGGGTTATAAAAACGATGTAGAAACCACAACGATTGCCGGTAAGACATGGCAGATAGTGCAAGGGAAGGCTGTTGCTTCAAATGAGAAGCTGGCAAGGGCGAAAGTGGAACGATGGATGAAGCAGTTCCAGAATCTGAAAGCAAATACGTATGGAGTCCTGCCAGTGGGGTATTCCAAAGATGTCTATTACTTCAGGGATTCTACAAGTAAAGGTACTTTCACTATACCCTATAGTAACTGCTATGTGAGTGACTACGTGAATATGACTGCCATCTGTGAGAAAGCCTATGAAGCAGCGCAGGGAAAGTGTGAATACAAGGGAAATTATATTTATGAGCTCATGCAAAGGGAGCAGTTTTCCTATATGGATACCTATCATAACAAGCGGATCAAAGTAGACGAAACAGGCGCCATTCTCGACGTCAGTAAAATGCTGCAGGATATACCGGTCAGACAGTATTCGAAGGCTGCATTAAAAAAGCAGAGTGATTCTGTGCGTGTGCAGTGTCTGCTATATGGTGTTTCAAAGGCGAAGCTGTTTGTAATGGATTCGGATACGACAAAGACAACAAAAAACAGTCTGTATGACATTGCCAGAGGAAAAGGCAGGATGCGTTCCTACCAGGGTAACGAGTATAAAGATGACACTTACTGGGCATGTATGACCTGGAACAGATTGGCAAAACGTCTGTCCACGGAAATTGATGTAAAATATTGGTCTCCTTACATGAACCATCAGTCTGCCAGCATCTGTGCAAAGAATGCGGATGGGGGCTGGGATTATTATCAGGTTTCCAGTGCAACGATCCGACCGCAAAACAAGTCTTCTGAGCAATATTCCTATATGCGGGAGCATCTTTCTTCTTTAAAAAAAGATAAGAAAACGCAGGAGTATAACTGGATCACAAAGGGAAAGAATACAGAAGCGGATACGGAGTTTTTAAAGAAGGCATTGCAGTGCTTTGCGGATGGCACCTATATTGACTTTTATATGAGTGTAAACAGAATTTGTTCAGATCAGCCGATTAAGATTAAGATCATGAATCAGCATACCGTCAAATATGGCTTTACATCTGCATCTTATACCATAAACAGCTATGAGGATGAAAATGGGCAGGTGACATGGAGTTGGACAAAGGACTGATCGTTGCCAAAGCTAAAAATGTGGGTTTTACTTATTTTTTTCGGCTTTTTGCTTGCATTTGCAGCGTATAAGTGCTACACTGACAATAGTTGAATATGTTACTAGTTGTGAGAGTGGGTTGAAAGCCCACTCTTATTTGTTGTAGAAATGGCTT
Organism: uncultured bacterium; assembly: GCA_937893485.1. GTDB lineage: Bacteria > Bacillota > Clostridia > Lachnospirales > Lachnospiraceae > W0P33-017. Next base: position 1,131 of record CALBJL010000011.1, on the reverse strand, counting down.
TCTATGACAAAAAGCAGGATTCTTTTTATAGAAGAGGAAGGTGAAACGATGTCAAAAAGACAGGACTATGAGGCACAGACCGAACGTCTGCTGCTGCCGATTCTTGAGAAATACGGCTTTGAGCTCTACGATGTGGAATATGTCAAGGAGGGTAGCACGAACTATCTGAGGGCTTATATCGATAAGCCGGGGGGAATCGCGGTCAATGACTGTGAGGCGGTCGCAAGAGATATGAATCCGCTGCTGGATGAAAAGGATTACATTCCGGATTCGTATGTATTTGAGGTGAGTTCGCCGGGACTCGGCAGACCGTTAAAAAAGGATAAGCATCTGGAAAAAAGTATCGGCGAGGAAGTAGAGATCCACACCTTCCGACCGATCAACCATGAAAAACAGTTTTTCGGTTATTTAAAGCGTTTTGATGCAGACAATATTGTCATTGAGGATGAAGACGAAACAGAACTTACTTTTGCCAGAACAGATATTGCCTTGATTCGTCTGGCACTTGATTTTTAGGAGGAAAAAGGAAAAATGAAGAATGAATTATTAGAGGCACTCAACATTTTAGAGCAGGAGAAAAACATCAGCAAGGATACACTGATCGAGGCAATCGAGAATTCACTAGTGACAGCCTGCAAAAACCACTTTGGAAAATCGGATAATATCCGGGTGGATATGGACCCTGAGACCTGCGAGTATCATGTATACCAGTCCAAGACCGTTGTGGAGGAGGTCACCGATCCGGTGATGGAGGTCAGTCTCGCAAAGGCAAAAATGATCGATTCCAAGTATGAGCTCGGTGATACGATCAATTTTGAGATCAAGTCACAGGAATTCGGACGTATCGCAACACAGAATGCCAAGAACGTGATTCTTCAGAAGATCCGTGAGGAGGAGCGCAAGGTATTATTCAGCGAATATTACAGCAAAGAAAAGGATATTGTGACCGGTATTGTACAGCGCTATATCGGAAAAAATGTCAGCATCAATTTAGGAAAGGTCGATGCGATCCTGACCGAGAACGAACAGGTCAAAGGTGAGGTATTCCAGCCGACCGAGCGTATTAAATTATATGTGCTCGAAGTAAAGCTCACACCGAAGGGCCCCAAGATCCTTGTGTCAAGAACACAT
>CALBJL010000010.1 GCA_937893485.1 uncultured bacterium | reverse complement strand
TGGCAGGTACTGTCGCCACCATTAATATTTTTTTCATTCTAATACTGTTTCACCCTCAGATATCCAATATGACATTCTTGTCTACATCCTGACATCGTCAATTTTATAAATCACATCTCTATAGAACACACGCGTATGGAATCACGTATATTAGAGCATTCATTACAAGCTCCATTCAAATACATGGTGCTGCGATATAATCACCTGAAACTGCCAGACCTCTTTTTTCCCATCCGGATCTGAATAAACAAACTCTCTCCTAAGAAATCTTTCAAAAAAATCCAATTCTTTTTGCCTACGAATATTGGCAACTTTATTTTGGAACCGTAACCCCTCTATCATGCCTACTCCATTATTCTTTATCGTGTCATCCGATAAATTCTGCAAATTCTGGTTAAAAAGTTCGAAATCATATCCCAAATTATTTACTGTCCTGAACTCTAATTCCCTAACATTACTTGTTCCATGATCTTTATTCGTGAACTGATACACATGTACATCTTTTGTCCGCAAGATATCCACTTCTTCCAGCGAAAGATCCCGCATCTTCTTTTCTTTTAACTCAGCGCCCCAGCTCCCCATCGTAAATGTAAGCAGATTATTCATATTACCAGCCATCGAGTCACTATGCGTACTGATAATCATTCTCATTCCACTATTAACCAATCGAATCATCAAACGCGCCATTGCTTTTTGTTTCAATGGATGCAGGCAGGTCTCGATCTCATCATAATACACCGTGTCATATCGATAGATACCGCTCAACATTTTCACAATCGGTGCCAACTCGTTAATCAGGGATGATGATAAATATAATGGTATTCTCTGCTCTGATCCTTCCGGAATGTAGAACGATTCATCTGAGGAAAGCTCCAATTTCCCATCTATCAAATGCTTCTGGATAAAATCCAGTAATTCCTGTTCCTTCTCTCCCGGTAAATGATCCAGCGTAAACCGTAGCAAAAACTGCAAGAAACTATATACTGGAGCTGATAAGCCCAATTGATTCTTCGCTGCATTCCCAGTCTCATCGGCATCTAGCAAAAATGAATTGGTATCTTTTTCCGCAAAAAAATACTTATACAGCAACAACATACCTGCCCGTGAAGCCGGGAAAAACAATGCACTACTCGCAGCCCTCATACCTAATATGTCTGCTGCTACCGTTTCCTCTACATGTTTGTCAACAAAATCTCTATCCAAAGATTTTCCAAACCCCATATGGGCAAATGTATTTTCTTTACCATTTTTCTTTCGACTCACTGAAGCTTCATATCTAAGCTGTTCAGTCAACATATTGTCATCTACACCTTCGTGCACAAAACCCTGTCGGTTGATACGAATCACATAAGATAAATCCACATCTCTGACTCGCATGTATAATCTGCCAATCGGTATATCGCAATAGAAAATATCCCTTACAATCTGTTGCTTGTTTTGCCCCAAATATTCATTTATTGAATTTTCCCATGCAGCGATTGACTCCGAATCTATCAGATAGCGTTCTTCATCTTCCTCGCATTTTTTCATCGTAAGCCGCGAATGCCTGATAATAGTCGAGGTAATTCCATATAACAACTGCATCATTTTCCACTGTTATTCTCTCCCACAAAGAGAATCAGACGTCCCAATGTAATCTCCGCTTTTTCTATTTTACCGAAATGCTCAACACCTATACTGACGATCATAAGCCCTCCCTTACCAAAAACATCACATCTATGTGTACATAATTGATCAATGAACTGACGCATATTGTGGATCATTTTTTACTAACGGCTCCAATATATTAAATAACTTTTCACCTGATAATTGGCTTGCAGGTGCATCCGCCACCATCATTGATCCGATGCTCCACAAAAATAGGATATTCTTTCCCTAATTTCATTATCATAAAAAGGTGTTTTTCCGTTTCATCCTTTGTCACTCATTTTATGATCCCGTTCTAATTTCAATATTCTGAATCGATTTCCTCGCCGGTATCCCACCACTCTCATGGCATCACTAAATCTATATTTAATGAATATACTATATAAAGTAATAGAGGTATTCCCAAAACTGTCTTTTCCTGTTGTAATA
>CALBJL010000009.1 GCA_937893485.1 uncultured bacterium | reverse complement strand
CGATGGAGATGAGACTCCAAATTGTGGAAGCCTTTGCTGACACAATTTTGTTTTGGGGAGGCTCATCGGAATGATTCGTGCAATGAAAGCAAAACAGACATACTTGCGGGAGCTGCGACCTCTTAAAATGATTTTGCTTATTCTAATGTCTGCGGAACCTGCGAAGCTGCGGCAACAATTCCGCAAGCTGCGCGAGCACATAATCGGCTTCCTCTTTGGTGCTGTCTACGGACAAAGAAAAACGCACCGTCGCATCCAGCAGCTCCGGCTTCACCCCGATCGCCTTTAACGTGCCGGAGATCGCCGGATGGTTCGAGGAGCATGCCGACCCGGTCGACACATAGATCTGCCGATCCTCAAGTGCATGTAACAGTACCTCCGCACGGATACCCGCAAAGCTGACACTCACGATATGCGGTGCCGCGGCGCGTCCATGTGCGCCGTTGATTGTCACACCATCGAACGCCTGCATTCCTGCGGTGAAATATTCCCGCAGTTCATACAGCCGGTCGATCTTTTCATCAAAATTCTCATAAATCTGTGCGGCTGCGACTCCGATTCCTGCGATACCCGGTACGTTTTCCGTTCCGGAACGCATGTCGCGCTGCTGACCGCCGCCATGTATGATCGGGCGGATTTTCGTCTTGTCCTTTATATATAAAAATCCGACACCCTTCGGTCCATGGATTTTGTGTCCGCTGACGGACAACAGATCAATGCCCATCCGTTTCGGATAGATCCGCAGTTTACCGAATGACTGGATCGCATCCACATGAAACAGCGTGCGCGGATTTTTCGCATGTACCCGCGCAGCAGCCTCCTCAACCGGCTCAATCGTGCCGATCTCGTTATTCACATGCATCATCGAAACCAGTATCGTATCCTCGCGCACCGCAGCCTCCAGCTCCTCCAGCGAGATACGCCCCTCATGGTCAACCGGAAGATACGTCACCTCATAGCCCTGCTCCTCCAGAAAAATGAGCGGATTGTACACGGATGCATGCTCGATAGCCGTCGTGATAATATGTCTGCCCGCACGCTGATTCGCTAACGCTGTGCCGATCAGTGCCAGATTGTTGCTCTCAGTGCCGCCGGAGGTAAACAAAATCTCCTTTTCCGATACCTTGAGAATCTTTGCGATCTGAGCGGTCGCTGTTTTTATATAGTTTTCGGCAGTCACACCCTTCATATGCAGTGAGGACGGATTGCCATAGTCCTCAAGCAATGCCTTCTGCATGACATCTGCCGCAGCCTGTGTGCAGCGTGTTGTGGCTGAATTGTCAAAATATGCTTCCATGTCCCTGTTTCCTCATTCTCATTCTTTTGCCTGCGCATCCGCCTGCTCCTGCTCCTGCTCCAGTTTCATCATAAGCAGAGACAGCATCGTGATCGCCGCCGTATCTGTACGCAGGATGCGCGCTCCGAGCGAAAGTACCTGCGACTGTCCACGCAGCGCCTCGATCTCCTCTCCGGCGAAGCCTCCTTCAGGACCTATAAATACACTGATTGATCCGGCATCCGAAAGATGCTCAAATGCGCGCTTTGCGGCTGCCATGCCAGCTTCATTCTCATAGGGCACCAGACATCTGTCACACTGCATCGCATACGCTGCTGCCTCCCTGAAATTCATAACCGGATGGATCTGTGGGATCAGGCTTCGCTTGGACTGCTTTGCGGCACTGCGGGCAATCTCCTGCCACCGCGCGACCTTTTTCTGTGCCTTTTTCTCATCGAGCTTTACGACACAGTATTTCATCGCCACCGGTATGATCTCATACACGCCGAGCTCCACCGCTTTCTCGATGACCGTCTCCATCCGCTCACCCTTCGGGATGCCCTGAAACAGATAGATCTTTGATGCAAGCTCTGTATTTTTGATGTCTCTCTCCTCGATATTTAACAATATTTCCTGTTCTGAGAGCGCCGCCACACTGCACAGAAAATCCCTGCCGCGCTGGTTGCTGATGCGTACCTGCTCGCCGGGCTTCATGCGCAGTACATTTCTGATATGATTCACATCCGCACCTGTGATACTGATCACATCTGCGCCGATCTGTTCATCCTCCACAAAAAACTGGTACATCCGCGATTCCTTTCCCGTATACTTATTTGCGCGCTGTGATATTGACCCACTCGCCCTGATGATTGATCTCTAAGATCGTCAGTCCCGCCGCCTCGATCGCAGCAGCGACCTCCTGCTCTTTAAAATCAATAATGCCGGAGGTGATAAAGATACCGCCCTCCTTCATGCGCGCCGGGATCACCGGTGCCATCGGTATGATCACATCTGCCAGAATATTTGCCACAACAATATCGTATTTATCATAGCCAACCTTATCCTGTACCTCTTTATCCGTAATGATATTTCCAATCATCATTTCAAACTTTTCC
>CALBJL010000008.1 GCA_937893485.1 uncultured bacterium | reverse complement strand
CCGGCTGTCTGTGCATCAGCCTCCCCCGGCGCAAAAAAGATTGCCGGAATGATAATCAGGCACAGTGTCCCTGCGGCTGCCGCGATCCATCCTGCTACATTCCGTTTCGGATTCTTTGCCGTCTTTGCCGGCGGTTCTGCCTTTGAAGCTCCGCCACGCATCTCCCGTTTTTGAAAGTCCCAAAAAAATTCTTCTTCCATGACATTATCCGCAGATACAATCTGTACCTCCGTGCCACACTTTGAGCAATACAGATTTCCTTTGCGGATCTCTGCCCCACATCTTGCACAATTCATGCCCTAAAACCTCTGCCTGTTTAATCTGATCCTCACGTTTACTCCTGCATCGCCTCTACGCAGTTATGCATGAGCATCGCAATCGTCATCGGTCCGACACCGCCGGGAACCGGTGTGATCGCGCCCGCAACCGGCTCTACCTGTGCGAAATCGACATCACCGCACAGCTTTCCGTCCTCCTGTCTGTGAATGCCGACATCGATCACGACCGCACCCTCTTTGACATAGTCTGCCGTGATCATTTTCGGTCTGCCGATTGCTACAATAAGAATATCCGCCTGCCTGCATACATCCGGCAGGTTTTTCGTCCTGGAATGGCAGACCGTAACCGTCGCATTCTCACGCAGCATTAAAAGTGCCATCGGTTTGCCAACGATATTGCTTCTGCCGATAATCACGCAGTTTTTGCCTGCGATCTCCACGCCGGAGCGCTTTAAAAGCTGGATAATACCAGCGGGTGTACATGATACAAAGCCCTTCTGTCCGATCACCAGTGCCCCGACATTCTGTGCATGGAAACCATCCACATCCTTTTCCGGTGCGATCGCACGGATGATCTTATCCTCATCCATATGCGCCGGAACCGGAAGCTGGCATAAAATGCCGTTGATCTTCGGGTCGTTATTTAATTTCCGGATCAGTGCAAGCAGCTCCTCCTCGCTCGTCTGCTCCGGCAGCTCATAGCTCTCGGAGCGGATGCCGATATACTCGCACGCTTTCTTTTTATTGCGCACGTAGACGGAAGAAGCCGGATCTGCACCGACCTGAATCACTGCCAGCGCTCCCTCTTTTCCCTGTGCCTTCAATTCCGCTACGGTCTCTCTTAGTTCATCCTTGATCTCCTGAGAGATCTTTTTTCCATCAATCAACTGTGCCATTTTCTCTCTACCTCCCGTAATCTGTTAAAAAGAACCATCTTCCAGCATTGCGTCAAATGTCTCCGGATTCATCAGAATCTGTCTCGGCTTGGTGCCCTCCTCCGGACCTACCACTCCTGCTTCCTCCAACTGGTCCATAATGCGCGCCGCACGGTTAAAACCGACTTTAAAGTATCGCTGCAGCATGCCGATCGATGCCTTGCCCTTATCCATCAGCAGCTTTGCCGCGTCCACAAAATACACATCCCTGCCGCCTGCATCCGCCCCTGGTGCCGCAGCAGACGATGAGCCGGTACTTCCCGAACTCTCGGAAATCTTACTCATCCGTTCCTCTATGGACTGGTCATAAGACGCATGACCATAGCTGTCCTTGATAAAATCAACAACCGCCGACACCTCCTGATCGGACACAAATGCTCCTTGTACCCGCAGTGGCTTGTTCAGTCCCTGCGGGTAATACAGACAGTCTCCCTTTCCTAACAGTTTTTCGGCACCGACCATATCCAGAATCGTCCGTGAATCCACACCGGATGTCACGGAAAACGCGATACGGCTCGGCATATTCGCCTTGATCAGACCTGTGATGACATTGACCGACGGACGCTGTGTCGCGATAATCAGATGGATGCCGCACGCGCGCGCCAACTGCGCCAGACGGCAGATCGCATCCTCCACATCACCCGGAGCGACCATCATCAGATCTGCCAGCTCGTCCACGATAATGACGATCTGTGGCAGCTTTTTCGGCTTGTCCGGATCATCAATGTCCGAAATACTCTCCACCTTTGCATTATATCCCTTCAGATCACGCACACCATAGGTCGCAAACTTCTGGTAGCGCTCGGTCATCTCTGCCACCGCCCAGTTGAGCGCACCGGCAGCCTTTTTCGGATCTGTCACGACCGGAATAAACAGATGCGGGATGCCGTTGTACACCGACAGCTCGACCACCTTCGGATCGATCAGAATCAGCTTGACCTCCTCCGGATCGGCACGGTATAGCAGCGACATGATAATCGTATTGATACATACCGATTTACCGGAACCCGTCGCACCGGCGATCAACAAGTGCGGCATCTTTGCAATATCCGCCATAATGACCTGACCACCGATATCCCTTCCCGCCGCAAATGCAATATTAGACGGATGATCCTTGAATTCTCTTGACTCCACAAGGTCACGGAACATTACCGGAAGCGTCTCCTTGTTCGGCACTTCAATACCGATCGCCGCTTTTCCGGGAATGGGTGCCTCCATACGGATATCCGCTGCCGCCAGATTCAGCTTAATATCATCGGTCAGATTGACAATCTTGCTGACCTTGACACCCATCTCTGGCTGGATTTCATAGCGTGTGACCGTAGGACCGCAGCTTACATTTAAAATCGTCACATTGACACCGAAATTTTTTAACGTCTGCTGGAGCTTTAATGCGGTCTGCTGCAAATGCTGTTTGCTGTCTCCCTGCTGACGTGGATCGCCCTTTTTCAACAGATCCACCGGAGGGAATGTGTAGCTGCGGTGCTCCACAACGGACTGCTCCTCGATCTCCTGTGCAATATTCATCACTTCCGCCTCTGCGGTCTGCGCATCCTGCTTCGGATTCCGCACCGGCTTTGTACTGTGTGCCGGTTCAGATGCCGGTGCCACGGGCTCAGGCTTCACCGGTTCCGGCTCCGTGACTGGTTCAGGCGACGGCTGTGATACCGCCGGCGGAATCGTCTCCGGCAGCACCGTAGGGATATGCTGTGTCACCGTGGGAGTTTCTGTTTCCACGGTTTCTTCCATAACTGCATCTGTTACATCTGTATCATCTGTTTCCTCCGGCTCTACACGCGCAAACAATTCCTGCAATTCGGGTGAAAATACCGGCATTCCTGTTGTCTGCGCAGGTTCTTCCTGCGCCGGAAGCTCTGCGGCATCCTCCACCGGCTGTAAACTCACCTGCCGCTGTCCGACAACAGAAAATCCATCTGTTGATGCCGTATCCACAATCGCCGGCTCATCCGTTTTCTCATTTCTTCTCAACGGAGATGCCGATTCTGCCGGAAGTCCGGCTTTCTTTCGTTTTTCACTCAGGGAGGCAAATGTCTCCGGCGTGATCTCCGTCAACGCCTCCGACCCGCCATATGTATGATTGTCCTGCGTCAGCAGCGTATCCGCGGACACGCCCGACACCTTGCGCTCCATCCGGCGCAACTGGCGTTCCTCCCGATGCTGCTCCTGTATGATGCGCAGCTTTTCATTTCCCTCTTTGGCAGACTCATACATCCGCTGTCCGCCATGTTTGACATGAATCCACGCGGAGCGCTCCGTCACAATCACCATCGTGATGATCAGCACGATAAAATCAATCACATAGGCACTGACCCTGCCGAAATTCGGGCAGATCAGCCACGCGAGCACACCGCCGAAAAATCCGCCGCCGTTTCGCTGCTTATTTCCGTAGGCATAGGCAGCAGCCGGTGAATACTGATCTGCGCTGCCCGCCACCAGCTCCAGAAACAGGCATAAAAAGCACACAAATAAGACCGCCGCCACCACTTTGATCCAAGCGATCTTATTTCTTTTGTTCGATAAAATAAATACAGTTCCAACAAACAGCAGAATCGGAAAAATATATGCCAGCAGTCCGAACAAGCCGAACAATACGCCACTCAAAAGACTGCCGACCTTGCCGCCGATCCCAAAATTGCTCACAAATAAGACAATTGATACCGCCAACATCACCCAAAGGATCACCTCCTGATAGACGCTCTCCTGTATCGGCTCCGCCGCGGTTGTTTTTTTATTTTTTGCGGAACTGCTGTTGCGCTTCGCGCCCTGTCCGCTTTTCTTTTTTGTCTGTCCAGACATTCTATTCATCCTCCACTATCCCGGACAAGCAGGTGTTATAACTGATAAAAATATACTCCCACAGAGATTGCGCCTACAATCAGGCAATAGATCGCAAATCCGGTAAATTTCTTTTGCCGCACGATATAGAGCATCGTCTTGATGCAGATATATCCAACGACCGCAGCCACGACCATGCCGACCAGATAATACATGATCTCTGTGCTCGTAAATGTCACCGTCGCAAGGTCGGACAGCTCAAATACGAGTGATCCAAGCACTGCCGGTATCGACATGATAAACGAATATTTCACTGCAAATTTACGGTTAAATCCACTTAACAGGCACGCCGTGATAGTCGTTCCGGAGCGCGACAATCCGGGAAGTGTCGCCACTCCCTGTGCGATACCGATAATAAATGCATTTGAATACGTCACCTGCTTTGGCATCTTCTCGCCGCCCTTGCAATGATCCGCCAGAAGCAGGAGCATCGCGGTCAGGATCAGGCAGACACCCGGAACGATCAGCAGCTTTGCCGCCTGCTCGATCAGGCTCGACGCCAGAATACCGATCACTCCGGTCGGGATCGTGGACACGATCACAAGCATCACAAACTTGCGGTAACCGTTACAGATCACATGGTGATAACCGCCTTTTGTCCCGTGCGTGAGATTTTTGAAAAAAATGCCGATATTTTTGCAGGCATCCCCGATAATGGAAAAGCCCGCTACGATCATTTTCCAGATATCCTTGTAATATACCGCAAAGATCGCGATCAGTGTACCCAGATGCAAAATCACATCAAAGAGTAATCCCACATCCTCGATCCCAAATAAAATTTTAAACAAAGCAAGATGCCCGGAGCTGCTCACCGGCAGAAACTCCGTAACACCCTGAATGATACCCATCAGAATTGCTTCTAATAATGACATTCCATGCCTCCTTCATGATTGCTACCCATATATTTCTATATATTAGCATATCTAGACATAAATGTCACCCAAAAGTTCGACCGGTACTAGATTTAGGGCCGTCCCTGCGTCTGTTTCTCGTCAATCATCCGGTGCAGGCGATCCAGCGCCTCATGCAGACCGCCGACCTCATCAATGATTCCCTCCTGCACCGCCTGCTCCCCGACCAGCACGGTTCCGAGATCCTTTGTCAGCATGGCAGTATTCAGCATCAGCTCCTCCAGCCGTTTCTGGCTGATTCTGCAATGCGCGGACACAAAGCCCGTGATCCGGTCCTGAATCTGTTGAAAATAGTCATACGTCTGCGGTGCACCGATTGTCAGCCCGTTCAACCGTACCGGATGCACGACCATCGTCCCGCTCGGCACGATAAACGAGTGGTTTGTGGACACGGCAAGCGGCACGCCGATCGAATGGCTGCCGCCAAGCACGAGTGATACACTTGGCTTGGACATCGATGCGACCATTTCGGCAATCGCAAGCCCTGACTCCACATCTCCGCCCATTGTATTGAGCAAAAGCAGCAGACCGTCGATCTCATGATCCTCCTCGAGCTCCGCCAGCCGTGGCAGCACATGCTCGTATTTTGTCGTCTTGCTCGTCGCCGGAAGCACATCGTGTCCCTCGATCTCCCCGATGATCGTCATAAGGTGAATCCGGTGCTTTCGTACCGGATCATCCAGATCGGTATCTCCGTATTCATAGATCGTATCCTGTGCCTGTTCCTTGCCTGAGGTCTGTTCCTTCTGGTTTTCCCCCTTATTTTCAACTGCATTTTCGCCTCTTCCGTTATCTGTATTTTCATTCTTGTTTTCAACTGCTTCACTCATCGCAAAAACCTCCTGATTTTTTGTAAAGTATGCCCGGATTTTTGCGATTTTATCAGATCCATTCCTATCACATAAAAAGACCACCAAATGCGCCCGCGCCTCTGATGGTCTTTCATGTCTGTTTTTTATTTTTCTCTCTACTGGCTGATCAGATAATTGTAGAGATTTTCATATTTATGCTTGGAAGAATTCCATGAGTAATCGTTTGCCATGCCACGGTCAATCATCTTATTCCAATCCTTCTTGCAGTCAAAATAAATATGCTTTGCATAGTTGATGATGCCAAGCATCTCCTCGCCGTTGTAATTGGTAAATGCAAAACCGTCACCGGTGTGCTCGTACTCGTTGTAAGGCTCTACCGTATCTCGGAGTCCGCCGGTTGAACGGACGATCGGCACCGTTCCGTAACGGAAGGAAATGAGCTGTGTCAGTCCGCACGGCTCAAAGCGCGACGGCATGAGGAACGCATCCGCTGCGGCATACAGCTTGTGTGCCAGCTCATCACTGTAACAGATATTCGCAGAGATCCGGTCGCCGTACTTCCATGCATAATGGCGGAACATATTCTCATACTGCGGCTCACCCGTACCGATGACAACAAACTGCGTATAATCATCAGCGATCCGGTCGATCACATAATTGATCAGATCGAGTCCCTTCTGGTCGGTCAGTCTGGAGATCAGACCGATCATAAACTTCTTCTTGTCAACCGCCAGTCCAAGCTCCTCCTGCAGACGCTCTTTATTGACCGGTTTCTTCTTGCGGAAGGTCGAAGCATCATAGTTGACATAAATCTTCGGATCTGTCGCAGGATTGTATACCTGATAATCAATACCGTTGACTATACCCTGCATATCAAAATGGCGGGCACGTAACAGTCCGTCCAGTCCCTCTCCATAGTACGGTGTCTGGATCTCGCCTGCATAGGTGTCACTGACGGTCGTCACGTAGTCTGCATAGACAAGACCGCCCTTCAACATATTGGCATCCTTGTGGAATTCCAGCTTATCTGGTGTAAACAGATCTGCCGGAAAACCGGAAAGTCCCATCATCGTCTGCTTATCCCACACGCCCTGGAATTTCAGGTTGTGGATCGTCATAATCGACTTCATGCCCCAGTAGAACATGTCTGCCTGAAACTCTGTCCGTAAATAGACCGGAATGAATCCCGTCTGCCAGTCGTGGCAATGAATGATATTCGGCTGGAAATTGATCTGCTTTAACATTGACAGCACTGCCTTGTCGAAGAAAATAAATTTTTCAATATCATAACGGATATCACCGTAAGGCACCACGCAGTTGAAATACTCCTGATTATCGATGAAATAATACTTGATGCCATCCATCTCATAACGGAAAATACCAACATATTTATTCTGGATATAAGTACCGCAGCTCATGTAAAAATGTGTTACATATTCGCACTGATTGCGAAAATGCTCCGGAATACAGCTATAAAACGGCAATACGACACGGATGTCCCAATATTTCTTGTCGAACTCCTTCGGCAGCGCACCACATACATCTGCCAGTCCGCCCGTTTTGATAAACGGAACACACTCCGATGCTGCAAATAATACCTTGTTCATACGATTCTCCCTCCGATTTCATTCAATTTAAGCTTGATTTTGTGCTATCGTTTAAGATTCAGTTTTATTGTATTTCCTGAAAATACTGATCCTTCAATTCATAAACCATCTGCCTATACAAATCCACACATTCCTCCCGCTGCTCGTTTTCAATCATCCGGATGCACGGAGATAAATATTGCTGCCAGATGTTCTGGTAGATCTGCGCGGCATCCGCTCTCCTGCCGATATGCTTAACGATCGACGGTGCGACATCATAATACTCATGCACCATCGCTTCTCCCTCTGCCGACTGTAACAGATAATTGTCCCTGAATGATCGCAGCAGCGTCAGCTCATAGCAGTCATCCGTCTTGTTCTGATACTCACATACGGCTGTCGTGATATAACAGAACCGGTATTTAAAGCCTGCATTGATCTCCTTGGAAGTCGCCGCCTTGAGCTCTGTCTTCGGAAAATGTGCTTTCCATGTAGCAGCCAGCGCATCGATCCACGCCTGTCCCGACTGCGTATTCGTCTCTAACAATGCCGGGAATATGTAAACGACCATCGACAGGTTATAATCCATCTGTCTCTGTTCCTTTTTGTTTCCGCGCAGACCGCTCATGTTGCTCTCCACCCGCGCAACCAACGGCTCGGCGACTCGTCCCATCGCCTCACGAGGATCGCCGGATGCCAGATAGAACTGCTCTAACATCGCGAGATTGTTCGCGTTTTCATAAACATATTTATTATAAAAATCCATATACAATGCCTTTTTAAAATACTGCATCGGATCTTCGATACCAAACAGCAGGTTCTGCAGCGCCCCGGCTGCCTCTTCCTCTGTCACCGGCTTCGGACGGCTGAGTGTCTCCTGCGGTGTCTGTGCGTCACGCACCGTGATCTCTTTTCCGCAATACATACAAAGGATCGTCTCACGCCCCTGCGGTATCTGTAGTTCGCCTTTACAATGCGGACATGTGCCCTTAATAAATTCCATAATTCCTCCAACTTGATCATTCTAGCAGCCGTATCGCTGTGCTGTCCACAGCAGCGCAGTTCTACAACTGTTTTTATTTTACCATACTTAAATTCAATACTCAACCGGACAATCAATTTTGTTTGACGGGAAAACTAAAAGAATTTTGTATGCTCTAAAAATCATAGAAAAATGGAACCGCAGCATTCCACGGTTCCATTTGCTTTTATCAGTCAATTATTCATCCCAGTTGTGGTATACATCCTGTACATCGTCATCCTCATCCAGAAGATCCAGGATTCTCTGGATATTTTTCAGATCTGCCTCATCGGATAAGGTCACATATGTCTGCGGCAGCATGGTCACCTCGGCATTTGCCATCTCAATCTGCTCTGCCTCAAGCGCCTCGCGCACTGCATCAAACGCATCCGGAGCAGTCAGGATCTCAAAGCTGTCCTCTTCCTCCTGAAAATCCTCTGCACCTGCATCAAGTGCCAGCATCATCAGATCGTCTGCATCCATTTCGCAGGCTTCCTTCTCGATGATGATCTGACCCTTCTCATCGAACATATAAGATACACAGCCCTGTGTACCGATGCTTCCCTGCCCCTTCGTAAATGCATTTCTGACATTTGCGGCGGTACGGTTTTTGTTGTCGGTCAGACACTTTACGATAATGGCTGTACCTGCCGGTCCGTATCCCTCGTATGTAGCAACTACATAGTTAACATTGTCTCCGTCTCCGGCAGCCTTTTTGATACCACGGTCGATCGTATCGTTCGGCATGTTGTTTGCCTTTGCCTTTGCAATGACTGCAGCCAGCTTACTGTTGTTTGCGGGATCGGAACCACCCTCCTTGACTGCAACAGCGATCTCGCGACCGATCATTGTAAAGATCTTACCCTTTGCTGCATCATTTTTCTCTTTCTTATGCTTGATATTCGCGAACTTTGAATGTCCTGACATCGTCTTTCCTCTTTTCGTTTTTATTTATAATTTTATTTTTATTTTGAAGAGCCTTCACCGGCTCCCGGTAGCTTTTTAACCTCTACGCGGCAGATCATCTTATCCTTTACAGACAGCACACGGAACAGATAGCCATATGCCTCCACCTCAAACCGCTCCCCGTCACTCGGAATCTTGTCTATGAGCGAGATCAAATAACCGTTTAATGTGTCATTCTCGTTCTCTGCCAGCTCCTCCAGACCGAGCGTCTCTGCAACTTCCTCCAGATCAGCCGCCCCGTCCATAAAATAAACACCGTCAGCACGTGAAACGATATGATGCTCCTCCTTATCGTGCTCGTCGAAAATATTTCCGACGATCTCCTCTAAGATATCCTCCAACGCCACCAGTCCTGCCGTCTGGCCGTACTCGTCGATCACGATGACCAGATGGTTTTTCGACGTCTGCATCCGCTGGAACAGCGCAGTGATCCCGATCGTCTCTGGTACAAAATCAACCGGTGTCATCAGACCTTCGATCTGTCGGATCGGTATATCGGCGCACGCCGCGTCCCTTGCATGGATGAGCATTTCCTTGATATGTACCTGTCCGACAATGTCATCCATATCTTCTATGTACACCGGAAATCTCGAAAACGGCTCAGTCAGAACGAGCTCCAACGCCTCCGAAAACGTCATGCTGCCATCCAGCGCACAGATCTGCTTGCGATGCGTCATAATATCCTTGGCATCCTTGTCGCTGAGCTCAAAAATATTATGAATCATCTCCGCTTCACTCTCACGGATAAATCCCTGCTCATGTCCTTCATTCACAAGGGAAATGATCTCTTCCTCCGTAACGTCTTCCGAATTTTTATTAAAAAATTTTTTCACTTTACCAATAAAACCCGTATGTGGGTTTCCGGCATCCTCCATAATCGCACTCCTATTTTTCTCTTTGTCTGTGATTTGATTATCGTAAAACACTAGAAATATACCATTGTCTGCCAGCAAAGTCAAGTTTATGTAGGCAGTTCGAGACTGATTTCTAATGCTTTATCTACTTTTGTCAGAATCTCCCCGTCCAGATGGCACACGCGCTCCTTTAATCTGCGCTTGTCGATCGTCCGCAGCTGTTCCAGCAAAACGACCGAATCCTTTACCATCTCGTACTGCCTCGCAGAGAGCTCCACATGGGTTGGCAGCTTTGACTTATTGATCTGCGATGTGATCGCTGCCACAATCACCGTCGGGCTGTGGCGGTTGCCAACGTCATTTTGTATCACCAGCACCGGGCGAATTCCTCCCTGTTCGGAACCTACCACCGGCCGCAAATCTGCATAATATACGTCTCCTCGTCGAATCGTCATTGTCCTCACTCCAGAAAATTCATTACTTTGTAACTTATTCTGAAGTATTTCCAATTAAAAACATTTTATTCTGTGAGTCCTTCAAATTGTGTCCAACTGCCAATTCTTTTTCCGTTCCGGTAAAAGACACGCGGAATCCGCTTTCCGAGGTCACAGGCAAACTCGTAATTAAACCGCCCGGAACGTTCCCCCAGCTCCTCCAGCGTGATCTGCTCCGCTCCGTCCTGTCCAACCAGCGTGACCGTATCTCCACAGCAGACATCTGCAAGATCCGTCACATCTACCATGAACTGATCCATGCACACGCGACCGACGATCGGTGCGCGTTTTCCGCGGATCAGCACCTCGCCCTTGTTCGAGAGACTTCTG
>CALBJL010000007.1 GCA_937893485.1 uncultured bacterium | reverse complement strand
TCTAAAAACGTCTGCTGCACGGGCGTAAATCCGGTAAAACCATCAAATACAAGCACCGTATCATCAAACAATGCCGACTGCGGCACGAGCTGCGCCAGATATTCCACGACCTCCTCCGCAAGCAGATAGTCACCTTCGATTTCACGCAAAAAAGCGGTATACAACATCTGTATATCCGCCAATTTTGCCGCCAGAAGCGGTGAGACACCCGGCTGCTGTGCCATCTCGGACAGCGTATCCGGTTCGATCCGGTACTGTGCCAGCTCAGTCAGAAACGACTTGATCTCATCAATATAACCGATCCGGTGCAGACTGCCCTGCAATACGTGCAGCCGCGGCTCTAAATCCGCCGCCAGCTTGCGCAGAATCAGATTTTTTCCGGTATCCTCAAGTACCTGTAACGTATCCCTGCCGAGTTCCTCAAACACACGGTATGCCAGACGCTTAAAGCTGAGCACATCCACATTTAAAATCGCATGATTTTTCTGGCGGCTCACAAACTCACGCTGCGTCGCCATCGTAAACTGCTCCGGCACGAGCACATAGTAGGTGCGTTTCGGATGCCGCTCCGCCTCCGCTAAGATATGCTCATAGAGCCGGTCTGACTTACCGGCTCCCGAATTTCCCAAGATCAGATGCAATGCCATAACTATTTCTCCCCGTTATTCGCTGCGGAGCGCATCAATCGGATTCAGACGCGCCGCACGTTTTGCAGGCATATAGCCAAACAGAATACCGATGCCCGCCGATACGCCAAACGCAATGCCAATCGCTTTCAAGGACGGCGCACAGCTCACGCCGATCACATTTCCGAGCGTCGTCGTCGCAACTCCGCCGATCGCGATACCGATGCCTCCGCCAATCGTGGAGAGCACCGCCGCCTCAATCACGAACTGCTTCATAATGTCCTTCTGCTTTGCGCCGAGTGATTTGCGGATACCGATCTCCCGCGTCCGCTCGCTCACCGACACGAGCATGATATTCATAATACCGATACCGGCAACAAGCAGCGAAATACCCGCAATTCCGATCAGGATCTTCTCCATCACGCCGATCATATTGCTCATAATGTCGAGCAGGCTCGCCATGTTTGTCACCATGTAGCAGTCCTTATCCCGGTAAAAAGCATACAGATAATCCTCAAGCTCCTGCTGTGCCGCAGTCGAATTGTCCGGGTCTGTCATTTTTAACGTATAGCCGGACGGATTGGCACTGCCCGCCGCCCTGCTCACCAGTGTGTAGGGTGCATAGATCACATCATCCTGCGAATATTTGGTCGAATCGCCTTTTTCTTCCAGCAGTCCGATCACCTCGTAGCTGTCCGCACCGATCTTGATCGTCTCCCCGACCGGATCTTCACCGTCAAACAGCTCGTTGCACACATACGTGCCGATCACGCACACCTTGCTGCGCGAGAGCATATCCGCATAGGCGAGAAACCGTCCGTCCGTCAGCTTCAACGACTGAATGTCAACATAGCTCTCACTCACACCTGTAATCGTCTCGTTTTTGACCGATGTGCTCCTTTTTCGCACGGTTGCCGTCAGTGACGCACTCGGCGAGAGCTTGCTGAACGCCTCGCTGTGCGTCTCCACAAACTCGTACATCTGCTCGTCTGTCAGCTGCTTTGATCCTTTCCCCGTCAGATTGACCGTAATCGTATCCGCACCCAGATCTGAAAAAGAATCCATCGTATATCCGATCATTCCATCCATCAGCGAGATCATTGCGATGACCGCACCGACACCGATGATCATGCCAAGCATCGTGAGAAACGACCGCATTTTATTGCTGACAAGACTCGAAAATGCCATAAAAAATGCCTGTGATGTCTTCATTTTGCGCTTATCTTCTCCTTATATTCGTGTGCGGTTCCATCAAATATCACTTTGCCATCATGAATCTGGATCACACGCTTTGCCTCTACTGCGATCGAATTATCATGTGTGATAATGACGATCGTATTTCCTTCTTCATTCAACTCTTTTAAAAAGTCCAGCACTTCCCGACTCGTCCGCGAATCAAGCGCACCGGTCGGCTCATCCGCGAGGATCAGCGACGGGTTGCCCGCCAGCGCACGCGCGATCGATACACGCTGCTGCTGACCGCCGGAGAGCTGATTGGGGTATTTTTTCCACACATCACCCAGACCGACCTTCGCCAGCGATGCAATGGCGCGCTCGTGGCGCTCCAGATCCCCGACGCCCGCATAGAGCAGCGGCAGCTCCACATTTTTTGCCAGATTCATTTTTGGCAGCAGATTGTACTGCTGAAAAATAAAACCGATCTGTTTGTTGCGGATCACCGCCAGCTCATTGTCTGTCATTGAGCCTACATCAATGCCGTTGAGATAGTATTTTCCATCGGTCGGTACATCCAGCGCACCGATGATATTCATAATCGTAGACTTTCCGCTGCCGGACTTTCCAACGATCGCGACCATCTCGCCGCGGTCAATTGAAAATGAGATCCCGTCATTGGCGCGCACCTGTGTATCTCCCATCTGATAGATCTTATAAATATCCTGCAATTCAATCAGATGCGGGTGCTGTTCATTTTGTCTGCCCTCTGCCATAGCTGTCCTATTCCTCGCTGTCATCTTCCTCATAGTATTCCATGCCGCCGCCCATCATGAGCTGGTTCATGTCCGTAATCTCGGTACGCGGCACATATACCTCGTCCGTCTCGGTCAGACCGGATAAGATCTGCACCTCGGAATCGTTGCTGATGCCGACGGTCACATCGACCGCATGAAATCCGTTCGGCACACCATCCGCAAGCTCTTCCTCGCTCGTCTGCTGCTCCGGTGCATTTTTCACATAAACGACATTTCCGCGCATCAGCGAATCAACCGGAATACACAGCGCATTCTTCTGCTCCTCCAGCACGATCCTTGCCGATACGTTCATACCGGGCAGCAGCGATCCGACCTCATCCATCTCGACCGTGACCGGATACTCGGTCACACCGCCGTTTGTGATCGCCTCTAAGCTGATATTTGTAATGTGTCCGGTCATTTCTACCTCCGGCAATGCGTCCGCAGTAACCGACACTTCCTGTCCGACCGCAATTTTTAACACATCCAGCTCATCCACCTTCATGCGGAATTTTACCTTTGACAGATCATAGATCACCGCGAGCGGATTTGCATAGGTCGCATTGATATTATCTCCCGCCTTTGCGTTTTTCGTGATGACTGTACCGGAGATCGGCGCAGTCACGCGGTAATCATCCAGACTCTTTTTCGCGCTGGAAAGCTGGTTCTCGGCGCTCTCCACGCTGAGCTGTGAACTTTTGACACTGTCTCCGACCGTCGCATCCTCCAGCACCAGATAGGTGTCTCCCTTGTTCAGATATTTACCTTCCTTGATCTTCAAAGAATCGATTGTACCGCTGCCATCAGCGATCAATGTGCCCTCTGATTTGACCGAAAACGTACCCGCCGTGTTGCAGTCGACGCTGCCAATGCTCGCAGAGCCGCTCATTCCGGCTGCGATTCCGCCCGGATTGATCACCTCGATCGTCACATAGCGGACGACCATGTTTCCTGCCAGCGTCGTTGTCGTCGGATCGATATTTGTCACCGTACCGCGCAGCCGCTCGCCCTCGTCCTCCACATAGACATTCGCACGGTTGCCGAGCCAGCTGTTTTTCACATCCGATGCATTGAACGGTACTTCGAGTGACATCATAGTATTGTCATACACATCTGCCACCTTGCTGCCTGCCGTGATCTTCTGACCTGCGGACACGTACAGCTTCTTCACATAGCCCTCCTGATCCGATATGAGCGAAAGGTTATCCTTCGTCTGCTGCTTGCTATCTACCGCATCATTATAATTCTGCTTTGCCTGCTCGACGCCAAGCTGTGCGGATTTGATGGAATCCTCTACATTTTCCGTGGAAAACTGGTACAACACCTGCCCTTTTTCTACGATGTCGCCTTCCTCAAACGCAGCCTCAATGATCTCTCCCTGCACCATCGGCGTGATCGAATACTGATCGTTCGGCTCGATCGTGCCGGTTCCGGTCAGCTCGACCTGCAGATCCTGCTTATCGGGTGTCTGTGTCTGATACATTCCCTCCATCATATCATTCGCTTTTTTCGCGATCACACGGGGCACGACTACCACGCCCACGACTACCAGAATGACAAGAAAGATCAGTCCTTTTTTATGCCTTTTTAAAAATAATACGATTTTCTCTTTCATTTTCTTCTTCCTATTTTTATTTTGCCTTTGCCACGATCACACGTACCCTGCCGCCTGTCGTCCCGTCATAGTATGCCGTCAGTTCATAATTCGACAGACTCATCACCTTGGACAGCTCAGTCGCATAATAAGATGTTCCCTTTTTCAGATAGACACCGACATCGTCTGCCATCACATATGCGTTTCTTCCGTTAGAAACTTCTGTCTGCGTAATGGAAGTCACCGTAATGCTGCCAAGCGTCTTGATACCGGTCACTGATCCGTCTGACGCAAATGCAAACTGCGCCGGTCCGACGTAGCCCTGCATCGCAAAGATCTGTCCGTTGCTCGTCGCATAACCGCTCTCATCGCCGATCTGATAGCTGTAAGTACCCATAAAGGTCATCGTCGCCGGACTGGACACCTCGCTCGCACTGGTCAGAATGCCGTATTTATAATTATCCCCTGTCACACCGCGCACAATCAGATCCGTGATCTCTTTATTTGCATTCACGTGATAATAGAGAATGTTGGTTGCATTGATCGTCAGCCCTGCCAGACGCTTGCGGTCGATCCGGCTGTAATTGCCGCCGTTGTCATACTCGAGCACGCGGATGCTCTCCGAGAGCTGATAGCTTGAAAACCGGCCCGCATCGGAGCTCACAATACCGTTGAGCCTGTCGATCGTCACCTTATTGACAACCGGCTTGCCGTTGTCAAATGCGACCTCAACCGGCGTACGCTCCGAGAACTTCGTCAGATCCTCGACCTCGTACTCGTGTGTCTCTCCGAGTGTATCTAACATCGTAATATATTTTTTCACCGTTGTATCGTTTTTATCATCGCTGACTTTTTCGTCCTTTGACAATACGATACCGCCGATAAACGAATTGAGCGTCGCGGCGTTGCCGATGCCGACTACCTTGCCCTCCTTGCCAAGCAGCAGCGTGATATAATCACCGATCGCATAGCTGCCCATCGCAGACACATCATATGCGATCTGCTGATCCGCCAGCGTATAGCTCGTGCCTGCAACTGTGACCGCATTCGGTGTGTAACGGTCCGGCGACACGCCATTCAACCGTCCGGTCACACGATCCTGATAGACAAAAATGCTGTTCAGTTTTTTGGAATAATAAAGTACGTCATAAATATGTATATTGTCCGTGGAGCTCTTTGATCCATCAATATAGATCGTGGCATTGCCGGTCTTAAACGGAATCTGCTTCTGCCAGTCTGCCTGTGCAATGACAGGTCCGTCAAGTTCATCGTAGACAAGCGGCAGATACGCGATATCCCCGTTTGCATCCAGCTCATAATCTAACGAACGCGCATAGATCGTACCGCTCTTGTCCGGTGTCACCTGCATATTGTAGAGCAGGCAGCTCATCTCCTTATAGGTCATCGCCGCAGATGCCTTTTTGCTGATATTGGTGTCCAGCTTCTGCGCCTTGTAAAAGGACATCTTGGCACTGCTGAGGCTGCCCTGAAAATCACTGTCCTCATAGCCGAGCACCGCCAGCACCGCAGCTACGGATTCCTGCAAAGTCACAGCCTGCTTCGGACGGAATTTTCCACTCAGATTGCCCTTCATCCAGCCGTTTTCCACTGCAATGCGGATATACGGTGCATAAGCGCTCGTCCGTTTCACATCGGAATACATGGATGTCTTGACGGTCGTTCCAACCTTATTTTTATACGGTGAGAGCTGTACGAGCATCTTCGCAAACTCCTGTCTGCTGACCTTCTTTTTCAGCCCTGCCGCCGTCGTCTGGCTTGGCTTTAACACACCCTGTGCGACGAGCACGCGGCGCGCCAGCGACACATCATAGGTCGGGTTTGTTTTCTCCGCACTCGCCGCGGCAGCGGTTGTCGCTGTACCTGTCATACCTGCCGCCGCAGCCGGAGCCACCGCGGTAAAGGTCAGCGCCGCGCTGAGCAGCACGAGTGCGATTCGATCATATTTATTCTTCATCCGTTCCACCTCTGTTTTTCTGATCGGATAACTGCCCTCGCAGCTATCCTACTTACTATAACGAAAGATCGGACAGAAGGTCTTCCTCCTGCCCGATTGGTATTATAGCATGTGAGACATGCTCTGTGTGTTTTTTTATGAAAATTTAAGGATTTCTGTGATTATTCGATATATTTGTGTTTATATTCTATATGATTGTGTCCTTTTTCACGATGGCATCCGCCGTCAATGCAGCTCATACGAACCGATCCGTGCGAATTTGTCCGACATATCATAGGCGATGATCTGATCCGAACATACCAGATACAGGGTGTCACCAATATAGACGTTGCGGTAAGCATCCGAGCTGCGGCTATAATCATCGCCCTCCCAGACGCGCTCCGTGCGCTGCTCCTGCAGTCTGCCATCCGTCACCCGGTAGATCCGCTCGGAAATATCGTTGTGTGCACTCTCGTCATCAGTCAGAAATGCAATCACATTTTTCGTGCTGTCTGCAAGCAATGCCTTGTAATTATACGCTGCCGGAGCTGCATAGGCATCCTTCAATACGACTTTATCGCTCTCTGTGACCTTCATCGGATCAGAAATGTCATAGAGCGACAGCTTCATACCGATAAATTCGCTGTCCGCCCCGATGCGCTCCTCGCCGACACCGATCAGATGCGTATCATCCCAGAACTGTAAATAATCTGAAAATCCCGGTATCTCCAGCTCGCCGATCAGCGTCGGGTTTGCCGGATCGCTGAAATCGACCGTAAAGAGCGGGTCCATGTTCCGGTAGGTGACAAAATAACCGATGTCATCGACAAAACGTGCCGCATAAACGGTCTCGCCATCCGCGATGTGATCGATCCTTCCCTTGATCTTAAGTTTTTCATCCAGCACAAACAGATGGTTCGTCTCATAATCTGTCGTCAGCACATACAGATCGCCGGCGGCACTTTCATGGATCGCAAACGTATCATAGATTTCCCCCACAACTGACTCTGCACAGTCGGCGATGATCTGTCCATCCATGATCCTGAATTTGGTCAGTGCCGTTGTTGTATTTTCGACCGCCTCCGAATAGTCCGACCGGTATAAAATGACGCTGTCCTGCGTCACATACATGGTCGAATATCCGCTAAAGATCAGTTTCCGGTCACAGACTGTCTCCGGCTCATAGGCATCGAACGAAGCGATCACGATACCACCCTGACATTGCTGCTCCGGCAGATAGATACAGTCGGACGGAATCGTCTCTCCCTGCACTTTGGGGAGTACCGTCTGAACTTCCTTTTCACCCGGATACATACGTGTCTGCCGCGAACTTGCTCCTCCCTCCGGGAGCGCCGCATCATCCGGCTGTTCCATCAGCTTTGCGTATAACTGATAAGTATCCACAAAATAATTGGTAAACAGATAAACACGGTTGCCGATCTTCCGCGACGTATTGTATGTGCCGTCCTGCTCAAACGTGCCTGTAAGCTGTGCGCCCGCCGGACTGCTGATATCATAGGTCAGCACCTCTGTATGCATGCGCTGATTGGAGATAAAAGCGACATCACCCATCACATAGGACGTATCCTCTCCGATCTGCTCGGTATTCTCTTTCTGCACGATGAGCACCAGCCGGTCTCCGGACACGTACATCTCTCGGATCGTATCCAGATTGCCCTCGAATTTCGGCGTGATGCTGCCAAGCTGTCTCACCTGCCCGTCAGTCGTATCGACGATACGCACCTCACGGTCAGAGGCGATGTAAATATAATGTCCGTCGGTTTTTACAATATCGCTCTCATCCACACCTTCCACCTGCAGATTAGTCGTGGAAAACTCTTTGCCTGCGGACACATCTGCCGTATCAGCGGTGTCTGCACTATCCTGCACTGCAAATTGCTTTTGTGTATCACGGGATGCACTGACGCTGTCACCCGCCGCCGGTCCTTCGGTCAGCTCCCAGCCCATCATCGTACCGTTTGCATAATCATTCTGAGACACTCCGAACATGCGTCCGACTTCTTCATAACCGCTCGCTTGATGATAGTCGCCCAGTTCTGTGACAGACGTAAGATTTTCCTCATCATCCTGAGGCTCACTGCCATCCAGGGTTCCTGCCCCATCATCCGCGCCGGACGGTTCATCACCTTTTGCCGCCGGCTGGCTGCTGTGGTCAGACACCGTCACGCCATCTGCATGATCGCCCACGGACAATGTCTGGCGCCCTGCCAGCGCAAATGTAGTGAGTGATACTGCGAGCACGACGGCTGCCGCTGCCACACGGCTGCCATATCCATGCCAGTGAAAGACCGGCACGCGCGGTGTCCTGTTTTTGCTCTTATGCCCGTTTTTATTTTCGCTCTTATTCTCGTTTTTGTTTCCGTTTTGACTGCCGCTGTGATGCGTCGTTTTCTGCTGCCCGCAGATGCGTTTTTCCATCTGCTCCGGCAAAAGCTCCGGTGGAACCTCCACCTGCTGTGCTTCCCGCCACATGCGCTCCAATAATCGATTCTCTTCCATATGCGGACCCTCCTTACACTCTTTCCAGCGCTTCGCCCATGCGTTTCAGTGCCCGGTGCTCCCTTGAACGCACAGTGTTTTCATTCATATGTAACGCCTCTGCCAGTTCCCGCGTCCGGTAACCCGCAAACAGATGAAGCCCTATAATCAGGCGATCCGTCTCCTCAAGCTTTTGGAATTCTTCACGCACCTGCAAATGCTCGGCACTCGGCATGTGATCCGGCGCAGTCAGTGTATCAGCTGCCACATCGGTCAGCTCCACCGAACGGCGCACATACTCGCGCATCTTTGCCTTACACTTGTTCGCCAGTATGGAAAAAATCCACTGTTTAAACGAGCCGTCCTCCCGCAAAGACCCGATCGATGTCCATGCATCCATCACCGCATCACTGACTGCATCCTTTGCATCCTCCGCATGGTGCAGCAGATAATATGCAAACCGGTACATCTCCTGATACACATCCCTGTACAATTCTGTGAATGCCGCCGCGTCTCCTGCCTTTGCCGCGCGCACCATTTTCTCTCGTTCCATAGCCATCCTCCGGATTCCGTTCATCTGTCTTACATAATATAAGTGTGAAAAAGAATCTGTTTTGTTGCAGGAAATTTACTTTTTATAAAATTTTTTCCAGATATGCTTTTGCTGCGGTCAGATCCGGCAGCACGACTGTCGCCAGCGCGCGGATCTCCTCTGTCGGCTGTTTAAGATCGGGCACCATGACCGCCGTGATTCCGGCTGCCGCCAGCGCATGCACACCGTTGAAAGAATCCTCGATGCCGACCGCATGCTCCGGTGCCACGCCAAGCACCTCACACGCCTTTAAAAAAATATCCGGCTCCGGCTTGCTCCGCGCGACCATGTCCCCGCAGATCACCGCATCAAAATAATCGATCAGCCCGCCGTCGCGCAGCTCCTGTGTGACGACCTCCCTACGCGTAGACGATGCGAGTGCGACTTTCAGATTATGCATATGCAAAAACTGTAACAGCTCCTCTATGCCCTTCTTTTTCGGCAGTCTGCCCTCTCCGTAGCGCTCGTGAAACAGTGCGGACATCTCTTCCTTATATTCATCATAGGGGAAATCTGCCCCGTAATGCTCCAGCATGATCTCCTTTGTCTTTTCGCGCGTCGTGCCGAGCGCCTCATAGCACGGTGCCTCAATATCCCCAAAGCCGTATTTTTCAGCAATGTCCTTCCAGCATTCAATGACCTTGATCTCCGAATCAAAGATCACGCCATCCATATCAAATAGTACTGCCTGTATTTGTGTGTTCATAAAATATTCCTCTTTCTTTTATTTCAATGTAACTGCGTAGGGACTGCCATACATCTCCCGCAACTGTTCGGTTCGATTATACTGCTCCCCAATGCAGAACTCCTTTGACCATGTCATGTAATACGCCCACGGCGTGTGCGACTGTGCAAGCAGCGCGATGTCCGGCAGATAGCCGACCTCCGCCAGTGCAGCGACCTTATTTTGGGATGTGACACGGATCAGATGCTCATACTGTTCATGATAGTCCGTGCGCTCATAAGCAGTCAGGTAAATATCTACCGATACTATATCTACACAGTCATCACCCGGATATGCATCTTCCGCCGCACAGTTCCACACCCACAACAAGTGATCCAGATGCAGCTCGTCCGTGTAATACTCATACATCAGGCGGTACAGCTTTGCCGCGGTCTGCGGTCCTTTCGCTCCCCACCAGAACCATTCGCCGTCCGACTCGTGAAACGGCCGCCACAGCACCGGAATCCGTGCTTCCTGAAACTTTCGCAGTTCCGCCGCGATCACATCCATATCGTGATAAAACGCAGCGCGCTCCGGTGTGCCTTCCTCCAATACCTTTGTCGCGTCAAAATCGGTATTTTCTGCATAAAAGCTCTTGTCATGTCCACCCAGCGGTGAAAACCAGTGAAACGAAAGCGTCACGATGCCGCCGGACTCTTTCGCCCATTGAAGCGCAGTCTCCATCGTATTCCGATTCTCATATACCTCCGTCAGACACGCCTCCGCCGCATCGTCATAGTTGATGTTCGGCGAATATGCGAGCATTTCAAAGCCCCTCAGCAACGGCTCCTTTTCTGTCTTTTCACGGATATATCCGATCTCCTCCATCAGATTTGTCTGCGTGTGCTGTCCGGTGATCAGCCGGTCTCCCGCTGTCTCCGATAAATAATTCAACAGTCTTTTTGCCTCGTCTGTCGCATTTGCGTTTGCTGTCTGTTGCATGTATAGCTCCTCTCCATCTATGTACATTCCAATCATTCATATCCTATTTGTCGGCTTCATGTACCCGGCTCACAACCTCCCGCAGCGAATCCGCCACGAGCACACCCTCCGGCGCAATCAGATCCTTCTTCCGCCGGTACAGGCAGGTTTTCATTCCGTACATCTGACCGCCTTTAATATCCGAGGTAAGTGAATCGCCGATCATCATGCACTCCTGCGGTGTGATCTGCCCGGTGCGTCCGGCGTTTAAATCTGCAAATGCATAATCAAAAAATTTCTCCGACGGCTTTGCCGCTCCCACTTTTTCAGAGATAAACACATAATCAAATGCCTCCCGCATCCCTGCGATCTCCAGCCGGTGCAGCTGCTGTTCATACGGTCCGTTGCTCGCCGCACATAACAGATAATTTCCTTTCAGGGCATCCAGCAGTTCATAAGCACCCTCCTCCGGAATCGCGCTGTCGTATAGCGCACCGCGGAAATACGTTTCAAATGTCGGTCCGTCAAAATCAATGCCCAGCTCCTCAAATACCCGATTCCACCGGATCTTCGTCAGTTCCCCGAATGTAAGTGTCGCATCCTCGATCTGCCGCCACAGTCCGTTATTCACTTGCGTAAATTTATCATACATCCACGGCTCATACGTTTTTAACCCGAAATGTGCAAAGCCCTCTCTCATGGTCTGTTTCACATACTCGTCAAAGCTGAGCAGCGTGTTATCAATATCTATAAAAATTGCCCTTAATGCCATGCCTGTCCTCCAAGTGTGTTTCTGTTCTATTCCTGCGATTTCATTATAGAGTCGCAAGCAAACTGCGTCAATTATATTATTTCGCTTTTTGAGAATTTGATTTAGTAGGAAGGAATTTTCTATAAATTAAAAAACGACTTGGGAAACGCTGTTTCCCAAGCCGTTTGTGTTTATTCTATTCCTGTGATTTCAAGATAAGACCACTGATGTCCAACGTATAAGTTGTAGGCGCATACTCTGTTACATTCTCACCATCCCAATCGATGGTAATTGTCTTGTTATTGGCAGTATCTTCAATCCGCCAGATCAGACTAAAAATCTTAGCACCATTGACATCATCAAAAGTGTCTTTTCCAAAAGTCTTATTGCCGCACGTAACGGATACGCCCTCCGGCAATTCTGTCATACCCTCCGGTGCCGCAAACTGGAGGGTGAGATAATGACCTTCCTGCTCAGCAGCAGTTGACTCATTGAAGCCGGTAAAACCTGTCACATAGGTCAAATCACCTGTGACCGTGATCTTTGTCGGATCTGAGGAATCAGTCGTAAATGTCGGTGTTCCGTATGCCGTTACATCCTTCTGCGCTCCATCCCAATCCTTATACAACAAGTCATATGTATCTGCCGTCATCGCAGTAATCTCCGCCCCACTGATTTTTGAAGTGGTCGCAGACACACCCTCACTCGCTGTGCCTGCAAGGTAATTCTGCTCCTCTTTCACACGTGCAAAGAAATAATAGGTTGTTCCTGCATCCAGACCGGTAAATGTAACACTATCCTGCCAGCCCTCAGCCGGTGCGTCCATTGTCGTTGCACATGCATACTCGACTGTTTTTCCCTCAACCGCATTCAGGGTAATGCTGTCCGCGGTCGTCTGACTCTCGTTTACAGTCGGAGCAGCACAGGTCGTTGCATTTTCTGCCTTTGCAATGACTACATTGACCTTCGGAAGCTCTACTCCCTGAGGTACAATCACGGTCTCGTCGTCTGCCAGCTTCGCGGTAAATTCATAGAAGCCTGCATCGGCATCTTTGTTATAAGCTTCGGGGGCCTGCCATGTCACCTTCACGGCATGTGACTCATAACAGCGATATTTTGTACCTCTGCGCCCTTTGCAACGGTAATACCTGCGTCCGCCTTCACCTCTAACTTCTCTAATTTTGTGCCTTCCGCAACTGTCAGATTTGCCGACTGGTTCAATACGACACTGGCATCTGCGGCTGTCACAATCGTTGAATCCTTTGCATTATTGATAATGTCGATCTTACCGCTCTGGAGGTCACCATAATATTGACATCTGCCGCCCGCTTTCCGGCAACAAACTTCAGCTCATTCTTATCCTTAACGACAATCTGATTTCCCTCGCCACGGTCATAAACGGTATTTCCGTCACGGATCTCGATCTTCTCAAAGCTGGCGTAATTTTTAATGGTCGCTTTGGGTGATGAAATCACCAGCTTTTTATCACTGTAATCTCCATCCTTGATCGTGAAGGTCACTCCCTTGGCAGTTTTGATCACAAT
The DNA here is from genome assembly GCA_937893485.1 of uncultured bacterium. GTDB lineage: Bacteria > Bacillota > Clostridia > Lachnospirales > Lachnospiraceae > W0P33-017. Next base: position 4,733 of record CALBJL010000007.1, on the reverse strand, counting down.
GGATGTGACCTTCGGATCTTTTAACGCTGCCCGCAACTCCTTCTGTGTACGGATCGTAACCGTCTTTGTGGCTGCCAGAGATGTTGTGGGCGGCACTACGCCGCCGGTCAGCACGAGTGCTGTCACCATGAGTCCGGCAAATAACTGCGTTACTTTTCTGTTTCTCATTTTCCTTTCAGCTATATCGCTTTGAATGTATTGAATTTTTCTTTATGTCACATTTATTCCGTTATTCCAATAGTAATAACGGAATAAATATGACAAAATGTGCAAAACTATCAGTTACAATGCTAGGGAGGTGTTTATTATGTATGAAGAAGAATTTGCACAGCGATTGACTGCATTGCGGAACAAAAAAGGCGTTTCTGCCCGTGAAATGAGTCTTTCCATCGGTCAGAACGCCGGATATATCAACAATATTGAGAGCGGTAAGGCACTTCCGTCTATGTCCGCTTTCTTTTTTATCTGCGAATTTTTAGGAATTACGCCAAAAGAATTCTTTGACATCGATAATTCACGCCCTAAATTACTGCGCGAACTGAATCTGAATCTGAAAAAATTAGACGATACACAATTACAGTGTATCGCCTCTATCGTCTCTGACTTAGCCCGAGCCCCTCATAGCTTCCCGTAAACACAATCCCCTTCATGCCAATGCCCCGCGCTGCCTCCACATTCTCCGGACGGTCGTCGATAAACACACACTCCTCCGGAATCAGGTCGTAGGTACTGCACAGCAGCTCATAGATGCGCGGGTCGGGCTTGATGAGCTTTACGCTCGACGACACCATGATGCCGTCGAACAGCGTCTCATCTATATTTCTGGGAAAATATTCGTAAAAAAGCTGGCACGCATTGGACAGCACATACATCCGATAGCCGTCTGCCCTGCATTTTCTGACGAACTCCTCCGCACCGGGCATCGGTGCCAGATCCTCCTGCCAGTGGTCTACAACGAGCCGCAGCGTCCCATGCATCGATTCCGGCAGATGCTCCTTGACGAGTGCGTAGCGCTCATCATTGACGATCTCCCCGCGGTCTCCCATGATCCAGATATCGCTGCAGAACAGCTGCTCCATGATCATCCGTTTTTCTTCTTCTGACCTGCAATACCGCTCCAGTGTCTTTTGCGGTGCATAATCTATCAGCACATTTCCCATATCCATCACTACATTTTTTATCATTGCTTTGTCTGCCCTTCCTGCTGTAATTTTTCCTTCTTCGCCCGCTTTCCGGTAATGCTCCACAGAGCGGCGGTCAGAACTGCCGCCACCGCGCTGATCAGTGCGCCCTCCTTCAGATACGGGTATTCCATCGTGATGACCGTCGTTCCCCGCGATACATAAACAAGGTGATTTTTCTCCTCAAACGGCTGGCTGCCTACAAAAATATCATGGTATGAGATCGTCGTATTGACATTGTCCTGCCCCGACTGGATGGTGATCCGGTCGGCATCATAGGTAACACCCAGCGGCACGATCGTCCGCTCCGGCAGCGCATCCGGATCGAGCGAAAGCGCGTGTGACAGCAGCGCGCCCACCTGTGCGTCCTGCGTGAGTGCATAGTGATACGTCAGGTTCAATCCGATAAAGATCAGGTTCTCATTATACTTAGTTCCATAAAAATCCAACGGCTGATCCAGATCCAGTGCGGTGCCCCACACATCATCAAGTCCGTTGATATAGACCGTTTTCCAGTCCGTATAGCCTGCCGGAAACAGGTCACAGTGCAGCATACCGTCGATCGTATCCAACTCCGGATAACCGTTTTTAAAGCTGATGCTGTGGCTGTCTGTCCCGAGAAAGCTCTGCACACCGCTTGAATTGTCCACCGGAATACCGTCCGCGAGAATCACAACCCGCGTGCCGTTTTCTGTCAGCTTGAGGATCATCTCCTCCGCCTCCTGCTTGCGGTCGTAGGTAAAACCGGACAGATAAACCGTCTGATACTGCGACAACTGCTCATAGGTATAATCGTTCAGGTTTGTGGATGACGTTTCCTCGACAACCGGAAATGCCATCGATATGAGCGGTGCGGACGTACCGATACCGATCGCAGAATATTTACTGACCACGCCAAAATTCTCCGGCGTGTCCATATGGTACAGGCAATAGCCGTCGTTGCTGTCGATTCTCGTATAGCCGACGTTCTTTGCCGCCGCATCCAGCTTTTGCAGATCCTCCTCGCGGTTGCTCCTGTTCGCGATCTGTATGACCGCCGTATCACTGCCCAGCTCCAGCATACGGTCAAATAAATAGAGGTAGTTCGCATTCTCATAAGATTCATTCAATCTTGAAATGTTCATCGCCGTAGCCGCCGACTGCCAGCCCGCACCAAACGTCGCCTTGACTCCGTCCGCCGGATCGGACACACAATATGCCGCAGTCGCTCCGAGCGTACTCAAATCGATCAACGTCAGACGCTGCTTCGTGATCTCCTTTGCCTCCCCGATCAGCGTTGTCTCCTCAAGCTGTGTGAGCCTCTGATCCGGTGTCACGGCATTCTGCTCCCCATAGATCAGGCGCAGCGACGGAACCGTATCCAGCACAAGCAACAGCATGAGCACGACGAGAAACGGCTTTTTCAATGTGCGCCAGATCAACAGGCTGTACAGCGCAAAACACAGCGCGATTGAGATAAACCGCAGCATCCACAGATACTGGCTGCCCGGCAGCAACACGAGCACATCATACATCGTAGTCGTCGTACACAAAAAGATAATAAAGGCAGTCCAGAAGCCTGCCATTGATTTTCTCCGCGACAGCAGCATCCCGAACACAACGAGAATCAACGCCGCCAATCCGAAATAAAAGACATCAAAGCCCTGCGACAACCGCCGCAGCGGATCAAGCGAGAGCCACGCGCTCTGGAAAAACTGCCGCATGACCTGTGAGCTGTCCGTCGAAGTAATGCCGCCCTGCAACGAGGCATACAGCCAGATTCCGGTCAGCAGAAAGCCGCAGATCACCGCGAGCAGCACATGTACCGCCGCCCTGCCGGACTTGCGGTATAAAATCCCAAATACCGCCAGAAATACGAGCATCGCCAGCGCGATCATACCCGCATATCCGGTATGGCACATCGTCATAAACACAAAGCAGACAGTGAGCTTCGGCAGGCTGCTCCAGCGCCGCTCCAGCAGATAATCATGCACATTTTCCACAAACAGCGGCAGCACGACCATACACAGCGCGCGCGGCAGATTGCCCTCTACAAACACCGCCAGCAGATTGTTCGGCATGAAAAACCACAGCACCCCGAAGATGGCTCCGAGCGCCGGTCGCTGATGGCGGCACCCGATGACAAGCCACGACAGCGCGCCCAGAAAGAATACAATCCCTAAAAACACGAGATAACCGCCAAAACAGTCACCACCCGCAAACGCCTGACACATCGCCAGAAAATAGACCGGCATCGGTGCCCAATAGCGCATCATTTCCACACCGTTGTACCACATCGGGTCAAACAGCGGATACCAGTTTCCGTTTTTCAATGCCTGATACAGCACGGAGCCCTTGTAGATGTGGCACATCGTATCCGATCCCGACGGCCAGACTCCGCTGCGTGATACCGCATACATGATGGCGACGGAAATCGCCGCATAGACGGACAGTACCAGCAGGCAGCCCAATATGTTCCATGGATTTCTAAAATACGTTCTCCGATCCGAATGTTTAGTCATCATTTAATACGCTCTCCAGCATCTCATCAATCACGCGATCCAGCGTCTTGTCCGTCTTTTGTTTAATATCCGCCATATACTGCTCATCCTGCGTGTAAGTCACGATATAGCTCCGCGTCGGTGTCTCACTGCCCTCGATGCGCACCAGCTCGCCGTCGACCTCCCGCATGATCTGGCGCAGGCGGTCGCCGAAATACTCCACGATATTTTCCAGTGTCGGGATCACGACATCAAACGGTTCAATATCATTCAGAATGCGATCCTGATACTGTACAAAAAAGCCCGATGCCGCCTTCTCATAAGCATTAAACTCCATGAAATCGCTGCGCTCCACAACAATATCGAGCGTAATCTCCCACGTATGCGGATGGATCTCCCCCCGTCTGCCGTTGATAATAATGCTGTGGCTCGCATTCAGATAAAATTTGAATCGATACTCACGTAATAGCCTATTGTTCATTGCCCAAACCCTCTTTACACATACTTACAAACACCGCCTCCAGATACTGCTGCGGCTTTTCGGTCAGATATTTACGGTTCACGTACTCCGCGCCAAGCGAAGCGACCTGCGCCCTGCGCGCCTCATCCGTCATCTGCTCTGCACGCAGATTCAGCAGCAGGATATAAGTATCATCGACGATGACACGGATCGTCTTTTCATTAAATTTAATCTGTAGCTGCGCAAAAAATGCATCGCGCCCCTCGCCCGCCGGACAGTTGATGAGCAGCAGTTCGAGCGGCCACACATCCTTTTTCTCCTCCACGCGCATGAGCAGGTTCATCAGTGCATCCGCCTCAAACGCATTGTATTTTGTCTCAAACTGGCGGTCCTTTTTCGTTTTCTCCCGGCTGATCTGCTCGATCTTTGCGACCATCTCACGGTTTTCCGCATCGGACACGCAATACTTTTTGTACCATTTTTCGGAAAGCACGACGATCACCATGCCGCCTGCAATGATAAACAGCAATATGATAAGCAGCAGCAGGATCAGACAGATCTTTGCACTCATATACTCGTTCTGGTCGAGAATGACATCTTTTCCGGTGAGCA
>CALBJL010000006.1 GCA_937893485.1 uncultured bacterium | reverse complement strand
CGGACATCAAGCTATCTGTTTGGTGGTGAAATCACTCAGGCGGCAGCATCCACAGCAAAAGCGGGTACGCTGACGATCCAGAACGACTGCAAGGCGGACTATACGTTTGATTTTAAATCGCTTCTGCCTGCGCTCGGGGCATCAAAAAGCTACGGAACGATCAAGTACCGGCTCGATCAGGTCAATCTGGACGGTTATTATGGCAGCGGTGCGACCATTTCCGACGGCGTGCTGTATCTGCCGGTCAAGGCATATGCGGGTGACACGACTGGAGTTGCCGGTACAGTGACAGTCACGGTCATTACGCAGAATTATGAGAACATCACGCTGACGCTGAAAGTCCGTGCATCGGAGAAGAAGCTGGCTGTGGCAGACGGTGATGTGACTGTTGCACAGAGTGCGGTCACTTACGGAGACCGGTTACATGACATCGAGATTGCTGGCACGATGAAGGATGGCAACAAAACGGTCAAAGGAACCTTTGTATGGCAGGTATCACAGCAGAAGCTCAACGCGGGCACACATCAGGTAGGATGGAAATTTGTGCCGGATGATACCGGGGCGTATCTGGAGGTTCACGGCACAGTGGAGATCACGGTGAACAAGGCGACACCCGCCGGTGAGCCGGAGAATACACCGGTCAGCGAAGCTGATAAGACGATCGCAGACGTTCCGCTCACCTGTAATGAAGACTGGCCGACAGGAGTTGTCCGCTGGGTTGTAAGCGGTACGGACGATGAACTCAGTCCGACTACGAAAATCGAGGAAAACCAGACCTACGAGTGGCTGTTTGAGCCGTATGACAAGATTAACTACAATGAGGTGCGGGGCACACTGACACCGTACAGCACTTCTTCCGGTAATGATGACAACACCGGTGGCAACAGTGGAAACACCGGAGGCGGCAGCAGCGGTGGAGGCGGTGGCGGAGCCATTGCGCCCGTTGATCAGGGAGATCAGAAGGATCAGGAGGAGCCGGGGAAAGAGGAAGTGCCCGGAAAAGTGGACGCAGAGAAGATTACGATCTTAGAGAACCATTATGAGAAGATCGTCAGGCAGACGGTCACAAATGGAATATCGCTCCGCGTTGAAAATGTGTTTCTGCGGTCGATGCAGAACGTTGTGCGAAACCTGTTGGCGTGGTATAATGAGCGCAAGTGAGAAAAATACAAATTTATTTGTATTTGGCGAACGGCGATATTATCGAGTGATGAAATCACGAGATGATTTATTACATCAAATGAAAGGATAACCGCAACAATGAAAAGAAAAGCGAAATGGATCGCGGCAGGTGCGGTGGTCGGTATACTTGCAGTCGGCGTGGTGATCGTGAATAAATATATTTCCATCCAGAAAACGGATGATACCATCACGGTCATCGGCGGCAGCGACGGACCGACGTCGGTCTTTCTTGCAGGAAAGCTGTCCGGCGGAAACACGCAGTTGGAAACGCCAAAGACAGAGGAATCCGAGCCGCAGCCGGAGACACCGGAGGCAGAGGAAACACCTGATGCCGAGCCGCAGGAGACAGAACCTGTGACAGAAGATGTACAGAAGGACGCGGAAGATTCAGAGGTTGAGCCGGCAGAACCGGAGGCACCCGAGCCGCAGCTGGAAGCGCCAAAGACAGAGGAGGAATCCGAGGCTGATGAGTTTTATGTGTCTGAGATCCCCGATGATATTTTTGAGAAGATGCAGGGCAAATCCTACAAGGCGGACTGTACCGTGCCGCGGGAGGATCTGCGCTATGTACATGTGCTGCATATGGGATTTGACGGTGAGACAAAGGAAGGTGAGCTGGTCGTAAACAAAGCCATCGCGGATGATGTGTGCGAGATTTTTGAAAAGCTGTACGAGGCAGACTATCCGATCGAGAAAATACGGCTCATAGACGAATACGATGCGGATGATGAGGCATCGATGAGCGATAACAATTCCTCGGCGTTTAATTTCCGTTTTATCTCCCATACGACGAAGATTTCCAAGCATGGACTCGGTATGGCGGTAGACATCAATACGCTGTATAATCCGTATGTCAAGACGGTGGACGGCAAGCGCTCGATCGAACCTGCCAACGCAGCCGATTATGTGGATCGGAGTATGGATTTCCCGTATAAGATCGATCATGACGATCTGTGCTACCAGTTGTTTAAGGAGCATGGATTTTCATGGGGCGGTGACTGGCAGCACTCCAAGGATTACCAGCATTTTGAAAAAGATCTGTGATCGGTGCGGATATGGGGAATACAGCAATGCAAAACAGAAGATTGTTGTAAAATAGAAATATGTAAAAATAAAAATATCCACAGGACAGGGATTGTTCTGTGGATATTTTGTTTCTATTTATATATTATGTGTGATACATCCGAAGAAACTGCCGGTTACGTGTTCTATTTGCTGGTAGTCAGTGCCTTGATGAACGGCTGGTTGACATAATAGGTCATCGTATAGCCTGACAGGTGATAGGTTTTTTTGGTATAAGAGGCGTTGCGGATATAAGTGGATGCATTGTCCCGGGTGGGCGGGATCGTAAACAGGATACTTCCGGCATCCAGCAGTTTGCCGGTGCAGTAGGAAATCTCATGCTTTTGCATACACTTTGAAAAATCCTTCGCCCATGCGACGATATATTTCTGTGCCCACGGCGGTTTCTCATAGCCGGACCATGAGCCGATAAACATGCCGCTCTCACCGATCTTAAAACCAACGTCATACTGCGTTGCCAGATCCTGATAGGGTTTGATATAGGTGGTGTACAGCTTTTCCATCGTCCATTTTGTGCCGTTCTCATCGACAAAGTTCGGCCAGACCATCTGAGAGACACTCACATGGCGGTCTGCCGCGGGAGCGACAAAGCTGCGCGGCTCATACATATGGTAGTCTAAGTTGATTCCGGCTTCTGCGATCTTGCTCCAGAAGGGGATATTCCACTCGCCGAGCTCTCCGTCTGCGGATATGGTGACACTGCGGTCGCTGTTGGCTGCCCAGATTGCGTTTGCCAGCATGATGAACTGGTCTGCCATCTCATCTTTTGAGAGCCGGCTGATCTTTTTTGGCGCATCCGCATAGGTGCTTAGCTCGGATTCCAGCTCAAAGGACAGATATTTGGCGGGTACGTTTGCGTAGCGTTTTGCAAATGCAGAGAGCAGATCTGCCTTTGCGATGTCCTGCTTGCTGATCACTGTCTTAGCGCCAAGCCTGGAGAGGGAAATGTAAGCTGCCGTTTTTCGCCAGATAAGATGCTCCGTAATACATTGCCATGATGGAATCTGCGCTGCGGGCGGTTCTGCCGGAGCCGTTCGCCAGATTGTTCCATGTGCGCAGCTTGGATGCATTCGCACCGCGTTTTTTCAGGAACTTTGCCATGATTGTTTCAATGTCCTTCGTCGTCGCTGCCGCAGAGGGCTTTTTCAGGTAACTGCTGCTCACCAGTCCGAGCGTCACGGCGCGCTTTACTTCCGGATCGAGCTTTGTGCTGCCCGCCGCATAAGTGTCTGTGACTGCAAAGGACAGAACCATTGCCATGCAGAGCACCGCGCACAGCAGGCGGTTTGTGAATATTCGCATAAAGAATCTCCTTTCTCAAGTTCTATTTATAGTACATTTTACCACAGCCCGACGTGGAATAGGGCAGTAATCAGATAAAAAATTGTAAAATTGTATATTTTATTCACACAATTCGGATTTAAAATTGTGTTTTCGCACAAACCATGCTACAATAAATGAAAATGGGTCTTGTCACATGGGACGGATCGAAACAAAAAGAGGAGGAAAACATCCATGAAGTTTTTCAGGAAAATGTATCAGAAATCAAGGGAGCAGCGGGGATTCACCCTGGTCGAGATGATCGTCGTACTCGTCATCATCGCAATCTTAGCAGCAATCACCATACCGGCATTATTAAAGTACATCGATAAGGCAAAGGATAAGCAAGTAATCATCAATGCAAGAACCGCATATCTGGCAGCAGAGACCGCAGCAAGTGAGGCGTATGCAGCGAATATAGCGGTGCCTACGTCTAATAAGATTGTATTTAAAAATGTAACTCGTGACGGTGAAACTGATGTTGAAAAAAATGCACGTGAATTGACTGGAATTTCTAAGAATTATACTTGTACAGTGACGCTTGATACTGGCTGGAAGGTTAAAACGGTTACATATGAAGAGGGAAGTAAAAAGGCTGAACTGACTGTTGGCTCCAACTCGAATTGGACAGTAACTACTACTCCATAAAATATATTTGTAAATACAATTATAAGCAATAATCTAGGCAAATCCGCCCCCACGCGGGTTTGCCTTTCATGACGTTTATGTCAGCCATTCATAGAAGTAGCAGCGCGCGCAAGAGATGTCTGATTTTGCTGCCTTTGCACGATGGAACTGAGACTTATACCTCGTGGAAGCCTATTTTGAATCAGGTCGAAGCATTTACTGCTGAGACCGTAAGAACA
>CALBJL010000005.1 GCA_937893485.1 uncultured bacterium | reverse complement strand
TTAGACAATATTCCAATCAGCGAAAAATCCTCTACCTGACATACCGAAAACTCCTGATGAATCCTTTTTATTTCCACAATGATACCTCCGTGATCGCTCATTTAAAAATCTTTTGCTCCTTCATGTATCTTTTGAGTAAAAACGTACAGAAATACGGAAACGTAATGATATTTCCATTTACCCCTATATTTCCTGTAGTAAGTTTTATCCCATGTTTGATATCTGCATAAGAATCGCTCTTTATTAACTGATTCATGGATTTTGCCTGATTTGTATTCGCTTTTACCTCCACCGGAATCAATTCATTCATACTGCGAATAAAAAAATCTTCTTCTAAAGTAGAATTTTCTTTAGAATAATAGTATAATCCATATCCCTGCTTCACTAATGCCTCTGCTGCAAAATTTTCATAAAGAGCCCCTTTATAAACACCAAGATTTTTATTTGCACGCAAATCTGTTTGTGATTCGTCATCCAGACTGGCTACCAGCAGACCGGTGTCTGAAATATATACTTTATACTTATTTTCGTTCACATTTCCCTTCAAGGGTAATTCCGGAAATTGCAGGCATTCACATATATTGATAAGCCCGGCATCCTTCAACCATTGCACACATCCCATATAGTCCTTAGACCTGCCACCCCGCACGACCTTTGAATACTGAAATTTTTTATTTTCTTTGGCTAATTGTGCCGGAATTGACCGATACACACTTAGGATTTTAGCTTTATCCAAACCCTCGGCATATTTTATAATATCATTCTCATAATCTATCAGTAATTGCCGCTGTAATTCCAGTGATCCCTCAAATGTTCCCGTTTCAATATAATTAGACACAATCGCCGGCATTCCGCCTAAAATACAATATTCCAGAAACAGATTGGAAAAAACTTTTTGTTCTGATGTAGAAAATGATGTTTTCGAAAGCATGTGATCTAACATATCCACTATGGTTTCTTCCGAATATCCTTTCGCCCACAGAAATTCTTCAAAATCCATAGAATACATCTGATAATCTGTTTTATAACCTACACTAATACTTGCAATACGGTGATATTGAACTCCAAGCAAGGACCCCGAACATATAACATCAAATCTGCCATCTTCTTTAAAAAACTTAAGCGCTGTAGCTATTTCCGGAAAATCTTGAATTTCATCAAAAAAGATCAATGTTTCGCCTGCAACAAAATGCTTAGACGGATCAATTCTGCTGATCAATTTTGTAATGCTGTCCGCTGAAAATCCATCTTCAACAACTGCTTGATAGGCTGGCTCCGTGATAAAGTTAATCTCTATGACATTCCTGTAGTTTTTCTTTGCAAACCGTCTAATCGTTTCCGTTTTTCCCACCTGTCTTGCACCCTTTATGATCAAAGGGTATCGATCAGGATTTTTTTTCCATTCCTGTAAGAAATGATCCGTCTTTCGAATTAAATAGCCCATAAAACGTACCTCCCTAGCCTATTTGTTTTTATTATATACTACTTTCACATTTTTATGGGTGTATTTTTATAAATAATTACATTTTTATGAGCCACTTTTATCATATATTTACATTTTAATGTTTTTATTCTCACATAAGAGAAATCTCATCAATCAGCTTCAATTCCTCTGCCGTAAACGGTGCACAGGAAATCGCTTTCACGTTATCCAAAATCTGCTGCGGCTTGGATGCACCAATCAGTACACTGGTGACTTCTTTGTGCTGAAGCAGCCAGCCAAGAGCCATATCTGCAAGCTTCTCGCCACGCTGCTCAGCCAGCTCATTCAATCTGCGGATCTGATCGAGTCTGTGCTCGTCTAAGCTGCTTTCCTTGAGAAATCTGCCATCTGTGCGTATCCGGCTATCCTCCGGAATTCCGTACAGATAACGATCTGTGAGCTGTCCCTGCGCAAGAGGGCTGAACGTAATCAGACCTTTCTGCAGCGCGCCCGTCATTTCCTTCAGACCATTTTCCTCCACGCTTCTGTCAAAGATCGAATAACGGTTCTGATTGATTACAAACGGACAATGCATTTCTTCCAGTATCGCAGCCGCTTTCTCCAGAGTCTTGCCATCATAATTTGAAAGTCCCACATAGATTGCCTTGCCGCTGGCTACCGCACTCGCCAGTGCGCCCATCGTTTCTTCCAGCGGAGTATCGGGGTCCATTCTGTGATGATAGAAAATATCCACATATTCCAGTCCCATACGTTTCAGACTCTGATCCAGACTGGCAAGAAGATATTTGCGGCTTCCCCAGTTCCCGTAAGGTCCTTCCCACATGTCATATCCGGCTTTGGTCGTTATGATCAGCTCATCGCGGTAAACACCGAGATCCTCTTTCAGAATCCGTCCAAAATTTTTCTCTGCGCTTCCCGGCTCCGGACCATAGTTATTCGCCAGATCAAACTGCGTAATTCCCTGATCAAACGCAGTAAAGCACAGCTTCCTCATATTCTCAAAATTTGCATTATCCCCAAAATTATGCCACAGTCCCAGTGACACCTTCGGCAGCAATAATCCGCTGTTTCCGCAGCGATTATACTCCATAACGGCGTATCTCTCTTTTGATGCATTGTACATGATGCTTCCTCCCTCAATTTAGCTATTTGATATTCATGTAATTTTCATTACTCCGTAATCTCGATCTGATTCCCCTCAATCCCTACGATGCAGCTCTCGTAATATCCGTCGCCGGTCGTTCTCGGTCCACTGATAACATCGTAGCCGTCTTTTCGGCATCCTCCATTTGCGGTTTCTTCATAATCTCCAGACGCGCACCGCCGTCAAAGCTCAAAAAATAAGACTGGAAACCCGTATTTTTATTGTGATACCCGTCATTTGATGCCGCACCAAAGTATTTTACAAAAAAATCCCTCGCCTGCTCCAGCTCATTTACATACATAGCAATATGTTCTATATGCATAGGTTTTTCCTCTCTCCCCAAAATCCTCTATTTTCTGATTTGCGTTAAATCATTATATCTCATATCTGCCTGCACTACAAGAACCCGCGAACGACATCCATACCGGTTATAGCCTCAAAGCCCTCATTTTATCTACTTTTTATCTCCATTTTACACAGCCTTGATACCGAATTTACATACAGCATGTATACTTATTGGTATATGAACATTCGGGAGGAAGAACATTGAGCAATCAGTTATCTGTGAAAAAACAGTTGGAACAGATTATAGAAGACAAAAAGATATATCCGGTCTACCAGCCCATCGTTTCTCTGCAAAACGGTGACATTCTTGGCTTTGAGGCATTGTCGCGCATCGCCCTCAAGCCCTGCACCTTCAACGTAGAAGAAATGTTTACTTATGCCGAGGAATACAACTGTTTATGGAATCTGGAATACGTCTGCCGCAAAAAGGCTTTAAAGGAAATAAAAAATAAACTTGGGGACAGAAAATTATTCCTGAATATAGATCCGAACATCTTTAATGACGAGCGTTTTCAGGCGGGAATGACCCTCAATTATCTGGAACGCTACAATATCAGCCCTGAAAACATCGTATTTGAAGTGTGCGAGCGCTCAAACATCAAAGAAATCCACCTCTTTCAAAAAGTAGTAAACCATTACGAAAAGCAGAACTACCAGATTGCGATTGATGATTTTGGCAAAGGATATGCAGATTTTAACCGCATCTTCTTCCTCCATCCAAAATACGTCAAGCTGGACATCTCACTCATCCAGAACATTCACGAAAACTCCGTAAAACGTTCTCTACTCGAAGGTCTGGTCAAATTCTGTCACGGCGAAAATATCTGCCTGATCGCAGAAGGAATCGAAACAGAGGAAGAAATGATCCAGTTGATCCGTCTCGGCGTTGACTACGGTCAGGGCTACTTTCTTGCCAAACCGACAGAAAAACTTCATGGAATACCCGACTCCATCCGTAAAACCATCATAACGGAAAACAAAACCACGACCATAAAGCAGGAAACTCCCAGCTTCTTTGGAAATGTCGGCAGCATCTGTCAGCGGCTCGGCACAACGACCTACGATACAAAAGCCGTCGCCGTGTTCGAGTTCATGCAAAAACAGCCCGACATCACAGAAATCTGCATCGTCGATCACGAGCAGAAAGTCTGCGGTCTTGTCACAAAACAACGGATCAATGAATATTTCGGTGGCAGATACGGTTACTCCCTCTACAGCAAACACACGGTAGGCGACCTTTTTCATGAGGATTATCTGGAAGTCGACTCCCGCATGCCGATCGAGATCGTATCCCGTCTGGCATTGATCCGCCCGAAAAACAGACTGTATGATGCAATCATCGTCTCCGACAACGGAATCTATGTCGGCATCGTGACTGTCAAAGATCTGCTCGAAGCCTCCGTGTCCATACAGGTAGAACGCGCCATGGACACCAACCCGCTGACGCACCTTCCGGGAAACACCCAGATCGAGCACCTGATCTCCGGTCATTTATTCTCAAAAGATCCATTTTCTATTCTCTATCTGGATCTGGATAACTTCAAGTCCTACAACGACGCATATGGTTTTGAAAACGGGGATATTATGATCAAAGCCGTCGCAAGATGCATGGAAAATGCATGTCAGAACGGTGAATTTATCGGACATGTAGGCGGTGATGATTTTGTCATCATATCAAATGACTACAATCTGGATCAGATTTTCGACCGAATCATCGACAGCTTTCTGCTTTGCCTGAAAGAACTCTATTCAGAAGAAGATTACGCCAACGGCGGCATTCATTCGCAAAACCGCCGCGGCGAGCCCGAGACCTTCCCACTCGCCTCCCTCTCCGGCGCACTTTTTACCAATGAAAAAATCAGCGTCCAGAGCATGAATGATTTTTCGTACAAGATCGCACTCACAAAAAAAGCGAGCAAAAAACACACCGGCAACTATCTCCAGAAAACAGAAGATCTTGCATTTTAAAAACTTTTATTTCACGATAAAATATACCTTCCTGCTATATATGGAAAATGATCCCCGGAATCAATGCCTCTGGCAGCTTTAAAAAACAAAAATGGGCATCTCATACTTTGGAACGATTTACAAGTCCGTTATTTTAACTGTATAATAGGTAATAACACAAATAAACCAATATTATATTTTAAAGGAGAAGGACATGAAAAAACGAGTATTAAGCCTGTTTCTGGCGTTTACGCTCAGTCTGAGTCTGCTGCCATCCGGCGTGGCACTGGCGGAGGAATCGCTGAACGGTACGTCTGTCACACAGGAAGAAACACCGGGCGGAAATCCGTCCACCACACAGGAAGAAACATCGGGCGAAAATCCCTCTACTACACAGCAGGAAACACCGGGTGAAACTATGCCCTCTACCCCCCCCCTCACCAGAAAATACGCTAGGTGAAACTACGCCCTCCACCGCTACACAGTCTGCGATCAATCAGGAAAATGGGATCGCGTTGCTGAGCAGCACACCAGCCGGCAAAGGTACGAAGGAAAGTCCCTATCTGATCTCTACCGCTGAGGAACTTGCATGGTTCCGCGATCAGGTAAATGACGGTAATAATGAAATTTGTGCGAGATTGACGGCTGATATAAAACTTGGGGATGGAGAATGGGTGCCGATTGGTAACAAGGACAACGAGCAGTATTCTTATAAAGGTACCTTTGACGGCTCTTATTATACGATCAGCAATATAAATCTTATGTCCCATACTGAGAATGAGTGCACCTACAGAGGTCTGTTTGGTTATATCTATGGCGGCACAATAACAAAGTTATCTGTAAAAACTAGCGACTTTGGTGCCAATGGAGATAATAAAAAGCTTCTCTATAGCGGTTTACTTGCTGCCCATAATTATGGAGGTAACATCTCACTTTGCAGTGCTACGATCACAAAGATTCTTAATGTTGGACCGGTCGGTCTACTAGTCTATGATAACCTTGGAGAGATTGAAAATTGCTATGCTTTTCTCGGTGAGACTAATACAACTTCTGTAAGTAATGCCAGTGGTCTTGTCTACAATAACCAAGGCAAAATTACAAACTGCTATTTCAAGAGTACCAGCCAAGCATTTACATATACGAACAACTATGCCATTGCTGCAAATCAGATCGGTGGAACTATCACTAACTGCTATTACTATAGTACAGATACAAGTACCAATAAGTATAAAGATGATGGTGCGAATATTGTCGCAAAAGGTCGTGAATCATTATTATCTGGCGAACTCATCTGGCTGCTCAACAATGGTCAGAATAGCCAAACGAATAACACCAGTCCATGGAGACATCTTAACAATGTACTTCCCTCTCTTGACCCGAGAAACAAACATGTAACCCGAAATGAAAATGGCAATACCTATACGATTAACACGGAGAAGCCACATGTACACATGGACAACGGCGAGCCCATCGAGTTCACAGAGATTTCTTCCCTGTCCGAGATCAATGCTAACAGTCTCACTAAAGATACGAACTATTTCTGTCTGAAAAACGATATTGTACTTGACAGCACATGGGAAGTACCCTATACGAAAAATATCGTACTCTGTATGAATGGTCATAACATCACAAAGGGTGCTAGTTTTAATGCAGATACTGCAATCAGCACAAATGAAACTAAAGATCTTCGCAGAAAACTCACTTTGACGAACTGTAATAACAGTGTAGGCGGATCGATCAGCAGCTTTAAAGCTACAAATGATAGCGCTATAACCCATAAGGGCGGTTATCTGACTCTCAGCGGCAACATGAAGATCACAGATAATACAAAAAATATTCTGCTCAAAGACGGACATTATATTGAATTACGGGATCTGAATGAAAATGCAAGATTTGGTATTTCTACAGCAACACAAGACACATTAGGTGCGGATGATTCTACTATAGTAACATATGACCAAACGAGCGCAAAGTATCTAAGCAATCTTTATGCAGATGGCTATAAAGATGATGGTACAGGCTTTGACCTCTTTGTCAATGATCAACAATATATCCGCCTTAGAAAGCAGACTCCGCACAAGCACTGTATCTGTGGTGGTGCGATCAGTAACGAAGGTCATTCTCAGCATGAAGCAGACACTACTTTTATGCCTTGGCAACAAACAGATTCATTACCCGCCACAGCAGGTAATTACTATCTGACCCGTAATGTTGATCTTACAACGAAATGGGAACCGAGTGGAACAGTTAATCTCTGTCTGAATGGATTTTCGATTACTACGAGCGATACAAACACTAACAATCGTAATTATATTGATTTAGATGTGAATACTGATGAACTCACTTTGACAGATTGTAAGGAAGCGGATAAACAGGGAACGATATCATATAAACCTGATGGTTCTAAACTGAGTAGGAAGGCAATCAGTCTGTCAGGCGGTGCGACCTTCAATCTCTATGGAGGTACAATCAAAGATTATATAAACTCAGCTGTATATGTCACTAATGGTACATTCAACATGTACGGCGGAACACTTACCAATAATACAACCAATACTTCTGGTCTGGCAGTCAAATGCGATGGATCATCGAATACTGATTCTCCGACTTTTAATATGTATGGCGGAAAAATCACGGATAACCACACAGACAGCAATACCGGTAGCTCGGGCGGTGGGGTATATATCGCTAGAAAAGCTGCTTTTACTATGACAGGTGGTGAGATCACAAACAACTCTGCATACCTAGATGGCGGTGGTGTATGCATTACAAATGGCGCAAGCTCATATAGTATTTCCAATGCAACGATCACTGGTAATACTGCCGCTATCAGTGGCAATGGCATAGGCGGTGGAATCTGTGCTTCTATTGGTGGTACGATTTCCAATAGTACGATTTCCAATAATCAGGCAAACAGCGGTGGTGGCATTTACTCGTATGGCGCATTGACGATCAAAGATTCAAAGATTTGTAATAACAAAGCTATTATAATTGACAAAACTACAGAAACTCCCATAGGAGATGCCTACGGTGGTGGAATTCTCTCAGACAATAGTCTGACGATCAGCAATACGACCATCAGCGGCAATACAGTCAGCGGAGAAAATGTCAATGGCAGAGATGGCTTCGGCGGTGGTATCTACGCTAGCAACACAACGACATTCAATGATGGAACTATCATCCAGAACAATACTGCCAGCACCGCGGCAGGTGGTGTATATCGATCTGTTAGTAAACCATTATCCATTGCCGGAAAGATAAAGATCACTGAGAATACAGCTTCTAGCGCAACGAGCAACCTTTATTTTAGCTCGTCAACGATTAAAAACCCGATCATCGTTGACAGTGAGTTGGATGAACAGACCAGCATTGGTGTGACTGTGAACGGTGTGACAGCCGATAACATTCCGCTGAACATTGTTACGGTTGATGAATCTGCTGAAGATCTTAATTGGCTTAATAAAAATTATTTTACCAGTGACAACAGCGATTATATCACTCTGATGTCAGAAAACAACAAGTTCATACAGCTTGGTAAGCACAGACATAGCTGGAAATACGAACTCAGCGCTGATTATGCGACCGTTCACATGACATGTACAGATCCTGAATGCGACAGTCAGGACGGCGGCACACTGACCATCCAAGAACCGACGCTTAAGATCTATAACGGTCAAAACGCAACAGGTGCAGAAGCAACGTTAACAGAAGTAAACTGGAAAGGCGCAACTACTGCTGATCTTGCTCCTACGATCACTTATACCAACAAGCAGAATGGCACTAATTTAGGTAACACTGCACCTACCAACGCAGGCGAATATATCGCAAGCATAACCGTAGGAACTGCAACTGCAAGCGTGAATTATACGATCGAGCCGAAGGAAGTTACTGTTACAGGTATTACTGCCCAAGATATTTTTTATAACGGTACAACAAATACCACAATAGATGGGACGCTGGCAAAAATTGAGGGTAAATTAGATCCTGATGAGGTAGATGCTGATTACAGTAACGCAACCGCAACATTTGCTGACAAAAATGTTGGCACTGACAAAACTGTTACAATCACTGGTATTATATTAACCGGTAAGGATGCGGCAAACTACAAACTGGCAGCTCCGCCGACTGCAAAAGCTGATATTTCACCCAGAGAGCTTTTTATTAAATCAGTTAGCATTGCAGATAAAGAGTACGACGGCAGTGATACTGCAACAGTGGAGAATGTTGTATTTACAACAAATCCCGTAGCCGGTGACGATATAAGCCTGCCGCTGACCGCCAGATTTGAAAACGCAAACGCCGGAGAAGGAAAAACGATAATATTAAGCGCAGGAACATTGCTCGGTAACGACGCAGGCAATTATACGTTTGACAACAGAACTCTTCCGACCGACTGCAAAGCAACGATCCGAAAGGCAACACCTACCGGAGCACCCAAATACACAGCTATCACAGAAAGCGGCAAGACAATTTCCGGTGCAGCACTGACGACCGAAGGCGGCACATTCAACGTTCCCGGTACGGTCACATGGGTGGATGACAACAACAATCCTCTGCCCGACAGTACCATTGTAGAAGCCGGAAAGTCCTACAAATGGCTGTTTACACCGACCGATAGCAACAATTACAACACACTGAGCGATTCCGTTGAACTGTATCATAAGCAGGACAGCGGTTCAACCGGCGGCGGCTCAACTGGTGGCGGCTCAACCGGCGCTGGAACTCAGTACACAATCGAGGTCATCAAGGGCGCACACGGTTCCAGCTCCTCCGGTGATATCAGTGTCAGCCAGGGCAACGACCACACCTTTACTTTCACTCCGAATAAGGGCTACACGATCTTTGACGTTAAGATCGATGGCAAGAGCATCGGCGCGGTAGATACCTACACCTTTGAGAATATAGACGCCAACCATACGATTGAGGTTATTTTTGTAAAATCTCCCACACATCAGATCCCCATTCCGATCTTTGGCAGATTTACAGAATATTACTTCCAGTCTATGATTCATAACCTTTACCGCAATATCATATTCTTACATCGTATCAGCGCATAAAAATGAAGGGCTGTCGCACAACCGTGCGGCAGCTCTTTTGTATGGTGCGTGCAGACAAAAAGAAAAAAATGCACTTTTCCATTTTAGATCTTTTGCTTGTGATATAAAACTGATTGCGAAAAAAGAAAGCAGATGCTATACTGATAGCAAAGCAAACGATTCACATATCTGGATTCTATATTCAATTCTAAGTATTTCAGAAAATTTCTTAATCGAAAATCGGTCGGAGGTGACGAAGGTAATGCAACTGGATTACACATTTGAACGACAACTGGAACTGGAACGCGAGGCAGCAAGCAGTCAGGCATGGCAACAGGGATTGGAGCAAGGGCTTACAACGGAAATGGAGCGTGGGCGCCTTCAAAAAGTGATACTCCGGTTTGGTCATATAATAGAGCAAAAACTCCACTTTATCTTTTTGTAAGCGGCATAATTTACTCCATTTACCAAAAGCTGTATTGAGCCGAAAATCCGGAACCACATAGCGGAACTCCTCCCGCTCCACTTCACGTAAAAACTGCGCAAAATCCGTCAGCACTTTGGTCGTCGAGGACACAAAATAGAACCCCGGATATTTTCTTTTCAGATAATCCAGCAACAGCTCCGAATGAACAATCACGCCATTCTGCACATCCGCACGCTTCTCAAACAGCTCACAGAGCGCATTGCACCGTTTGTCCGACAAATGCTCCTCGCGCAGCAGCGAATTGCTCAGTGTCAATCGGGCTGAGATCCCATATTCCTGCATCAGAGCCAGCACCTCCCGCGGATCGGCATCACCGAATCCGGCGCGGCCGCCATCCCAGATACAATCTTCCGGTGCACCATAAACAGACCCTATCTCGCACCAGTCATAGAAATATTCCCGATGCTCACGGAATATAGGCAAAAACACTCGGTACAACTCATAAAACTCAAACAGACCGGGCAAATGATAGTACGCGGTGCGTTTCTCTGGTTGCTCCATACTGTTACCTCCGGTTTTCCATAAAACGAACGATATCCGTCATCTGCACCCGAGCCGTTGTGAAAGTCGTTTTTCCAAATTCATGCACTTCCATCTGTTCCCACCCCTTGGTTTGATATATCTAACCCTATTTTATACTACCACTTCTCCAAAAGCAATATTTATGTTGACAATAGTGTTAGATTAGACTAACCTATAGTTAAAAATACATTTTGAATGGGGGTATTCTAATGGATCTCAGTTTTACAATTTTAAAAATCATGTTGGTATTTGGAATGATCGGACACGCTCTGAATATGTACTGTGACCGGATTCTAGCTGTATTTCCGAATGGTAAGCTAACGTTAAAAAACCTGAAGGATTTATGTGAAGGAGATAACATGGCAAAACTAATGGCAGGCGTATCAGAAAAAATTCCGATGCGCTCTGCCATATTAGGTGCGTTTTCACTGTTTTTACAGTTTCTCGGTTATTTTGCACTGACTGCATACATTTACAGCCATTCCAAAATATACGGTTCTATTTTATTTGTTTCTATCGTTTTGTTCATCACAATCGGTACTGCACATCATATAAAATATGCACTGAGCGAATATGTATTTGTAAAACTCGGTAGAAACGAAACAGCCAAATCATTGATGATGGATCTATTCCAGAGCGCCCCGATCACGAGGATCTGCTACGCCGGATATCTCGTATACATCATCACATTGATCATCGCCATCGTGACAGGAGTCGCAGCATTTCCTCTATGGGCAGTGATATTTACCATACTTCCGGTATTTATCATTCTATTCCCGTTCCGCATCATTGGCACATTACATATAGCTGCGATCGCATCCATGATCGTATGGCTGATCCTGATCTGATTAGTTTCCTGCAACACGCAGCTTCTGGAGCAGCTCACGTAAGTTTTCTGCCTGACCACTCATTTCCTGACTGGAAGCTGCGCACTGCTGGGATGTCGCTGAGTTTGTCTGCACAACGTCGTTAATCTGTTCGATACCCTCGTTGATCTGATGCATCTCCTCACTCTGTGTTTCCAGAGTATCTGCAATAGTAGCTACCTGCTGTGTAATCGTTCTTGAATTCTTAGATACATCCTCTAACTTCAACGCAGTCTCATCTGCGATCACTGTACCCTTTTCTACAGCACTGACAGAAGTCTCAATCAATGTAGCAGATTCCTTTGCAGCCTGTGCACTCTGGTCTGCCAGTACGTTGACCTGATTTGCTACGACTGCGAAGCCCTTACCTGCTTCACCGGCTCTGGCTGCCTCGATAGAAGCATTTAATGCGAGTAAGTTGGTCTGTGAAGCGATTTCATTAATTGTTGCGATGATCTTGCCGATCTCCTGTGATGCCTGATTGATCTCATTCATAGAATCAACCATCTCATGCATCTTACCGTTACTCTCTAAAATTGCAGTTCCAAGCTCTTCTACTTTGCCGCTGATCTCTTTTGCAGATTTTGAATTACGTGCTACTTCTTCGGATACGTTCGTAACAGTTGCTGTCAGCTCCTGTACAACTGCTGCCTGACTTGTTGCACCCTCTGCCAGATCATTTGAGCTGGCTGCTACCTGCTCTGCTCCGTTGGTAACTTCCTCAGAAACTCGCTGAATACTCTGAACTGTATCTGCCATACTCGCTTCAAACGCCTTAAAGGAATCCAGAATACCTACAAAGTCACCTCTCCACTCTACGTTCGGCTGAACATGAAAATCTCCCTCTGAGAACTGTTTCATGGCAACACCGATATCATCCACATAAGATCCCAGGATACGAATTGATTTACGCATGCTGTGTGCCAGTCTTCCGATCTCATCCTCTGAATGATATTCCAAAGTGCTATGTAAGTTACCCTCTGTCAATTCTGCTGCTACCTGCTCAACCTCATTTAACGGTTCGAGAATAGTCTCAAGAACAATCTTGCTGATTCTTCTTGACAATATGATTGCCAGAACGATAAAAAGAATAATCACTCCAACACCTGCGATAGCAAGAATAACCGTAAGGATAACTGCCTGATTGCTAGCTTCATCCGTTACATCATCCAGTGTCTGACCGATCTCTACTACTTTATTCAATGCAGGCGTACACTGATTCAGAATATCACTGGTTGCACCTTCCGTATCTCCACTTTTAATTTTGTCAATAATCGCATAACCGATATTCCCCCAATCAGAAAGAGAAGTCGTATACTCCTGATAAAGATCATCGGAAACAATACCGGTTGCTTTCATTGCCTTCAGCTCGGTATCAACCTCTGCCAGATAATCTTTTACTTTCTGCTCATAATCGTCATAAGTAGAAGTATCAGTATTCAATGCCATCTCGCGGATCTCTCTCGCCGCTGCATTGACATCCATTCTGGTGGTCTTAACTGCTGTGTCTGCGCGCTGTACGTTATTGACGTACTTTAACATATTTGAAAATAAAATACCTATCGCAATCGTTGCAAGTATACCTGATAAAACCATCATAAAGATTACTTGCTTATAACCGTATTCAATTCGTTCTTTCAAAAGCATTTTTTTCAATCTTTCTCTCATCGTGCATCCCCACAACAACAGAGTCTGTTGTTTCCTTTCTTCTTGAGTTTATAATGATATTATTCTAATTATTCTATATATCAAAGTATCCTACAAATGTCAATTATTTTTATTAACATTTTTTAGAAAATATTTGCTGCTATTTTTTTCACAATATAATCAGAAGTGTCAAGTATTATGATACAACATCAGCTTGTGATCATGCCGGTCCTGATACCGGATTTTACTTTTGAAAACTGGAAGGAGCGTGGTACGGGGGCTTTTGGTTCCACTGGGAGATAAGGAGAACCTCTTCGCAGAGATTCTCCTTGATTTTAAATGGTAGGTTTTGTAGGTCTTACTGTAAGCTGTAAACCGAGATGCTGAAAAATATTAAG
>CALBJL010000004.1 GCA_937893485.1 uncultured bacterium | reverse complement strand
AGGGCAAGTGCATCTTCGGTTGTAAGAAGTGCCGCAAACCGCACTTCCATCTTCGTCGGATGTACATTGACATCCATCAGTTCCTCATCCATCGCAAGGTACAATACCGTGAACGGATACTGATGGTTCATCAGATACGGCTTATATGCCTCCTCGATCGCCTTTGCGATGATCTGGCTTTTCATATAGCGGCCGTTAATATAATAATTTTCAAAATTGCGGTTGCCTCTGGAAACCAGCGGCTTTCCGATAAATCCGGATACCTGAATGCCCTGCTCACTGCGTTCAACCGGAAGCAGGTTCGAGGCGATATCCTTGCCGTAAATATGATAGATAATATCCTTGCGGTTGCAGTTACCGGATGTATGCAGCTTCTGCTGGTTATTCACGATGAGCTGGAACGATATCTCCGGATGCGACAATGCAAGGCGCTCCATGATCGTCGCAACATATCCTGCCTCGGTCTGTGCGGATTTTAAGAATTTCCGGCGTACCGGCGTGTTGAAAAACAGATTGCGCACAAGAAAGGTCGTGCCCTCCGGCGCACCGATTTCCTCAAATAGCTTCTCTTTCGAGCCCTCGATGACATAGCGCACGCCGGTCAGCGCCCCGCGCGGTCTCGTAATCAGCTCTACCTGTGCCACCGCACTGATGCTCGCCAGTGCCTCGCCGCGGAAACCGAGTGATCTAATGCACATGAGATCCTCTAGCGAGCGGATCTTGCTCGTGGAATGACGCAGAAAAGCAAGACGCACCTGCTCTTTGTCGATGCCGCATCCGTTATCAGTGATGCGGATAAACGACAGTCCGCCCTCCTTGATCTCCACCGTGATAAATGTAGCTTTTGCATCGATCGCATTCTCTACCAGCTCTTTCACTACCGAGGTCGGCCGTTCCACGACCTCGCCCGCTGCGATCTTTTCGATTGTCGCCTCATCCAGTAATTGAATCTGTGGCATGACAGCCTCCTTTTTATTTATGTACTACCATCGGTTTTTGAGCTTCGCCTGCAGCTCATACAATTTATTTAATGCCTCGATCGGTGTATAGTTCCCAAGATCGAGTTCCTTTAATTCCTTTAAAATATCGTCATCGTCCACCGTATCAAACAGCGAAATCTGATTCTGATCTACCTCGTCGAGCTTCTTGACCTTTTTGTGCGTGCGCTTATCCGGTGAGAGACTCTCCACGCCGCATGTGATATTGTTTTCGATCAGCTCCTGACAGATCTCCTTCGCACGGTTGATCACGGAATCCGGCACACCCGCCAGCTTTGCGACCTGAATGCCGTAGCTGCGGTCGGCACCGCCCTTTACGATTTTTCGTAAAAATACAATGTCATCGCCCTTTTCCTTCACGGCGATACAATAATTATTTACGTTGTCGAGCTTGCCCTCCAGCTCGGTCAGCTCATGATAATGTGTCGCAAACAGTGTCTTGGCACCGAGCAGCTTCGGATTGCTGATATGCTCAACGACCGCCCATGCGATCGAAAGTCCGTCAAAGGTCGACGTACCGCGTCCGATCTCATCCAGAATGAGCAGGCTGTTCGATGTCGCATTGCGCAGGATATTCGCCACCTCATTCATTTCAACCATAAACGTACTCTGACCGCTCGCGAGATCATCACTCGCTCCGACCCTCGTAAAAATGCGGTCCACAAGCCCGATGTCCGCCTCAGCCGCAGGTACAAAGCTGCCGATCTGCGCCATGAGCACGATCAGCGCCGTCTGACGCATATAAGTCGATTTTCCCGCCATATTCGGTCCGGTTATGATGGAAATGCGGTTTTTCCCGTTGTCGAGATGCGTATCATTCGGAATAAACATATCGTTGTTCATCATTTTTTCCACAACCGGATGCCTGCCATCGCGGATCATCAGTGTGCCATTTTCGTTGATGCGCGGACGGCAATAGTGCTGCGTATCCGCGACTTTCGCAAACGAGAGCAGTACATCCAGACCGGCAACCGCCTTCGCGGAACGCTGGATACGTGTCACCTCACCCGTGATCCGTTCGCGAAGCTGGCGGAACAGCTCATATTCAAGCTGTACGAGCTTATCCTCCGCGCCGAGAATCGTCTCCTCCAGCTCTTTGAGCTCCGGCGTGATATAACGCTCCGCGTTCGTCAAAGTCTGTTTTCTCGTATAATAGTCCGGAACCAGCTCCTTATAAGAATTTGTGACTTCCAGATAATAGCCGAACACCTTGTTGTATTTGATGCGCAAATTCCTGATCCCGGTTTTTTCGCGCTCGGAGCTTTCAATCTGTGCCAGCCAGTTTTTTCCTTCGGTCTTTGCCTTGCGCAGACGGTCAACCTCTTCAAAATAGCCTTCTTTAATAATATTTCCGTCGTGTACGGACAGCGGCGGTTCTTCGACGATCGCATCGTCGATCCAGCCGGAAATATCCTCCAGAGAATCCATCTGTTCTAATAGGTCCGTGAGCGCCTTTGTGTGAAACTCCGAGAGCACCATGCGGATCGGCGGGAGCATCTGCAATGAATTTTTAAATGCGATTAAATCACGCGGATTCGCCGTCTGATAGCTGATCCTCGTAATCAGTCGCTCCAGATCGTACACCGGATTCAGATACTCGCTCATTTCCTCGCGGCTCATAATATTCTGGTTCAGCTCGTCGATCGCATCAAAACGCGCCTCAATCGCATCCTTCTGGATCAGCGGCTGTTCCACATATGTGCGCAGCAGACGCGCGCCCATCGCTGTTTTCGTCTTGTCCAGCACCCACAGCAGCGATCCTTTTTTATTTTTCTCACGCATCGTCTCGACCAACTCCAGATTGCGCCTCGTCGCCGAATCAAGTACCATAAAAGCGCTCGTCGAATACGGCTTGATCGTCGTCATGTGCTCCAGACCGTTCATCTGTGTTTCATATAAATATTTCAGCAGCGCGCCGGCTGCCAGCGTGCCGGAAAGATAATCTGCCAGACCGAGTCCGTCGAGCTGTCTGACATGAAAATGATCCAGCAAAACACCTTTTGCGGTATCATCGGTAAAATACCATGAATCGAGCGCCGTTACCGTGATGCCAAACCTGCTGCGCAGTGTCTCGATATCAAGTGAACTCAAAAACAGCGCCTCGTTACAAATGATCTCCGCAGGCGCAAATTTCTGGATCTCATCCATCAGCTTCTGCGTCGTGTCGATCTCGGTCACAAAATAGTCTCCGGTCGATACATCTGCCGTAGATACACCAAACACCGACTCATCGCAGTAAATGCACATCAGATAGTTGTTTTTTGACTCATCGAGGGATGCTGCATCGGTATTTGTACCGGGTGTCACAATGCGGATCACCTTCCGCTCAACGATTCCTTTGGTCAGTTTCGGATCGCCGATCTGCTCGCAGACCGCTACCTTGTAGCCCTTTGCCACAAGTCGGTTAATGTATGTATCTGCGGCATGGAACGGCACGCCGCACATCGGTGCGCGTTCTTCCGTTCCGCACTGTTTTCCGGTCAGCGTCAGCTCCAACTCCTTCGAGGCGATCTGTGCATCCTCAAAAAACATTTCATAAAAATCGCCCAGCCTGTAAAAAAGAATACAGTCCTTATGCTCCTCTTTTGTCTGTAAATAATGCTGCATCATGGGTGAATACTCAGCCATCATGTTCCTCCTATTTCTAATATCCCTCAGACTTTTTTATTTAACAGGAAATTCCTATTAAATAAAATGCTCCGCAACGATTTTACGGATGGTATTGTTTTGCGACTGCCTCCGCAACTTTTATACCGTCCATCGCCGCGGATGTGATACCACCTGCATAACCTGCGCCCTCCCCGCACGGATAAAGTCCACGGATACTGCTCTCCAACTGTTCATTTCTCAGGATGCGAAGCGGCGAAGATGTCCGGCTCTCAACACCGGATAAAATCGCATCGGCGCGGTCAAAGCCGCGCAGCTTTTTGCCGAACTGCTCCATGCCTGCCACAAAGCAGCGGTTCATATCATCGGTCAGCAGCTCATGCAGCGCACCAAAATCAGCCGCGCCCTTGACGCAGCTTGTGAAATCACCGTATCCATCCGACACACGCCGCTCTTTAAAATCCCCATATAGCTGCTGCGGAATCCTGCCATCGCACAATTCATAGGCATGTCGTTCCAATGCACGCTGGAAACGCACACCCGAAAGCGCATCGGTTCCCGGAAAATCCGCCGGTGTCACGGCAACGATAATCGCGGAATTGGCATTTTCGCTGTCACGGCGGTAATAGCTCATGCCATTGACTGCCAGATGCTTTTCTTCCGAGGAAGCATTGACCACATAACCGCCCGGACACATGCAAAATGAATAGACACCACGCTGTCCGGGAAAATTCGCCGTGATCTTATACGGTGCGACGGGCAGATGCTCCATATCCGGCTCTGCACCGTACTGGCTCTCGTTGATCATCCGCTGCGGATGTTCCACGCGGAACCCGACCGCAAACGGCTTCGGCTCCATGAGAAGCGCATGTTGTGCTAACATCTCAAACGTATCCCTTGCGGAATGTCCGGGTGCGAGTATGGCGATGTCGGTATCGATCTGACGCTCGCCGTGGGAATCGCGCACGATAAGCCCGGTCAACGCGCCATTTTCAGACACCAGCTCCGTCATACAGGTCTCAAACATAAATTTCCCGCCCAGACGCAGGATCTCTTCCCGCAGATTGCGGATCACCGCTGTCAGAATATCGGTTCCGATGTGCGGCTTGTGATCATATAAAATCTCGGACGGCGCCTCACATTTGCAGAACACCTCTAATACATGTCTGCCACGCCCGATCGGATCTTTAACCAGCGTGTTTAGTTTTCCGTCCGAAAACGTACCGGCTCCGCCCTCTCCGAACTGGACATTCGAGGACGGGTCTAAAATCCCTTCCGCCCAGAACCGGACGACATCTGCCGTGCGCTGTTCCACCCGTCTGCCGCGCTCCAAAATAACCGGACGGTATCCGTGCAACGCCAGCTCATACGCACAGAACAATCCTGCAGGGCCGGCACCTACGACGACCGGACGGTGCTTCATTGCCAGTTCACCGGGTTTCGGGAAATGGTAACGGCTCTTTTGTACAAGCTGGATATTTGGCTTATGTAATTTTTTTACGAGCTTCGCCTCGCCGCTCATCGTCACATCGACCGTGTACACATAAAAAAGCTGCGGCTTTTTCCTCGCATCCACGGAACGGCGGATAATCTCATACTGAAAATCTGTACCCATGGGAATGCCAAGCGCAGTACAGATCTTTTCTTCGATCATCTGTTCATTATGTGTGAGTGGTAATTTTAACTGTTGAATTCTGATCATGAATTGTCACTCCCTGTCACCGCGGATGCCGCATGTCTGCCTGCAACCGCACCGCTCGACCACGCCCATTGCAGATTGAAGCCGCCGCAGATACCGTCGACATCGAGCATCTCTCCCACAAAATATAAGCCCCCGACAAGCTTTGATTCCATCGTCTGCGCATCGACCTGTGACGTATCCACGCCCCCCGCAGTCACCTGTGCCTGTTCAAAGGAACGCGTCGCCGTGATGGGAACACGCAGATGCCTGATCCGTTTGCCGAGCTCCGTCAACTGTCGCTCACCAATCCGTGCACACGGCTGATCCGGTGCGATCCCGGCTTCCTCCAAAAAAGCTGCACCCAGCTTGTCCGGAAACCAGCCGATCAGACTCTGTGCTGCCGTCTTGTGTGCGGCACACGGATGGCTCAGACGAGCCTTTAGTATATCATGCGTTTCCTGATCTGTCATCCCGGGGGCAAAATCCAGCTCGACCTCCACCTTCGGCGCTGATCCACCGGCTCGTTTCGCATCAGAAAATGCAACTGCCGCCAGATAACTCAACTGGAAAATACAGATGCCGGAAATGCCGTAATCAGTCAGCTGTAGTTCGCCTGTCTGACAGTCCATTTCCCGGTCATTGATGTAGATTTTTGCCGAAATTTCTGCACGAATTCCTGCAACCTTTTTGAAAAATGCAAGGCTGGATTGCAAAGGGACGAGCGCCGGAACTAAATCTTGTATGTGGTGTCCGAGACGTTCTACATATAGAAATCCACTTCCGTCACTTCCAGTCTTTTTATAAGACTTTCCACCGGTCGCAAGGATGCATTTTTGACTAAAATAGCTGCCGGTTTTTGTTTCAAATACAAAAATTTCTGCTTTTTTCGATCCATTAGCGCATATATTTTCCGCTTTTGTGATCGATCTTATGCCGATATTGCACTCGATCGAAATGCCTAGACGCCCGCATTCCATCAGCATTACAGCCAATATGCCGGATGCCTGTCCGCCCGCCGGATAATAACCACCTCTGCGTGTCACCGATACGACCCCTAAATTGCTAAAAAAGTTTAATGTAGAATTAACATCGTATTTTTTTAGCGCAGGCAGTACAAATGCAGGACAAGCTCCATGATAATACTTTTTGCATGAATGCCCGTCCTGCCACTCGTCGATTGTGTGCAATATTTCGTTGCTAAAGTTACATTTTCCGTTTCCGGTCATCAGAATTTTCTTGCCGGGCCGCTCCATATGCTCCAGTATGAGCACCTGCGCGCCCCCTCTGGCTGCCTGAATCGCCGCCATCAGTCCGGCGGCTCCGCCGCCGACGACAATCACATCCCATATCTTTTCCGGTTCCGGACGATGTCCGGATGTCACCCTGGATTTCATTCCTTTCTCCATCAATATGCCCTATTCCTAACTGGAGTAACTCTCCAAAAACTCAAGCAGTGTCTCTTCGCTGTCAAAATGCTTTCCCGCATCGATCTGCGCGCGCACTTCCTCTGGCAGCAGGTCATAGACGATCGTTGTCTCCATATAGAGCTGTCCGGTCTCTAGGACATACACCTGCAGACAGCCATCCGCCACCACGAGTGTATATGTGGTCTGCGCCGATTCCGGCTGGATCGTGTATCCGGCAGGGACTTCTTCGGTGTGCCCGCCGGAAGAGGTTTCAGGCACACGCACAGCTCCGGTCTCCTGTAACCGCTCTGTACCCTGCGTCCTGTCTGCCTGCGGCTCCTCTGCAACCTGTGCAGGCGCGGGCATCTTCTGCTCCTCACTGCCCACCGTGGCACGATAGATGCAGATGCAGGCACCGATCACTACCAGCACCGCCAGAAATACATATAATTTTATTTTGATTTGTTCTAGTTTTCCCATTTTCATCACCACAAATAGTATGTCCTATTTATGGAAATATATTCAAAAACTACAGCAAATGCATTTTTCTGCCAAGTGAAATGAGCCTGCGCCCACCCGGAAATGCGAGCAGTGACTGCTCATCCATGCCCTTGAATAACAGCATCAGTACAAAATACACGCCCGCACCGGCCACGATCGAAACCG
>CALBJL010000003.1 GCA_937893485.1 uncultured bacterium | reverse complement strand
CTCCTTTGACACTCCTCTTTGTATTTATAGTATAACATCATATTTAAAAAAATCAATCTTTTCTGGCTTTTCTCTATATAGAAAATATAGCTATTTTGTCTTCTTAACACATAATAAATTGCGTATATTTTATTGACACATAATTTATTATGTATTATAATATATTTGTAAGGGAGGTTCCGAAGATGAAAAGTTATTCATCCCGAGAAGTGATCCAACTTCTCAAACAGGACGGTTGGTACGAAGTCGGATGCGACGGTGATCATCATCAGTTCAAGCATCCATCCAAGCCCGGTCGAGTGACAGTCACTCATCCGAGAAAAGACTTCCCAATCGGAACCCTAAAAAGTATCTCAAAACAATCCGGGGTTATATTTCCATAGCCCCGGATATATAAAAATATAGGAGGCACTAAAATGTCAACTGACAGATATTCATTTGTTGCACTTTTAAACTATGCAGATGATGGCATTTCCATTGAATTTCCGGATCTTCCCGGCTGCTATCCTTGCGCAGACAAAGACGATACAGCTATGGCATTGAAAAACGCCAAAGAAGCTCTCGGCTTACACATCTGGGGCATGGAGCAGGATGGCGAAGCAATCCCCGAACCAAGCAAAATTACTGATCTGGAATTAGCCCCCGGTCAGGTGCCTGTATTGATCGAAGTATTCATGCCTCCGGTTCGCGAGCGCATTAACAGTCGCTTTGTAAAGAAAACGCTTTCACTTCCCGCATGGCTTGCATCCAAGGCAGACGAGGACGGAGTCAACTGCTCCCGCATCTTCCAGAATGCTTTAATGGACTATTTAGGCATACACGATAAAGCAAAGGCTTAACGCCACGCTCAGAAAGGATGGTACCCATGAACAACCCCGAACTGTCCGGCATCCTTGACCACAAGACCGGTGCAATCTATATCCGCGTATCCACGGATCGTCAGGAAGAGCTCTCTCCTGACGCGCAGAGGCGCTTGCTCCTCGAGTATGCCAAAGAGCATCATATTGATGTACCGGCAGAATTTATCTTTCAAGACAACGGTATTTCCGGAAGGCAGGCGAAAAAACGACCCGCCTTTCAGAATATGATTGCCCTTGCGAAATCCAAAGAGCATCCGATCGACACGATCATCGTCTGGAAATTCTCCCGATTTGCGCGAAATCAGGAAGAATCCATCGTCTACAAGTCATTGCTGAAAAAGAACGATGTAGATGTCGTGAGCATCAGTGAGCCGCTGGTAGACGGGCCGTTTGGCTCTCTGATCGAGCGTATCATCGAATGGATGGATGAATACTATTCAATCCGGTTATCCGGTGAAGTGATGCGCGGAATGACGGAAAATGCCATGCGTGGCAATTATCAGAGCGACGCTCCGATCGGCTACCGCTCTCCCGGTGGCGGCAAACCTCCGGTGATCGATCCCGATACCGTCCAGATCCCGCTCATGATTAAGGATCTCTTTTTATCCGGCTCTACGACACTGCAGATCGCGCGCAAATTAAACGAACTTGGTTACCAGACCAAACGCGGGAATCTCTGGGACGGTCGTGGCGTGCGCTACGTGCTCGAGAATCCATTTTACGCAGGCAAGTCCAGATGGAACTACACAGAGCGCGGAAGACGCCTGAAACCGGCTGATGAGGTGATCTACGCGGATGGTAACTGGGAACCGGTCTGGGATATGGATACCGTCCACGCCATTCAGCAGCGGCTCGCCATGAATACGCGCAAGATAAAGTCCAGAGATGTATCAGCCGCCAAACACTGGCTCAGCGGTCTTTTGATCTGTTCCTCCTGCGGCTCGACGATGGCATATGGCGGCGCAAAGAAACGCAGGGGCTTCCAGTGCTGGAAATATTCCAAAGGTCAATGCAACGAATCACATTTCATCAGCTCCGGACAGATCGAGACACTTGTCATTGATTATCTGGAACAGGTGATGCTATCTGACAGTCTGTCATACGCTGTGGTCGCTGCGGCAGCTCCGGACAGCAATAGCAGATTATCCGAGCTGGAGCGCCAGCTACAGAAAATCGCGGCTAAGGAAAAACGTATCAAAGCTGCTTATATCAATGAAATCGATACGCTGGAAGAATACAAGGCAAACAAAGCTGCTCTTGCCGGGGAACGGCAGCTCATAGAGCAATCCATCGCTGAATTGACCCAGCCTGATAAACAGGTCGATAAGACGGAACTGGATCGCAAGATGCGTCAGAATATCACCGATCTGGTGAATACATTAAAGGACGATTCGATTGATTATGTAAAAAAGGGGAATATGATTCGGAATGTGGTGGATCATATCGTGTTTGACCGGAAGGAAACCAGTCTGGATGTGTTCTTAAAGCTCATCGTGTAAGGGCTTTTATAATTTTCTTATTTGTTATAGGTTATTGCAATACGCACCACCGTACTGACTAATAATCTGCTGTGCGATCTTCGGGTTGCACTTGCTGATCTTTACTGGAAATTGTAAGCGTTTCTCATAGTTCCACATTTACACGTACCTCCTTCCCACGGTGCTGGGCAATCGCCCCATGCAAATTCTCCGGTGCTGTCTGCTGCCCGACCCAGCATGGTGTCGATCGTCAGCGGATAGTACAATCTGCCATATTCCTCAAGCAGCTGCACGCGGCGCTCCTGCAATTTGCTGAACAGCTCCATTCCCTGCATACAATCCGGATGTGTATCCAGATATAACGTCAGGTCATTGACCGCAAAGCTGATCTGATTGATCTCCATCATCAATGCTTCCTGCTTGGTGTTGCAGTTTTTTGGCGGACAGGGCATATTAACCGTCGACCAGAATTCCAGATTTAAATCCGGAAAAATCGTTCCGTTGCACAGCGCAGTGTACCAATCGTACAAATCGCCCCATTGCTGCATCGGCACTTCTGCCATTGCGTACTTCTGGCACTGGCAGCCGCAGCGATCCTGTTTGTACATAAGGAATCCTCCTTTATATTGATATTTGATATATGATTAGTTTATACTGAACGCATGAGAATGTGCAGGAGGACGACCTATGAACTATGACTTAGCGCCGATGGAAGGAATTACTACCTATATTTATAGAACCACCTATGCGAAATATTACGGTGGGATCGACCGCTACTACACACCCTTTCTCGCCAGTATGCATCTGTCTACCCGCGAAAAAAATGAGGTACTGCCGGAGCACAACGCCGGTATCACCGTGATCCCACAGATCCTGTCCAACCGGGCAGACGAGTTTCTGGAGATCACACAGGCGCTACATTCCTACGGCTATGACACAGTCAATCTGAACCTCGGCTGTCCGTCCGGCACGGTCGTCTCCAAACACCGCGGAGCCGGATTTCTGGCAGTTCCGGACGAGCTGGACCGGTTTCTGGATCAGATCTTTTCTGCCTGTCCCTTAAAAATATCGATAAAAACGCGCATTGGCATCAGCAATGAGTCTGAGTGGGAAACTATTTTGCGCGTGTATGAAAAATATCCGGTCGATGAACTGATTATCCACACACGGCTGCAAAAAGATTTTTACAAACTGCCGACAAGACCGCACACGTATCTCGCCGCAAAACGGCTGGGTATCCCGCTCTGCTACAACGGCGATGTCAACTCCCCGTCGGCATTGCAACAGGTGCTGTCTGTCGATCCGTCCATCGACCGGATCATGATCGGGCGCGGCATCATTGCCAATCCGGAGTTGATCGAGGCGCTGCACGGTGCGCCGTCCTGCGATAAGAACCGGCTGCAAAGCTTTCTGTCCGACATCTGCGACCGCTATCTCACGGAGATGGGCGGTGGCGACCGGAATACACTCTACAAGCTCAAGGAACTGTGGGTTTATATGGGCGGTCTCTTTCCAGATGCAGACAAATATATCAAGCGCATCAAAAAAGCAAACCGCCTGACAGAATACCATGCAGCGGTAGACGCACTGATGCGCGAAAAACCTTTACAAACCGATATTTTTAGCGTATACTAAGGAAGTTATGTCCACCACTAACATACACATGTTTCACATGTATGGACACCATATTTTATTTGTCCGTCAGTGAAATACATAGAAACAGAAACATAGAAAGTAGGATAACATCATGAGAGAAATGACAGAGATCCGCTGGCACGGCAGAGGCGGACAGGGCGCCAAGACAGCCGCATTGCTGCTGGCTGACGTTGCATTCAACATCGGTATGCACGTACAGGGCTTTCCCGAGTACGGTCCCGAGCGTATGGGTGCTCCTATCACTGCCTACGACCGGATCAGCACAAAAGAGATCCGCGTACATTCCAACATCTATGATCCCAATTTTGTGGCAGTCGTAGACGACACACTGCTCCACTCGGTAGATGTCACGAAAGGTCTGAAGGAAGACGGCGCGATCCTCATCAATTCACAGCGCAAAAAAGAGCAGTTACTGCCTTTATTAAACGGATATAAGGGAAAGGTCTATGTGATCGATGCACACCATGTATGCATGCAGACTCTTGGCAAATACTTCCCGAATACACCGATGCTGGCAGCTATGGTAAAGATATCCGGTGTCATGGAAAAAGAGATCTTCCTCAAGGAAATGGAAGGCTCACTCCAGCACAAATTTGCAAGAAAACCGGAAGTTCTGGCGGGCAACCTTGCCGCACTTCGCATGGCATTTGAGGAGGTGCACGAATGAGTAATTTAAAGCAGCATGAACGCGCCGAATTTATCAACGAGATGACTCCGTGGCACCAGCTCACGGACGGTCTGCAGATCTATGAGCCTGCGACCTCCAGACAGTTTTTTA
Source organism: uncultured bacterium (assembly GCA_937893485.1). GTDB lineage: Bacteria > Bacillota > Clostridia > Lachnospirales > Lachnospiraceae > W0P33-017. The sequence goes on along the minus strand of CALBJL010000003.1, from coordinate 24,765 downwards.
CCGGTGAGTGGCGCACGAGTACACCGGTATGGGACACCGACAAATGTAAACAGTGCTTATTGTGCGTGCCCTACTGTCCGGACAGCTCGATCCCAGTCGAGAACGAAAAACGTCAGGACTTTGACCTGAACCATTGCAAGGGCTGCGGCATCTGTGCAAAAGCCTGTCCCTTTCAGGCAATTTCTATGAAGGAGGGCAAATAATATGTTAAAAACACGTATGTCCGGAAATGAAGCCGTGGCACATGCGATCAAACAGATCAATCCCGATGTCATGCCCGCATTTCCGATCACTCCCTCTACGGAGATCCCGCAGTTTGTCGCCGGTATGATCGCCAACGGGGAGATCGATACTGAATTTATTCCGGTGGAGAGCGAACACAGCTCCATGAGTGCTGCGATCGGATCATCCGCAGCAGGTGCACGTACACTGACTGCTACTTCCTCCTGCGGACTCGCATTTATGTGGGAAGTATTATATGTCGCAGCCTCCAACCGCCTGCCGATCGCGATGGCTGTTGTCAACCGCGGTCTGACCGGCCCTTTGAATATCAATGCTGAGCACTCCGATAGTATGGGCGCTCGTGATTCTGGCTGGTTACAGATCTACGCTGAGAACAATCAGGAGGTCTATGACAACTTTTTACAGGCTTACCGCATCGCAGAGCATCCCGATGTCAAGCTGCCGATCATGATCTGTCAGGACGGCTTTATCACAAGCCATGCCGTTGAAAATATTACCCTGTGGGATGACGCAGCGATGAAAAAATTCGTCGGTACATACGAGCCGGATCACTACCTCCTGAATGCCGATGAACCGATGGCTGTCGGTCCTTATGCCGCCTCCAACTACTGTATGGAAGCGAAAAAAGCACAGACTGAGGCGATGAAACGTGCGAAAAAAGTCATTTTGGATGTCGCAAAGGAATTCGAGGCGCTGACCGGACAATCCTACGGCTTCTTTGAAGGATACCGTCTGGACGATGCAGAATACGCAGTCGTTGCGATCGGTTCCGTCTGCGGTACCGCCAAGGATGCCGTCGATGCCATGCGTGAGCGCGGTCTGCGCGCCGGACTGTTAAAGATCCGCGTGTTCCGCCCGTTCCCTGCAGATGAGATCGCAAATGCGTTGAAGGGCTGCCGTGCGATCGCTATCATGGATCGCTCCGAAAGCTACAACGCTGTCGGCGGACCGCTCGGCGCAGAAGTGACCGCAGCACTGTATCGTGTAAAAGCACACGCAGAGGTCATCAACATCATGTATGGTCTGTCCGGCCGTGATGTGCGTGTCGAAGATATCGAGCAGTTATTTGACAATCTGGTAAAACTCGGCGACGGCGAACAGGTCTACGACGAGACCTGCCCGTATCTGGGTCTGAGAGAGTAGGTGAATCATGGAACAGAAAGCATTTCATTATAAAGAGATACAAGGGCGGCAGGAACGTCTGGCACCCGGACACCGCATGTGCGCCGGCTGCGGCGGAACGATCGCTGTACGGAACGTCTTAAAGGCACTGCACCCCGGAGATAAAGCGGTCATCGGCAATGCCACCGGATGTCTGGAGGTATCTTCCTACATGTATCCGTATACCGCATATGAGGACAGCTACATCCACAACGCATTCGAAAACGCAGGCGCAACACTTTCCGGTGTGGAAACCGCCTATCATGCACTGAAAAAGCGTGGAAAGATCAAAGAGGACTATAAATTCATCACATTCGGGGGCGATGGCGGCACGTATGACATCGGTCTGCAGTCACTCTCCGGTGCGATGGAGCGCGGACACGATCTCGTCTATGTCTGCTACGATAACGGTGCCTACATGAATACCGGTATCCAGCGCAGCTCTGCGACTCCGCGCTTTGCAGATACGACAACGACACCGAGCGGCTCCCATTCCGACGGCAAGCCGCAGGGACGCAAGGATCTGGCAGCGATCATCGCCGCACACAATATCCCGTATGTTGCACAGACGACATTTATCGGAAACATGAAGGATCTCTACACGAAGTCCGAAAAAGCGATTTACACACCGGGGGCAGCATTTTTGAACATCATGGCTCCCTGCCCGCGTGGCTGGAAATACGATGCTCCCGATATTATCGAGATCTGCAAGCTGGGCGTGGAAACCTGTTACTGGCCGTTATTTGAGGTTGTAGACGGAAAATGGATTCTGAACTACGAGCCGAAAAAGAAACTCCCGCTTGAAGATTTCCTGAAAAAGCAGGGTCGTTTCAAGCACCTATTCAAGCCCGGAAATGAACATCTGATTGAGGCATTTCAGGCTGAGACAGACCGCCGTTGGGAAGAACTCCTGACCCGCTGTAACGCATAAGCTGAGGGGTCTGCACAGGCAGACCTCTTTTATTATTTATTTAGATAAACAGAAAGAAGGTAATCTATTATGAAAACAATCGCTACCACAAAGGCACCCGCTGCGATCGGACCTTACTCACAGGGAAAAATCGTCGGCAATCTCGTCTTTTTCTCCGGTCAGATCGCACTCGACCCTGCCACCGGCGAAGTAAACGGCTCCACGATCGAGGAGCAGACCAAATGCATCTGCGAGAACATCGGCGCTCTGCTCGCCGAAGCCGGATGCACCTACGACTCTGTCGTAAAGACAACCTGTTTCCTCGCTGAAATGTCTGATTTTGCAGCATTCAACGAAATATATGGCTCTTATTTCACGAGCAAGCCCGCACGCTCCTGCGTTGCAGTCAAGGCACTTCCGAAAAATGTTCTGGCTGAAATCGAGGTCATCGCTGAGTTAGCATAATTCATCATTTTTTTGTTTTTTGCACGAAAAAGCTCCGTACCAAGGCACGGAGCTTTTTTCTTTTATAAAATTAGAAACTCACAATCTAATTCAAAGATTAGTCATACAGGTTGGGAGCGATAGAATCATCGTTCATGTTGTCTGCATTGTACCAGTATCCCTGTGTAGGAACATCAGATACAGTCTGACCAGAAGCGATTGCGTACAGAGTGTCGATTGTGGTGATACCCATTGCTAAAGGAGACTGGGTAACTGCACCGTACATCTTGCCATCTGTGATAGCGCCCTTGATAACTGAACCAGCATCGAAACCTGCTGCTAATACAGAAGTTTCAGGATCTGTTCCTAATACGTTCAGGTTCTCGTTAGCTGTTAAGATACCCTCTGCTGCTACCTGGTTAGAACCGAACATACCGATTGTATCTGCCTTGTTCATGATAACAGAAGCCTCTGTTGCACATAACTCTACAGTTGTCTGAGCGGGAACTGCAACTTCGATGATGATGTCAGCTTCTGCCTCTGCAACGGTCTCAGCCTTTGCATCGTTTACATACTTGTCATTTCCGATAACTGCTACCGTCTTACCATCAGCCTTTGCTAACTCAGCGAACTTGTCGATGAATCCAAGACCACGGTTGATAATAGACTCAGAAGTAGCTTCCTGGTTTACCTCACCGATACGAACCGGAGCGGTAGCTGCAGCGATCTTATCCTTTAAGCCTGCATACAGGTTCTCAGCAGCGGTAGCACCAGCGCCGTAGTTGTCTGTTGCAACAGTTGATAATACAGATCCTTCAGGAGCATCCGGAATACCAGAGTCGAAACATACTACAGGGATTCCCTTATCCATAGCTGCCTGTAAAGCGTCTAAGCATGCAGACTGGTCACAAGCTGCAAGACCGATACCATCAACACCATCAACATTGATCGCGTTGTTTAACATATTAACCTGATCAGCGATATCTGACTCAGCGTTCGGTCCTGTACAGTTGTAGGTAACGCCGAGCTTAGCTGCTTCCTGCTCAACACCCTTAACTGCTGCCTGCCAGTATGATGACTGGTAAGACTTAACAATGATCTCGAAGTGATAATCTCCGCCTGCCGCTGCGTCGTCTGTTGCAGCTGCATCGTCTGTAGCTGCATCATCTGCTGCTGCGTCGTCTGCTGCTGCATCATCTGCTGCTGCGTCATCTGCTGCGGGAGCATCTGCGGAAGTATCAGCACTAGATCCACATCCAACTACCATTGTTGCTGCCATTGCTACACACAATAAGCTCGCTAAAACTTTCTTTTTCATTTTTTTGTCCTCCTTTTTGTACCATTTGTGGTATGTATATAAAACCCCTCCGGTCTTATATCAAATCAAAATTTAAATATGAAATTGTAATTGTGAGACAGATTAGTGAACCTCTGCTCTTTTCTTTTTAATGATATCTACCATAACCGCACCAATCAATACAAGTCCGGTAATGATCTGCTGCCAGTTCGCCTGCAGTCCGATGTAAGGAAGTCCGGTCTTTAACAGACAGATAACGAATACACCGATCAGGGAACCTTCTACGGAACCGGCACCACCGGTTGCTGACACACCACCGATGATCGCACCACCGATCGCCTCCAGCTCGAAGCCTGCTCCGGTACCGGGCTGTACAGTCGCGAATACAGCGGAGTATGCAACTGCTGCGAGCGCTGCGAAGAATCCTGAGATTACATACGCCATTACATGATAGAACTTTACATTTACACCGGATAATCTGGTTGCTTCTTTATTACTTCCGATCGCGATCGTGTAACGTCCCATCTTTGTGTGATTTAACACGAATGCCATGATCGCTACGATGATCAGCATCCAGAGGAAACCGATCGGGATCTTGGTTCCGCCCGCTGTGGTGATCTTGAAAATACTTCTGAACCATCCGCCATCAGCTCCGGCTGCCGGCCATGAAATACCGAATCCCTTTGAGAAGATCGATCCGAGACCACGAGTGATCATGCAGGTACACAGTGTGGTCAAAAACGGCGGCAGATCCATAATAGCTACAAGCACACCATTCAGTAATCCGATCAGGATACCAAGTAAAATCGTTACTAACAGTCCTACTGCCACGGGCATTCCCTTCTGGGTGATCAGATATCCACCGGCAAGTGAATAACAGATCAGTCCGGTACCGATGGAAAGGTCTACTCCGCCGGTAATCAGCGGGAATGTAACACCGATTGACATCAATACAATATAGTAGGAATAATCCAGAATACTCATGATTGTTGAGTACTGTCTGAAGTTCTGGCTAATAATACTAAAAAATCCAAATAATACGATGACTACCAGGAGTACGATGAACTTCTGACTTGTAAAAATAGATGATTTCTTTTTCATTGTCCTCTCTCCTCCTTAACCAATCTCTCGTGTTGCCATATTCATGATAACTTCCTGTGTTGCCTCTTCGATTCTGACCTCTCCGGTCTTTCTGCCTTCACACATTATCACGATACGATCACTCATTCGTAAAATCTCAGTCATTTCTGAGGAGATCATAATGATGGACTTTCCCTCGCTTGCCAGCTTGTTCATCAATTTGTAAATCTCGTTTTTCGCTCCGACATCAATACCGCGTGTCGGCTCATCGAAGATCAGGATGTCACAGTCATTGATCAGCCATTTTGCAATAACAACCTTCTGCTGGTTACCACCGGACAGGTTGACTACGAGCTGATCCACACTCGGTGTCTTTGTTGCAAGTGACTCTACATAATCCTGAGCGACTTTCTTCTCATCACGCTTGTTGATGAAAAGTCCTGACATATAATTCTGTAAGCATGCCATCGTAGAGTTCTCAGCAACTGTTTTCTGTACAACGATTCCGTAACGCTTACGGTCCTCAGACAGATATCCGATACCGCACCGAACCGCATCCTGCGGTGAATTGATCGTTACCTTTTCGCCATTGATATAAATATCTCCGCTCTCCTTGGGGTCTGCACCGAAGATCGCACGTGCGGTCTCTGTACGTCCTGCACCCATCAATCCGGAGAAGCCTAAGATCTCGCCCTTGCGAAGCTCGAAGCTGACATCCTGTACCATTCTGCCTGCGTTCAGATGCTCCACCTTCAATACAACCGGTGCATCTGCGGGAACTGCGCTCTCTGTCTTCGGATCTTCGTAAATGACACGGCCAACCATCATGTTGATAATGTCGTCCTTGGTACACTCGTTTGTGATCAATGTACCTACATATGTACCATCCCGCATGACGGTCACGCGGTCTGTGATGACCTTGATCTCATCCATACGGTGTGAGATGTATACGATACCAAGATTCTGTTCGCGCAGATCACGGATGATCTTGAACAGCTCCTCGATCTCTGACTCTGTCAGCGCTGCCGACGGCTCGTCAAAGATAATGACCTTTGCCTCATGTGAGATTGCCTTTGCGATCTCACACATCTGCTGCTTGCCAACGGTCAGATTGGACATCGTCTCAGCCGGATCAATATCAATATGCAGCTTCTCAAATAACTTTTTTGCCTCCTCATTCATTCGCTTGTCATCAATCTTAATGCCCTTTTTGAACTCGCGACCGATGAAGATGTTCTGTGCTACGGTCAGATGACCGAGCATGTTCAGCTCCTGATGCACGATAACTATACCTGCATCCTGTGCTTCTCTTGTATTATGAAATTCTACTTCTTTTCCTTCAAATGTGATAGTTCCGGAATCCTTTGTATAGATACCTGTCAGCACCTTCATCAAAGTAGATTTACCAGCTCCGTTCTCTCCCATCAACGCATGTACTTCTCCGCGCTTTACCTCGAAGTTTACATGATCGAGTGCATGAACACCGGGGAAAGACTTATCAATATCTTTCATCGTTAAGATTACTTCACCCATTGTCTTACCTTTACCTTTCTGTATGTATCTGCCCTGCTTGCAATTAGTTCTTTCTGCGTCTTGCAACTACGTCTGCGTATACCGCTACGATTACGATCAGACCTGTGATGATCAACTGATAGTTCTTATTGATACCAAGCGCCAGAATACCTTCCTGTAAAAGTGAGATAATGAATACCCCGATGACTGTTCCGCCAATGGATGCCAGACCACCTGCCATGGAAGTTCCACCCATTACACAGCCTGCAATCGCCTCGTTGTTGTACTGATCGCCGTAACCGGGCTGTACTGTGGTATATGCTCCTACGAAGAAGATCGCTGCGATACCTACTAAGATTCCACAGATCACGTATGAGAGCATCTCCCATTTCTTTACATTTACACCTGAAAGGCGAACCGCTTCTTTATTGCTTCCAAGGCTTAAGATATAACGGCCTGCCTTTGTGTTATTCAGAATCATTGAACAGATCACTGCCGCTGCGAGGAAGATCACCAGACCTACCGGGAAGTTCCCTACCTTTACCAGCTTTCTGAACCAGCCTGCAGCCTCTGCCGCCTGCGGCCAGCTCACTGACTGTGTCTTGGTAAATACGGATGCAAGACCCTTTGCAATGTTCATGCTCGCCATCGATACGATGAACGGCGGCACCGTCCAGTATGCTACCAGATATCCGTTGAAGCATCCGAACACGAATCCTACCAGAATACTGATGACCAGACATACGGCTGTCGGCATCCCGTAACCCGTCAGACAATAGCCTGCGATCAAGGCTGCACAGAACATTACCGGTCCGATCGAGAAATCAATGCCTCCGGTCGCAATAACAAAGGTAACACCCAGTGCTAAAAATCCTAAAAAGTATGCATAGTTTAATGCGCTCAGGATACGGGGCAGACCCGCAAATCCTTTCGATGTCACGCTAAAGAGTATGTACATGAGGATCAGCACACCACATAGCACGATTCTGTTAAATCCGATTTTTTTCACGATTGGATTTTGTTTAATCTTTTCCAATTTTCTTCCTCCCAACTAAAGTTTTTTGTGTTGGCGTAATTTAGGATGAAACGTTTCACCCTTTGAGTAACCTTATTATCCACCCAAAACGTTTTATTGTCAATTCTTATGCATGGAACGTTTCAGAAAAAAGATGGTACAATAGTCACCCTGCCATTCAAATCGCCATTTCCCCTACAACGGCTTGATCGAGTTTCCCGCACGCATTGCTGTCCCCATGCTGAGCTCAATCGGCGGTCGCTCCTCCGGCTCTGCAATCTGCTCAAGCACCAGTTCTACTGCCTGTTCACAGATCTCCTTCATCGGCTGTACGACCATGCACAGCTTGGGTTTCACCACATGAGACAAGATCAGGTCATCAAAGCCCATCATGGAAATATCTTCCGGACAATCGTATGACGATTCGTTCACCGCCATGACCGCTCCGAGTGAAGTCTCGTAGTTGGTCATAAGCACTGCGGTCGGACGGTCCTCGAGCTCGAGCAGCTTCTGCATGCTCTCATGTCCAAACTCAATCGTATGTGCCCCTACCTTGCAGTATTCCTTCGGCACCTCCACTCCAGCCTGTTCCATAGCCTCGAGATAACCCTTGTAGCGCTCCCAGCCCGTATATTCCACGTGTGAAGCAATGATCGCGATCCTTTTGTGTCCGTAAGAGAGCAGATGGTTGGTCGCCCGGTATGCCGCCATCCGGTTGTCGATCTTGACACAGTCAAAATCGGACACCTCGAAGGATCGGTCCATCAGTACCACCGGTACTTTCTTCTCCTTTGCGGGAAGCAGGAAATCCTCCTTGCGCGCCACCGGAATAATGATGATTCCGTCCACTTTCTTATTCAAAAGGAATCGTACATTATCCGCCTCGATCTTCTCATCGTTGCAGGAATCGCAGACAAGCAGCGCGTAGCCCGACTTGCGCAGGAAATCACCTACGTGCCGAATCAATACGCCGGAAAACATACTCTCAATATCATATACAATCATTCCGACTGTATTCGTCTTATTTGTCACCAGCCCCCTCGCGATCTCGTTCACCTCATAGTGCAGATCTTTGATTGCTGCCTCGATCTTTTCCCGGTTCTCCGGTAGCACATTTTTCCCATTGAGGTACTTTGAGATCGTCGCCAGTGACAGTCCTGTCTGATTTCTGATATCCCGTATTGTAGCCGCCATATGCTGTCCTTTCTGTTTCATGTGTTGAACGCTTACGCGAAACGGTACGCTCTTGTTCGTTTTTTATTATAACATTGGAAAATGGTTTGAAAAGTGATATAATAGTAAAAAATATTGTAAAATATTCACTCATTCGACAAGGAGCGCACATGAAGTACATCGACTATAAAGAACAGCGTAAACACGGAACGTTTAATTTTCCGATCGCATTTTACCACGAACAGCCGCGCAGTCCGCGCTATCACATGACCTATCACTGGCACACCGAGTATGAAATCGTCCGGATCATCTCCGGCAGCTTTCATCTGACGATCAACAACGAGACAAAGGTGTACCACGCAGGCGATGTCATATTTATCACAGACGGCGTACTCCACGGCGGTACGCCGATCGACTGCGTCTATGAATGTATCGTGTTCGATCTGCAGATCCTCATGCGGAACAACCACGCCTGCGCAAAGATCATTCAGGATATCACGGATCACAAAATTCTGATCCACACACTGCTCTCTGCGCACGACGACAGTGTCCGTGAGCTTGTTCACCAGCTCAGCCGCGCGCTCTCGTCCCGCTCGACCGGATATGAGTTCAAGGTGCAGGGCTATCTCTATGAGCTGATCGGTATTATTCTCGAAAAGCACTTATATGAGCAGAACAAGGACGATGCGGTGGCAAACGAACGGTTAAATTCGATCAAGAATGTACTTGCCTATATCTCCGAGAATTATTATAATAGCATCAAGCTCGAGCATCTCGCCAAGATCGCCGGCATGAATGAAAAGTATTTCTGCCGCTATTTCCGGAGCATGACCGAACGCACACCGATCGATTATCTGAACTATTACCGGATCGAATGTGCCTGTGAGATGCTCTCCACGAAAGACATCTCGATCAAGGAGGTTGCTCTTTCGTGTGGTTTTAACGACGAGAGCTACTTTATCAAGACGTTCCATAAATACAAGGGCATCACGCCCAAGCAGTTTACGACGTCAGAGTTTTAAGGAGGATCTACCACTATGAACCTGAAAAAAAGAATTGTGTCGCTGTGTCTGGCGGCATCACTGACCGCCTGTCTGTTCGCCGGATGCGGCAGCAAGGGCAGCGACAGCCAGCCCGATTGCCCGTTTTCCGAGCTGAAATGGTCGAGCAGTGTCAAGGACATGGAGAAAGCAGAAGGCACAGACTATGAGACCTACGATTCGGTCTACGGAGGCACGACATATACCTATACCAAGGAATTCAAGGGTTCTTCCGGTACGGTAAAATACATGTTTGATGATAAAGACCGCCTTGCCGGTATCGCATGGGCATACGGCTCTGAGGATGCCGACGAGCTGTACGGTTTGTATGACAATATTCACAAGGATCTGGTCGACACCTACGGCGACAGCGGCTACAACACCGACAAGGAGACGAACTACGGTGATGTCTGGTATCGGAGCGAGGGCAATATCATTATCAGCACGATGGTGACAAACAGCCAGAAGGCGTTACAGTTTGCCTACCTCAGCCCCGAACAATCCACGGACGCTGCCGACAAATACAGCAGCGATAAACCGGATCTGATTCAGTAATATATATCATATATGTCCTTTTCCCTAAAAAAGCAGACGCGATCACGATCGCGCCTGCTTTTTTGCGTCTGTATGCTATTCAAAGATCTGTTTGATGCTGTCATAGTGCAGGAAGATCCCCTGTTTTGCAAACGCGCGGATCTCATCCACGGTCGCCAGCATCCAGCCGTCCGTTTCCTCCTCCTGCAAATGCAGATCCTGTTCGGTGAACGCCCCTGTAAAACGGTACACATCGACAAAATAGTTGTCCTTTTCCTCGGGATTGTCCCTGCGGTACGTGAACGCATACCCGCCATTCCAGCCGCATACGTCAAGTCCGGTCTCCTCACGCACTTCCCGAAGCACCGCCTGCTGTGAAGTCTCTCCCGCCATGACACCGCCGCCGGATACTTCCCACCAGCCTGCTGCCCATGATTTTGTCTGTACCCGTTTTGTAATCAGGTAGCGCCCGTCCGTATGCCGGATGACTCCCAGCACCGTCAAATGATAGTCGCCCGACTGCATGTTCCAGTCATTGCGCTTCATCGTCCTTCCGGTAAGCTGTTTGTTTTCATCATAAATATCCCATATCTCGTTTTTCATTTGTCTCAATCTCTCCTATCCCGATTTTCCGCAGCGGATCACATCCACTTCATCAATATCTCCTGTATGCGTTGCAGCTCCAGCGGCTTTGCCACATGATCATCCATGCCCGCCTGCATCGCCTCACGCACATCCTCATCCAGCGCGAGTGCTGTCATTGCGACGATCGGAAGCCGTTTGACATCCGCCCTGTCGAGTCCGCGGATCATACGTGTCGCGATATAGCCATCCATCACCGGCATCTGCACATCCATCAAAACCATCTGATAATAGTTTTCCGGTGACTCAGCGACCCGCATCACAGCCTGCTGCCCGTTTTCTGCATAATCGACCTTGATTCCGGTCAGCCCGAACAGCTCCTGCACGATCTCACGGCTCAGCTCATTGTCCTCCGCGAGCAGAATCCGTTTATCCTCATAGTTTTCCTTCCGGAAATCCTCGATATGTATTTCCTTTTTCACAGGGCGCAGCGCATTTTCTCCGCCGTGCTTTTGCAGCTTGAGATGCACCGTCACGACAATGCGCGTGCCGCTCTCCGGCTCACTCGCCATCTCAATCGTGCCGTTCATCAGCTGCACAATATTCTTGACTAGCGCCAGTCCGAGTCCCATGCCCTCGATCTCTCCGGCTCTGCGATCCTCCCAGACACGCACGAACGGTTCAAAGATCTGCTCCACCGCCTCTTTGCTCATGCCGATGCCGTTATCCTCAAACACAAACTCATATTTGCCCGCAAAGCGAAGTTCTGACGGAAGCTCGTTGATCGTCACACGGATTCGTCCGCCCTTCGGCGTATATTTGATCGAATTTTCTATAATATTGGAAAAAATCGCCTGCACACGCTCCGGCGCCCCGACCACATAGTCATGCTGCACTTCCTTCATTTCCACGGTGAGCCGGTGCTGTCTCGCCTGTGCCATCGGGCGCAGCAGATCGACCGCATGGGAAACCGTATCCGTCAGCCGGAAATTCTCCTCGGTCAGATCCAGCCGTCCGGACTCCAGCATACTCATATCGAGCACATCATCCAGCATATCCAATAGCTGTTTTCCCGATTTATCGATCTTGCCGAGTGCATCGAGCACGCGCTCCCTCTCGTCAATATGCAGCTCTGCCACGGTCGCCATACCGATAATACCATTCATCGGTGTGCGGATCTCATGTGAGATACGTGTTAAAAATGTCCGCTTTGCCGCGCTCGCCAGATCCGCCCGCTCGGATTCGAGTGACAACAGCTCCTGCTGGTTTTCCAACTGCTGCAAATGCTGTGCGAGCACCTGCGCCGTCCGGTCAACGTTGACACCAAGCCGTGAAAGCTCCGGCATGGACGCGCCACACCCCGAAGTATCTGTCAGCGCCTCGCCCTCCGACAGCTTTGCCATCGCCTCGTCCAGTTTTTTTACAGGAACCGTGATCATCCCATGTATATACAAGGCAGTCAACAATCCAACAATGAGCAACGCCAGCGCCGTGATTCCGAACAGACACCACAAAATACGCCGCATCTGCTCCTCCGGCTGCAGCTCCATCTGACCGATCACATGTATTGCCAGCTCCGAGGCAGCCACCCAGCCTGCAAATGCGATCATGATGAGCATCGCAACATAACTGTTGATTCTTTTCTTCATCCAGCTTCCCCCATAGCACCGCCCATGATCCGGACGGTTTCCTCAATACATATATCTTAGCACAGCTTTTCGGGGCATACAAGACGGGGAATAAAAAGAGTCGCCTGCGGCTCTTTGGCGCCCGGGCGGATGCGCGGCATGACTTCATTTCCGCGAGGTGCGCATCAACTTTACGAAAAGGCGGAGCGGATGCGCGCCACGCGCTGCGCAAACTGCCCATAAAAATCCTGTGCCGGATCATACGGATTGAGATAAAAGGTCTGTAACAAATACAGATTCAGTTGTTTTGCCGGTTCTTCCTCTGCCCCTGCGAGCAGCTCCAGCATCTCCTTGCGAAAATCATGCCATTCCTTGACAAAATCATGGTAGACCGCCGCCGGTTCGATCCCGATCCACCTGCTGACGCGCACTTTGGAACGCTGGTGGTTCTCACAGGCATCCTCCAGAAGAAAATATGTCATTTCCGGCTCCGTAAAATTCCGGCCGAGCGGAAATAACCGGCAGATCCCCGGCCGGTACGCATGGATCGTGCAACGTCCCTCTTTGCTTAGAAACGAACAGCCTCCGGTCTGTGCATTCATCTGCAGATGCGGCAGGATCATCCCCTCCCACACAGTAAGTGCAACCGTGCCGTCCTGCAGCAGGCCGGCGACCGGTTTTCCCTCCCGCTGCAGCTGCCATGCATCGTAAGGGTCGAGCCTGATCGAATCGCCCATGTCCCGACAGCAGGAGCTGCAGCCGTGGCAGTTGTGGCAGTCCACACGCACGAGATCGTTTTGTTTATATAGCATCAGTTCCATTCTCTGTTTCCTCACTGGTTTTTGTCTGATTTTGTCTGATTTTTTCTAATTTTTCCTATTTTTCTTCATCCGGTGTGATATTTGTCTCTAATAGCTGCATCCATACATCCTCCGGCTGCGCCTGTGAAAATGACAGGCTGTATGCATAAACTCCGTCTGTCCACACCGCGAGCACATAACCATCCTTCGAACCTCTCAACTCTACCTGGGCATCGCCTACCGATACGGTATCGATCTTCTCATATTGGTTATAATCGCCGGAATTTTCCTCCGTTCCCGATGATTTCCGGTAGCAGACGGATCTATCGTCGGTCTCATATTCGATCTGTGCGAGATCTGTTCCGATCGATGCATAAACGACTGTCTGCGGCTCAAACGGCAGCCCCTTAAGATCACTGACCTCGTAACCCATCTGTGCCGACAATGCCTGTACGCTGTCGTACTCCTGATAGTCCCAGACCGCCTGCGTATTTCCCTCCGGTGTCTGATCCGGATTCTGATCTCCGTTTTTTGTCAGCACCGCCGGCATGACTGCACACGCGGCGATCAGAACGACCAGCCCTGCTGCCATCCCGACATATTTTCTCCTGCCCGCAAATATTGTCACCTTTTTCTGCTCCCTTGCAGCCTGATCCGGTGACAAATCTGCCTGCTGTACATGCTCCAGTATCCGTGCACGCATTTCGGGGGTGATTTCAATCCGTTCCATCATTTCACGATAGGGCGCGCCTGTGGAACCTGCTGTCGGCAATTTTTTTGTATGTTCACCACTCAAAATCATACACCTCCTTCAGCATATCCTTCAACTGCGCCCGCGCGCGCCGTAGATCAGAACGTACAGTCGATTCCTTTCTGCCTAAAATATGCGCGATCTCTGCTGTCGCATAGCCTTCCTCATAATACAGATGGATCGCCTCACGGTACGTCTGTGGCAGCTTTTTCACCGCATCCCACACAAAGGACAGATCTTCCCGCTCCTCTGCCGCCAATGTTTCGCTCAGTTCATCGGCGGCACGCACTTTATTGTAAGCGATGCGGTTTTTGCTCAGATTGGCTGCCACATGCAGCAGCCACGCTTTTTCATGCTCCGTTCCCATCAGCTGCGGAGCCGTCCGCAGGAACTGGATCAGCGTATCCTGCACGACCTCCTCCGCGTCACTGTAATTATGCAGGTAGGTATATGCCAGCCGCAGGATGCTGTTTCCATAGTCCGTCAGCATCCGCTCTGCCTGACGGTTGACTTCCTCTTTACTTACACTTACGCTTGTTTCTTTTTCACTTTTTGCTCCGGTCCGAAGCGCCTGCGCAAAACAGATCACGTGTGCGGCAAATGCGCGCACACGCTCTGCCAGAAATACATGTAAACTGCCTCTGCTCATATCCATGATCTGCATATCGCTGCTCAAAAGTGCCGGAGCTATTGATCCTGCCGTGGTCATAATGCCTCCTATATCATACTACTGCATGTTCTCTACGATACTTGTCATCTGTGCAGCCGTCACGCCTGCATCCGCATATATCGCATAGGTATATCCACCGTTATTCCATACCGCTACATAAACGCGTGTGCCATCACCGCGCAGCTCGGTCTGATGTCCGTCGATCGTCACCTGATCTTTTTTCGCGTAATCGATATACACGCCGCTGATGTCGTCTGTGCCTGCCATCTTGCGCAGTGTGATCTGTGACTCGCCCTTTTCATAGACAACCTGCTGCATTTTCCCATCCATCACGCTGATGTATGACTGTTTGTAACCATTGATCTGCTCCGGTACTTTGAACGCAAATCCTGCTGCCTTTTCCGCGTCTGACAGTGTCTCATATTCTACGAACGGATTCGGGATCTGTGTCTGATCTTCGCTTTTGGTCGAAAAATTGATCTTCTGTCCGTCGATGCTTAAAACCGAGGAATCATTTCCCTCAATGATCCAGAATAAGGACATCGGCACATAGATCGTCTTTTTTACGACATACGGTGCACTGCCGAGTGAAAACGGTCCGGTCGCTCCGTCTGCACCCTTGATGCTGGTCGTCAGTGAATACTCATCCTTGCCGATCGTGAAATCCGCATGCATTTCTCCGGTGTCAAGGCGCACCTGCTTGCCCTTTTTCGTGACCTTCATGCCGGTTGCCTTTGCCATCTTGCGTAGCGGCACCATCACAGGCACTTCCACACCGGTGTCCTTGTCATCGACAACAACAGTGTACTGTCCGACGGTGTCCAGCTTGTTATTTGCTTTGGATGCCATTGTGGTTGTTCCCGCAAATGTCGGGATTGTCAGTGTAGCTGCCAGCAGCAGTGATAAGAGTACGGTAAATTTTTTGTTCATCATAATTTTTTTCTCCTTTTTGCCTTTGTTTTCCGGGGTTATTTTTTATTACTTTTTGACCCGTTCACCTTATATACAGTTCAGCCGCGCGAAATGTTGCAAAAAAAGAAAAAATTTTTTAGATTTGTTCTTTTTTCTCTGCCACAGCGGAATCCTCGCGGATCACCATAATGTCATTGAGCCGCAGCAGCGTGTCTTTCTGCGGCAGAATCGACAAATCCTCCCGCAAAATGAGAAAGATCTTGACCTGATGTTCCTCCTCGACCTCCTCGATCGTCTTGCCCGCGTGGCGCTTATCGACAAACACCTCGGCGATCTCGTGAATATCCTGCTGCCTAAGACTGGATATGTTACTTTTACGCTGATACTGCTCGACGAATCCGGCGCTGATAATACCGGTCGGGATCGCCACTGCGCCGACACCCAGATAAGCGATCGCGATCGCCATGATCCGTCCCAGCGTCGTGATCGGATAGATGTCTCCGTATCCGACCGTCAACAGCGTCGACATGCTCCACCAGATGCCGCTGAACGCATTCCGAAAGACGAGTGGCTGCGCCTCATGCTCGACGCTGTACATACACAGGCTACTCGCCAGCATGAGTATCATTACGATAAATACCGACGATATGATCTGGTTGCGTTTCTCATATAATACGGTCGTGATGACGTTGAATGAATCATATTTTGCGTTCAGCCGGAACAGATGGAAGATCCGCGCGACACGCAGCATCCGGAAGATCACAAAACCAGACAGGAAAAACGCCGGTATGATCGTGAGCAGATCCACGACTCCGTCAAACGAGATCAGAAACCGCAGTCTCGCGTGCGCCCTGCCCCGATCCGGGTACAGATATTCCGCCGTCCAGATGCGCAGCACATACTCGACACAGAAGATCAGCAGCGTGATCACCTCGACCCAGTGAAAAACACCCGATAAAAACGCCAGCTCGTCAAACGTCTGCAAAAATGTGACCAGAATATTCGACACAATTGTCACCGTAATAAAAATGTCAAACATGCGGCTGATGTGGTTGCTCTTGTCGCCGATCTGGATAATATTAAAGATTTTTTCTTTTATACTCATAACTTCGTCTTTCCTGTTTTAAAAATGCCTCGCACCGTTTGAAATAGCAGGCGCTTTTCGCTCATTCCGATTGTCATATTTTATCATGGGCGCATCAGGGCTTCAATAGCTTCGACCGAAAATCCGAAAATCTCATATTTGCAGACAATCGCGCTCAGGCGTAAAAATAGTTGTCCGTTCGGTTAATTTCCGTCCGTTCGGTATAGACCGAGAATCATTCACATGCTATACTATGTGGCAGTTAGAAAAAACTAACCAGTTAATATAAGGAAGGTTCTGTCAATGGATACATCCAAAACATTTGAAACGGAAGGGGCATCGCTGCTCGCCCAGAGCGATGGCTGCGCGGTATGGCAGTTCCGCAATGCGACCGGTGACGGCACGATGACTACCTATGATGTATTTCCGGGCGTGATACTCTGCTTCAACGACTTCCATATGGAATGCTATAACAGCAGCTTTGTCGCCGACCGCCGCATACTCGCGATCGACCATTGCCGCGAGGGGTGGATGGAATATCTCGCCGGAGATGGCATGATCGCCTACACAGCCGCGGGTGACATGAAACTCGATCTGCGCAGACAGCACACCGGAGCGTTCAATTTCCCGTCGTGCCATTACCACGGGCTGACCGTCGCCTTCGATCTCGAAATCATCAGCCACTCGCTGTCGGATGAGGTCAAAGACTTCCCGGTAACACCCGCAGAGATCATTACACGCTTTTCACTCGGCTCCTATCCGCGTGTGCTGCATAAGGTCGCAGAGACGGAGCATATTTTCAGCGAGATGTACCGCGTACCGGAAAAGATCCGCATTCCGTATTTTAAAGTGAAGATCTTAGAGCTGCTCCTATACCTCGACGCAATGACAATCCCTGCCGACGAGGAGGAACACCCCTATTTTTACCGGACACAGGTCGAAAAGGTCAAGGCGATCAAGCGGTTTCTGACCGAACACCTCTCAGAAAACTATACGCAGGAGGAGCTTTCCCGCCGCTTCGACATTCCGATGACTCCGATGAAAACCTGTTTCCGCTCGGTGTACGGGGAAGCAATCGGCACATGGCTCGCGGGCTACCGCATGAATCAGGCGGCAGAGCTGCTGCTACGCGAACGGGATCTGAGCATCGCCGAGATCGGCAGCCGCGTCGGATATGACAACGCCGGCAAATTCACCGTCGCCTTTAAAAAAATCATGAAACTAACTCCGTCAGAATACCGGAGAGAAAGAGGGATAACCTATGAAAACTGAGAAAAAAAGCTGGATCAGCGCGCTTTTCGCTTATGCCGGGAACGAAAAGAAAAAGATGGTTTTGTCCATCGTCCTGTCGGTGCTGTCCGTGATCCTCGGACTGCTGCCGTCCTATTTTATGTATGAGCTGATCTGCCTGTTTGTGGCAGGCACAGCCACGACCGCAGCGATCATCCGATGGTGCCTGTTCGCACTCGCCGCCTATGCACTGAAAATACTGACATTCAGCCTGTCAACCGGCACTTCACACAGCATGGCATACACCATCTTAGAGGCACTTCGTCTGCGCCTCGCCGACCGTTTTCTCCATGCACCGCTCGGCAATGTGGAAAATCACACGATCGGTGAGATTAAAAATATGATGGTCGACAAGATCGAAAACCTTGAACCGCCGCTTGCACACATGATCCCTGAGGGCGCGGGACATACCGTGCTCCCGATCGTCAGCATCATCGCGCTCACCGTGATCGACTGGCGGCTGGCACTCGCATCACTGATCACATTTCCGCTGTCCTTTATCTGTATGGGTCTGACCTTCAAGATCAGCGGCAAAAACTTTGAAACATATGACCAGTCCGCAAACTACATGAACAGCACGATTGTCGAGTACATAGAAGGTATCGAGGTCATCAAGGCATTCGGACGCGCAGGCGTATCCTATGAAAAATACGCCGGTGCAATCACTGATTTCCGTACGTTTGTCATCAAATGGCTCTCCTCCACCTTTGCGACGATGAAGCTGAGCTTTGCACTGTTTCCGTCGACACTGATCGGCACGCTGCCGGTCGCACTCGCACTCGCAAACAGCGGCAAAATCACATCCGCACAGGCAGCGCTTGCCGTGATGCTGTCGATCTCCATGGTCGGCTCGCTCGCCAAGCTCGAGGTATTCTCCGAAAATATGCGTCAGGTGAAGTTCACGGTAGAAAACTTAGAGGAATTTCTTGAGATGCCCGAGCTGCCCGAACCTGACACCCTCGCGGCAGTCACACATACCGATGTAGAGTTGAAAAATGTTCATTTTTCTTATACCGGAGATCCCGCAGACGAAGTGCTGCACGGCATTGACTTAAAGCTCCCCGAGGGCGGCTTTACCGCACTTGTCGGTCCATCCGGCGGCGGCAAATCGACGGTTGCCACGCTGATCGCCCGTTTCTGGGATGTGACATCCGGCGAGATCACCATCGGCGGTGTAAACGTGAAAGATATGCCGATCTCACAGCTCTGTGAATACGTCAGCTTTGTGACACAGGATAATTTCCTGTTCCGCTGTTCCCTGCTCGAAAACATCCGGCTCGGAAATCCAAACGCAACCGACGCAGAGGTAAAAGCTGCTGCAAAGGCTGCACAATGTGAAGAATTTATCGCCACGCTGCCACAGGGCTACGATACACCCGCAGGTGAAGCGGGCAAACGGCTCTCCGGCGGTGAGAAACAGCGTATCGCCATCGCGCGCATGATGCTCAAAAACGCTCCCATCGTCATTCTCGATGAGGCGACCGCATTTACCGATCCCGAAAACGAGGAAAAGATCCAGCGCAGTATCGCGGCTCTGACGAAGGGCAAGACACTGTTAGTCATTGCACACCGTCTGTCCACGATCCGAAACGCCGATAAGATTGTCGTTTTGAAAAACGGAAGCATTGTCGCAGAGGGCAGTCAGGAGCAGCTGTTAGATACGTGCCCGCTGTACCACGATATGTGGCAGGCGCACATTGGCGCGAAAAACTGGGCGGTTTCTTCCGCAGAAAAGGCGGCGTAAAGGATGTTTAAAACAGTAAAACGAATCATCGACTGGTGCGGCGAATTCAAGGGCAGGCTCTATCTCGGCTTTGTCATGACCTTCTTCTCGCACATTTTTACCGCGATGCCTTTAGCATTGGCGGCATATACGATCGGTAAGCTCATCGAAGCGCAGCAAAGCGGTACGTCATTTGACACCTCATGGATCTGGAAAAGCATCCTGATTCAGTTGATTCTCGTATTTTTCCGCTTTTTATTCGACTATTTCCGTGCCAGACTGCAGGAGCCGATCAGCTACCAGCTCACCGCCCGTGACCGTCTCGCGGTCGGCGATGCCTTAAAGCGTGTATCACTCGGCTATTTTCAGCAGGTCAGCACCGGAAACATTCTCAGCTCTATTACGACCGGGCTCTCGACACTCGAAAATATGGGTATCCGTATGATCGATAACTTTGTCGGCGGATACCTGAACTTCCTCGTGATCTTCGTCTGCCTCGCCGTGTGCAGCCCTCTGACCGCGCTTATCGCACTCGCTGCTGCTGCGCTGTCACTGTGCTTTATGCTGATTATCTCGCATTACAGCCGTATCAATGCTCCCATTGAAGCGCAGGCGAACAAGGATATGACCGGTGCAGTGATCGAATACGCCCGCGGTCTGTCCGTCGTCAAATCATTTGGCAAAGCAGGCGCATCGATGGATTCCGTCACACAGGCGATCGATGACAGCAAAAACATCCATCTGAAAATCGAGTGGGGCTATATTCCATGCAATGCACTGCACCTGCTGGCACTCAAATGCGGCAGCGTCGGACTTGCTCTGGCTGCCTCCCTCATGTGCCTCGCCGGACGCATGGATCTGTCCATGATGCTGATTTTTGTATTTTTCTCCTTCAGCATCTTCGCGAGTCTCGAACCGATCAGCGACAGCGCACATACGCTCGGTGTGATCGACGATGCAATGGATCAGCTCGACGCATTGAAGGGTGAAAACTTTATCGACGCAGACGGCAAAGACATCCGGCCCGACCGCTACGATATTGCATTTTCGCATGTGGATTTCGGCTATGACTCACGCACCGTATTAAAGGATGTCAGCTTTCAGATCCCCGAAAAGACCTCGACTGCGATCGTCGGCCCGTCCGGTTCCGGAAAGACAACGATCTGCAGCCTGATCGCACGCTTTTATGATCCGCAGGCAGGCAGTATCACAGTCGGCGGACACGATCTGCGCGAATTTACGTGTGACAGCCTGCTGACAAATATTTCGATGGTATTCCAGAATGTCTACCTGTTCAACGATACGATCCGCGCCAATATCTGCTTCGGAAAACCGGACGCAACCGAGGCGGAAATGATCGCCGCTGCGAAAAAAGCCCGCTGCCATGACTTTATCATGGCGCTCCCGCAGGGCTACGATACCGTAGTCGGTGAGGGCGGCGGTACACTCTCAGGCGGTGAAAAACAGCGTATCTCTATCGCCCGTGCGATACTGAAAAACGCACCGATCATCATTCTCGATGAGGCGACCGCCAGCATTGATCCGGAGAATGAGCACCTGATCCAGCAGGCGATCTCCGAGCTGACCAAAGGAAAGACGATCATCACGATCGCCCACCGTCTGGCGACTGTCCAGAACGCAGACCAGATTCTCGTTGTGGATGACGGTCGGATTGCCGAAGCCGGTACGCACGAGGAGCTGATCCGACAGGACGGCGTATACAAACACTTTACCGAGATCCGTGAAAAAGCGGAAGGCTGGAACATCGCATCCTGACACCCGGCTAATTCCTAAGGATCTCCCGAAACACCGCATCGCGGTCAAAACTCCCCGTTCCGAAACCCGGGATCTCTTTGATCGCCTTGCAAATGCTGACACTGACACCCGTCAGAATCTGACCGATCTCCCGATCCGAATAAGGGCAATCGCCGACAACGATCAGTGAAGCGAGGCTGTGTACGACCAGCCACAGATCCCGGAAATACAGATCTGCCTCGTCCGGCGTAATATGATAGATATTCATAAGTGCCGGGCGGACAAGTGTCTGTAAATGACGCATGGCTGCCATCGCACCGTGCTCCGCATCCTGCTTCTGCGACAAAAACAGCAGCCGGTACAGCTCCGGCTCCTCCCGCGCGAAACGGATATACTGCATCCCCACACCGAAAAACGAGATTTTCTCTTTTAAGCCCGCATCCGCATAGCCGTCATACACAGTCACCGCGGCAGCATAGACCTCTTTTTTCACAACATCCATCGTTCCGAAGCCGGTAAAGACCGGCTGTGTGGAAGTTCCGAGCTCATCCGCCATCGTTTTTGCAGTCAGACCATCAATCCCCTTTGCCCGCACAACACGCAGTGCCGCATCTACCATTTCCTTTTTTGTAAACTTGTTCTTTGGAGCCATATTTTCGCATTCCTCTCACTATAACGCAATTGGAGCTTCACTCTATTTTTTCAATGTAACCACTGATTGGCAACCCATACATATCATCACTTGTCACCGGCTGATAGCGATTTCCATCATACACATCGGTAAAACCGTTTGTCGCACGATAAACCTCATTTGTCTCCGTATCGTAAACGCGTTCATAACCAAGCGTTGCATCACTCTGCTTCTGGCTCATAATATCCTGGCTTTTACTGCGGTTTTCCCAAGAGGACATGATACCCTCCATTGTCTGATTGAAATTCTGGCTAATATTCATGGCAAGAGCAACCGTTTCATTACTCGCCTGATTGGTGGCATCAATAAAATTATCCGAATACCGCAGCGTCTTCATACAGCTTGTCAAAACGCTTTCCCATTCGATGAATGTATCTTTCGCTGCTGTGATTGCTACAATATTATACGCCATATAATAACCACCGTCTGCTGTTTGTAGCTGATAATTCACTACATCACCATCAGAAATCATATAACTACCAAAATCAACGACAGATGCGGCAAACATTCCTTCACCTTCGTTTTCATTATCGCTAAACGTTGCACGCAATAGTTCATCGCCCAAAGCGACTGACCTCAGGCTGCTTGTAGAATCGTACCGCTCGGTTACTGAAAAATGTTGAAATTGAGGAAACTCGAATCCGGAATAAGAAGACTCTGCCACTGTTACAAATGCCGTATACTGCGAAAAAATCTGGAAGAACCCTTCCGTAGATGGATTGGACAAAACAGGTGCCTGTGCGAAAATTGCCGCCTGTGCATTGCCTTGTTCATAATTTTTTTGCCATGCATCCTTTCCCGCCTGGCTATGCAATAAAATATCCGCTTTAAGCAGGACAAACATCTGATTCACCGGTTCATCCGGATCATATATCCGTATGCTGTGATAGATATTTGCCCCTCCGGCATTCACAATCCACCCCTTGGGAATAGTAATACTGAAATCATCTGTCTCATATTTTTCTGTCTGCACACTTTTAGCTTCAGTTTGTGTAATCCTGACTTCCGGCTCGTCTATTGCTTCATCTTTGGGCTCGTCTGTTGATTCGTCCCTGGGTTCGTCTGCTGATTCATCTTCAGGTGCACTCTTCCTAATAACCGGTGCATCTCTTTCATTACGAACAACATTTTTACTTCCGCAAGCAACGGCAAACAGCATCATAGCCCCCATAACAGCAAAAACTGCAATTCTTCCTGCTTTCATCTTAATCTCCTCCCAATCCTCATTGCATATCCGCATGATTTACGATCATTCCGGCTTATTACTTCCTAACTGTTGCGTTTACAGCCGTGTATAAAATATTACAACTATAAATATATATTACCACAGTTCTTATTAAAAAGCTTTTATATTTCACAATTTGCATTGATTTTAGATGGATTTTACAAGATTATGATAGTAGATTTTACTTTATTTTTTCATAATATACGAGAGCTTTGAAAAAGTTCAGCAGCAATTTCACATTAAGATCGCTTTAGCGAAAGGAGATTTTTATGCATGTAAAACAAATTGTGTGCAGCGCGGTTGGAGCAGCTTTACTGCTTTCTACCACCGTCTGCTCCGGAAAATCGACAACGGTTACTTCTTCCAGTACAACCAATGCCAGTCTGGTTAAGGCACAAAGTTCCACTGTCCAGACAAAATCATTGGGCGAAAAAGTGCCCAAATATGTTTTCCTCTTCATCGGTGACGGCATGAGTTATCCGCAGTTTCAGGCCGCAGCTGATTATCTTGGAGCACTATCCGATAAGGATTACGCGCAGGCATTGCCAAGCAACAGCTACGAAGATCGCAACGGTGCAACACTGGATGGTCCGAAGGCGCTGAATTTCATGAACTTTGAAGTTGCAGGTTCTGCAGTCACTTATGACGCATGCAGTTTTGCACCCGATTCTGCCTCCACAGCTACCTCCATTGCTACCGGCTATAAAACCTATTCCGGCATGATCAATGTGGATACCACCGGCTCTGTCGCCTATGAGACCATTGCAGAGAAGCTCCACAAACAGAAAGACTGGGAGATCGGAATCATAAGCTCTGTCAACCTCAACCATGCCACACCTGCTTCTTTTTATGCGCATCAGGCAAGTCGCAACGATTACTATGAGATTGGCGAGGAATTGGTGAATTCCGGTTTTGAATATTTTGCCGGCGGCGGTCTGAAAGAAGTCACCGGTTCGGATGAGAACAAAACCAGTCTTTATGACCTTGCAGAAACAGCCGGCTACAAGGTCACTTATACACAAAAGGATGCTGCCGCCATTTCATCGGCAGACGAGAAAGTTATTCTCATCGACGAGCATCTGGCAGATTCCGATGCCATGGACTATGAGCTGGATCGTCAGAAGAATGCGTGGGCTCTGTCCGACTATGTTAAAAAAGGTATTGAGGTGCTGGACAACGACAACGGCTTTTTCATGATGTGTGAGGGCGGTAAGATCGACTGGGCCTGCCATGCCAATGATGCGG
>CALBJL010000002.1 GCA_937893485.1 uncultured bacterium | reverse complement strand
ATTCTGCAATTCCACCAGTGCTTTCTTGATCTGACCGGATGATTCCTTGGTCTCCGTGCTCAATGTACGGATCTCCTCCGCAACAACGGCAAAGCCCTTGCCTGCATCACCGGCGCGCGCTGCTTCGATGGACGCATTCAGTGCAAGGAGGTTTGTCTGGGATGAGATCTCCTCAATCGTTCCCGTCTCCTGTTTTACCGTTTCAAACTGTTTCTTGAAATCGCCTAATACATGCTCGACCTCTGTAGACAGGTCGGACATCGTATGGGCAGTATGTAACAGGCTGTCAAGGTCGGAAGAACTGCTTTTGGCATGCTCGCTGGACTGCGTAGCGAGGGTAACCATATCGTTGATCAGCGCATTGACATTCTGTACCTGATCGTTGATGCCGGTCGTCATGTCGAGCGATGAGTTGGTGTGCTCCTGAAGCTGTATATTGTTATCCGAGAGCTTGTTCATGCCAAGCACCACCAGATCGGAGCCGTGCTTGTTCTCAGTGGCAAGCTCCTGAACGACTGTGATGCCGTCCATAACGGTATTGCTGGCAGTTTTGACCTTCTCGACGGTCGTCACAACGCGGTGCAGATCGTCCTTGATGCTGTCTGTCAGGGCACCGTCAGCCTCGTTTAAGTGCCGGATGGACATGACATAACAGATGTAACACAACACCAGACAGGAAAGCTCCAGCTGATAATCCTTGATGTTGTCGGCGGACTGAAAGCCTGCCATATAACGGTAGACAGCGGTGGCGATAAGGCCGATGCAGTTGCCGATGCCGCATTTGATCATAAAGCTCCGGTTTTTATAGATCACCAGAAGGCTTGTAACCGGAAGAATATAGGTGAAAGCGATCATGGATCGGCTCGTACATACGAGAAACAGGTAAAAAATACTGTAGCCGATCGCAAGGTCATATTTGTAATATTCGCTGGCAAAGCCTTTGACGCGCAACAGGATCTCGCCCGCGATAATCGGAATCCAGCAAAGCAGTACAAAGATCAGATAATTAGAAACCGGATACAGACCGTTCGAGACATCTGCGCCGTAGTTTGCGCATAACAATACCGCAAATATGATCCAGATTTTACGAACCTTCCGGTTGGCTTTTTCTTTAAAAACATTTTCGTCGTAGTTCATATAATTACTCCTTTGTACAGATGGTAACATTATAGCCCTTTTTTTGGAAAAATTCAAGAAAAAGCAGAGTTGACAAAGCAGTTAGTCTATACTAACATGATATATATTTTTCTGTTGCAAAACATAACAGTTTTACAGATTTGTTATGTGCGCACAACCAAAAGTTTGATTCAGGAGGATCAAAAGAATGAAAGAAAAGACAAATTACGGAAACTGGGTACCGGAGAAAGCATTGTATCTGCTGTTTGGGCTGTCAGCAGTATTTCTTGTCCTTGCGGTGGTATTGCAGATCACGCTTGGAAAGCCTGTGGTTACGGTGATTGCCGGTGTGGTATGTGCAATTACGCTCTGTATGGCAGTCTATATGTTTCTGTGCCATGAGCGGTTTGCGTTCGGCAAGGGCAATATGATGGCAGGCGTACATGAGCATCTGGTGGAGCATCTGGACTGGGACGGCGAGGGAACGCTGCTCGACATCGGCTGCGGAGCGGCTGCGCTGACCGTAAGATGTGCGAAAGCGTTTCCGAAGGCACAGATCACGGCGATGGATTACTGGGGCGTGGAATGGAGCTACGCCAAGGAGCAGTGTGAGAAAAATGCGCGCATCGAGGGCGTTTCAGACCGTGTATCGTTCCAGAAAGGGGATGCCGCCAAGCTGGATTACGCGGATGGGACGTTTGATGCGGCAGTGAGCAACTTTGTATTTCATGAAGTCCGCTCGGCGAAGAACAAACGCGATGTCGTGCGGGAGGCGCTGCGGGTTGTGAAAAAGGGCGGTGTATTCTCGTTTCAGGATATGTTTTCGCAGAAAGCACTCTACGGAGATATGGACGAGTTTGTGCGCACATTAAAGGCAGAGGGCATTTCCGAGATCCATTATATCGGCAATCTGGAAAAGAAACTTGATTTTATTCCGGGCTTTGTGACCACTCCGTGGATGATCAGTGGAATGGGAATTATATATGGGAGGAAATAATTCAGCTAACGGCACTAGAACATCCGCTCATTATGAAATACTGCGGTCATAGGTGTAAATGTGGAGGTATTTACTTTTAAAAATCCTTTTGTTACAATATTTGCATCAATGGGATAGAGCAACGAGAGGTGTTTCACATGATACGAGTATTGATCGCAGATGATGAGTGGAAGGTATGTAAGGTTATAGAAAAGCTGATAGATTGGGAAGAACTCGGAATCGAACTGGCAGGAGTAGCTTCGAACGGAATCGAAGAATATGAGATGATAGAGTCCCTGAGACCTGATATTGTGATAACGGATATCCGGATGCCGGGAATTGACGGCTTAGAGGTTATAGAAAAAGTCAGGCAGCAGGAGATACAGACGGATTTTATTGTAGTGAGCGGGTACAAGTATTTTGATTATGCCTATAATGCATTGAAATACGGAGTGGAGGATTATCTGTTAAAGCCGATTCAGAAGGAAGAATTAAATAAAATTCTGAAAAAAATCGTATTTGCCAGAAAAGAAAAAGAGCAGATTTATCAGAAACAGCAGCATTTGGAAAGTCAGAGAGAAAGCAGTCAGAAGATTTTGTTAAAGAACTTTTTTGACAGGATCTGCCGGAACAGGGATTTTGTGTTTGACGGGGAAAATGTAAAAAAAGAATTTGGTTTAGAATTTGAAAAGCCGGCGTTTATTCCGTATGCAGTCATAGTCAATGCCGCAAATAATGAAAAACCGGAAGATGATGCGCTCGGATATTTTGCTAACGTACTGTATAAGAAGATGAAAACATATCTGGGTGGCATTCACGAGGGTTGCCAGAATTTTGTGAGCATTGATCAGGTATATCTGTTAGGAATTCTAAACTATGAAGAAGACAGTTGTGATGCAGTCAGCGTATTGGAGGAATGCTTTGAGGATCTGTTGGAGTTTGCGCAAAGTTTCCACGGATATGACCTCACACTTTCAATCGGAGAGAGCTTTGAACGAGTGGAAGAATTACCCATGCAGGTTCGAAAGACCATACAGAATTTAAGGGCGCGTCTTGTCATGGGGGTAAATCGGATTTTATACTGGGATCATTTAAATCAGGGTGTATTGCTCGAAGCAGATCAGATTTTATCGGACAGAGATTATCAGGAATTAAAGCGAACCGTTGCTTCCGGTGAAATGGAGGCGATTGAATTTGCGTTGAAAGAAGCCTTCCGAAAAATCAACCAACATGACAATCTGAATTTTAACCAGTATTACGATACAGTGTTTGAGATTGTTCATGTTGCCTTTTTAGCACTGGAGAACGAGAAAGAGACGATTCCAGAAGAAGAAAAAATCTGTAAGGGTGTTTTACAGATATATCAGAAAAACCTGATACGAAATTTTGTGATCCACTATCTGACGGATAGTTTGCAGAAGTATTTCCAGACAAAGAAAATACAGGAGACGAAACCGATCAGAATTGTAAAAGACTATCTGAAGCAGCACTATGCCGAGTCTATCGGTCTGGAGGATGCAGCTGCACTGGTAGATTTGAATTCGGTGTATTTAAGTGTGCTCTTCAAACGGAGTACAGGTGTGAATTTCAACGATTATCTGACGGAAATCCGGATGAGCGAGGCAAAAAAATTTCTGGTACAGACAAATCTGACGATCAATGAGATTGCGGAAAAAGTCGGATATGGGAATAGCAAGTATTTTAGCCAGCTTTTTACAAAAATAGTAGGACTAAAGCCTACGGTGTACAGAAAACTGCATTCGTAAGGGGTTAGACACTATGAAGAAGATACAAAACAGAATCAGATGCATTTACGGAGTTAAAACTTTACTGGCATTTCTGCTGGGGGTCATGCTGTATCAGACAGCGGTGTCAGAGCGTGTCTGGTTTTTGTATTTTGCGCTGATCATAGTAGAGATGATTCAGTTTTTCCGGGTGTCTATACCGATGATTAAGATAGAAAATACAATACATGATCTGAGCAGGGATTTCGATGAAAATACGGAAAATACGGAATTGGAACTGGACAAAAAGCTGGAGAATGTATTCCAGTGGTTGAAAGAGGCATCCAACAGAGAGTATAAAATGCAGATTCTGAGGAAAGAGGCAGAGTTGAATGAGTTGCAGAGTCAGATCAATCCGCATTTCCTCTACAATACACTGGAATCGATCCGCGGTGAGGCTTTGTTGGAGGATATGACGGAGATTGCGGATATGACCGAGGCATTGGGTTTTTTTTTCCGTTACAGTATCAGCAGAAAAAAGTCTGTCGTTACATTGGAAGAAGAACTAAAGAATATACAATACTATTTCCTCATTCAGAAATTCAGATTTGGTGATCATATCGATATGAAGATTGAGGTTGAGGATGATTCGGTCAAAAATTATCTGCTGCCAAAGCTCACGTTACAGCCGATCGTGGAGAATGCGATTTATCATGGCTTGGAAACACAGGTAGAAGAAGGACATGTGGAAATATCAGTGGGAAAAACCGATCAGAGACTGGTGCTGGTGATATCGGACGATGGAAGAGGTATTGGGGAGGATGAACTTGAGAAATTAAATAAACGTTTGCATGGAAACATTGATCTGACCATGCAGCGCGAGGAAAATTTGAAACATGGCATTGCGTTGGATAATGTGAATCAGAGAATAAAAATCCGATTTGGAAATGAGTACGGTCTGCATGTGTACAGCACATTGGGGATGGGAACCGATGTGGTGGTTAATCTGCCGCTGATGGAATACATAGAAGAAGAAAATGTAGGCGGGATGGAAGTGAATGAATGAAAACAGAATTGATCAGGGCAGAAAAAATCAGTAAAAGACAGGGAAGTAAGGAGCTGCTGTCAGACGCATGGATCACTGTGTTTAAAGGTGAAGTTGTCGGTGTCGCGGGTCTGGAAGGTGCCGGGCGGACGACTTTGATGAATCTGATTGCCAGAGCGGAGAAAACAGATGCCGGATATCTCTATTTTAAAGGGAGCAACGTGTGGGATATGGATCGGCTTCAGCGGAGACAGATGGAGCACGAGATTGTTTATATTACACATGAGAGTACGCTGGTAGATAAATTATCGATCGTAGATAATTTATTTGTGATCAATGGCAATTATAAAAAATTCTGTGTGCTGAGTTACAAAGATATGAAAAAGCAGTGCAGTCAGATATTGAGTGATCTTTCCATTGAAAAAAATCCGATGAAGAAATGTGAGATTCTGGAAGATAATGAGAAACAGCGATTGGAAATCATGAAAAGCGTGATCAACGGAGCGAGTTTAATCATTTTGAATTGTGTGGAAAACGTGTATAGTAAGAGAGATATTTTGCTGTTGAAAGAGCTTATGCAGAAAACAAAGAAACAGGGAATCTCGTATATCTTTATCACGAATGTTCTGGATGATATGATGGAGCTTTCTGATACGATGTTTGTTTTGAAAGAGGGGCGGACGGTCAAGGTTATACAAAAAGAAAAATTCAATAAAAAGCAGATATACAACCTGATGACAGGATATAAAATAGATGATGGTGTACTTATAGAACGAACAGAGGGACACTTTACCGATGAGGTATTGCGCATGGAGAATATCAGCAGAGGAACCTTAAAAGGGGTTTCTCTGAAAGTCCATAAAACGGAGATTGTCGGTGTGTTGTCGCTGTCAAATAAGTGGAAGGAAGATTTGATGAATGTACTGCTGGGGAATGAGAAAGCAGATGCGGGAGAGATCTTCCGCAATGGGAAATTAGTCACCCAGAAGTATTTGTTAAACAGGGGAACGATGCAGAACAGGTGTTGTATTATACCGTATCCGGATTTGCGAAGGGAAATATATGACAATTTGTCGCCACAGCAAAATTATTTGCTGCTTGCAGAGCAGAAGGTGACTTTTTTGCCGATGGGTATTATCAGTAAAAAGCTGGGGCAGCAACTATACAAAGAAGCACAGGGGTTACCGGTCAGGATTTTTGATAAACCGGTATCTGAATTTTCCAGCAGTGAACGTTTTGAATTAGTCATGGGACGGATTCGGTTGTTTCGTCCGGAATTATTAGTGATGAACAGCCCGATGGAAGTTGCAGATCTTTTCCTGAAAAAAAGAGTCAGGGAGCAGTTGATTCTGTTAGCGGAAGAAGGAACAGGAATTCTAATTACAGGGTCGAATTATGAGGAACTGACGACGATCTGTGATCGTATTCTGATCCAGAAAGACGGAAAACTGTTGGAAAATGTAGAGCGGAAAGAATTTGAGAAGATAGATATAGATGGATATTTGAACTAAAAGACAGAACAAACTGCGGGCAGGAAATCTAAAGATTTCTTGCCCTGTTTTACATGCTGCCCATAGAAACTAAAAAATGCATACCTCATTCTATAATTAGCGACATTGTTGGAGGGGCATAATGATCTTACAATAGACTTACCAAGTTTCAAGGGCAAACAGATATAAGGAGGTAGACGTAATGAGAAAAAAAGTAATGAGAGTAACTGCGGGGATTGTAGCCGGAGCACTGGTGTGTAGTTTCGCGATGGGCTGTGGTTCTGGAGGCACACAGGCGGAAAACGACGCTGCGAATGATGCTTCAAATGATGTTTCAAATGAGGAAACAGCACAGGAGCCTGAGACCGCCGATACGCTGCAGAGCGAGGATCTCAAGGATATTCCGAAAGGAAATGGTGAGATCGTTGGAAAAGTGTCGTTCAATATTAACGAGGCATATCATCAGGCAGAATGCAAGTGGTTTGAGGACTATGCAAAGGCAAGCGGATATGATCCGATTATTCTGGACGGAGCAGCAGATTCGGAAACAATGTTAAATTCCGTACAGGATCTGATTTCAAAAAAGGCGGATGCGATTATGATCCAGCCGGCTGACAGTGCGAATGCGGAGGCTGTCGTTCAGGAAGCGCACAATGCAAATGTTCCGCTGGCAACGTTTGTAAACAAAGCGGAGACAAGCAATCCGCATGTGCGTTTGTATGAGACACCCTCAGCGGAGGAATTAGGTAAGGCAGCCGCGCAGAAATGGCAGGAGTGGTATCCGGATCAGAAAATTGTGATGGCGATTATTGATTATCCCGCTTCCCAGCAGGTACATGAAGAGCGTGCCATGGCATTTGCAAACGGTGTAAAGAGTGTAGCTGCGGACGCGGAAGTAGCAGTTGTATTGGATGGAGAGGCATCACGGGATAAGTCAATGTCTTGTGGAGAAGATATTTTGCAGTCACATCCGGAAGTAAATATGGTTTATGGTATCAATGCGAATTCTGTTCTGGGCGCGTTAGCAGCTTTTGAAGCAGCCGGCAGAGGAACCGCGAAGGACGGAATCCCCCAGACCGAATTATTCGTAGGTACAGATGGAAGTGAACAGGAAGCGATCAAGATCTATGATCCTGAGTCCGCACTGAAGCTGACAATGGCATTGTCTCCGAAAAACAATGCGAAGGTACATTTGCAGACATTGATTAAGATGATGAATGGAGAGATCGATGCCACATCGGACTATGAAGTGGAAGTAACGGATGTTGTTATGGACTATTGGAATACAAGTATTGATGATTTCCAGAAGTTTTTGGAAGAGGAATATTTCTCTACGATGGATTTAAAAGCAGAATTAGGTATATAAATTTTCTGGTATAAAAGATGAAGATGTTCGTCTGGCACATCCTGAGTAATACTGTACCGGACGAACATTTTTTATATCTGTGCATATGGCTGAAAGGGTGGAAAATATGGGAAATGCAATTATGCAGATAAAGAATATATCCAAGGAATATCCGGGAGTAAAGGCGTTGGATCAGGTGAGTTTTGAAATTCCGGAAAATGCGGTACATTGCATTATGGGAGAAAATGGTGCCGGAAAGTCCACACTGATAAAGATACTTACAGGTGCGATCGACCGGACCGATGGAGAGATTATTCTGGACGGGCGGGATTATCGTCCGAAAAGTATCAAGGATGCGATGAAATCCGGAATCAGCGTTTTATATCAGGAACTGAATGTGGTGGACGAACTCACGGTGGAGCAAAATCTGACACTTGGTATTGAGGAGTCAAAATTTGGAGTGATTGTCGAATCGGAAAAAACGAGAAACATTTATAAGATGATCCACGAAATCGATCCCAGCATTGATCTGAAGCAGAAAGTAGAGCAGCTAAGTGTCGGAAAAAAACAGATTATAGAGATTGCAAAGGCAGTTGCCACAAATGCCAGAATTCTGATTATGGACGAGCCTACGGCAGCATTGTCGGAAGAGGAAGTACATCGGTTGTTTGGAATTATTTCACGACTGAGAAAGCAGAATGTTACCGTGATTTATATTTCTCACAGACTCGATGAGATTTTTGAAATCGGGGATTCCATTACGGTGCTGCGTGACGGCAAGTGCGTGGGAACGAAAAAGGTAAAGGAATTTGAAAATCAGCAGGAGTTGATTCAGATGATGCTCGGAAAAGTGGTCATTCAGAAATATGTGCCGAGTAAGATCGACTACAGTAAAAAAGTGATGGAAGTTAAGAACCTGACGAACCATAAATTGAAAAATATCAGTTTTACTGTGTGCAAAGGTGAGATAGTCGGCTTCTATGGTCTGGTTGGATCGGGAAAAACAGAGATCGCGCGTGCGCTTTTTGGAGCAGATCCATATGAGGGAGAGATTATTCTCGACGGTGCTGCTGTAAAACTGAAAGAGCCAAGAGATGCGATCCGTCACGGTATATCGATGGTGCCGGAGGAACGGAGAACGGAGGGATTGATCACAGGGTTGTCCATCAAAGACAATATTCCTCTGATGAACTATAAGAAAATCTCGAAATATGGTGTTTATAACGGACGAAAATTAAGAGAAATCGCATTGAGATATATAGACGAGTTGAAGATAGCGACAGCTAATGAGGAAAAAGAAGTTGCATTCCTCAGTGGAGGCAATCAGCAGAAAGTGGTTCTGGCAAAATGTCTGAATGCGGATTCGGATATCATGCTGCTGGACGAGCCTTCCCGGGGCGTGGATATCGGAGCAAAAGACGAGATTTTTAACATTATCAGAAGACTTTCGCAGCAAGGTGTTTCATCGATTGTGTTTTCTTCGGAATTACCGGAGATATTGACGTTATGTGATACGATATATCTTTTATATGACGGACAGACGAGAGCTATGATAAAAAACAGTGTTGACAAAAAGCCGAATTCACAAAGAATCATGGAAATATCTACAGGAGGGCAGGGTGAATATTATGACTAAGAAAGTGAACAAATCCGTATTTACGCGGTTAATTACATTGGCAATTTTGATTATTTTGATGATTGTATTGTCGATTCTTTCGCCGCAGTTTCTTACATATGACAATGTATTGAATGTTTTGCGTCAGGTAACATTTGTGATTATTACCGGATCAGCAGCCACGTTGCTCATGATTACCGGAAATATGGATTTATCAGTGGGTAGTATTGTTGCATTTTCCGGTGTGATTTCCGCAGTATTGGCGACGAAGGATGTACCGATTTTTTTGGCAGGCGTGGTCGGAGTACTGGTTGGAATTCTGCTTGGAATCCTGAATGGATTTTTGGTTACCAAATTGAATGTGACCTGTGTCATCGCAACACTTGGAACGATGTATGTGGCACGTGGACTCAGCTATATTGTTACGGATGGAAAGTCGATCAATTCGGGATTACCCAAAGGCTTTGAAACGATTGGAAGAAGTATGGTTGCAGGTTTTCCGATTGCGGTACTGATTGCGATTATTATTTTACTGGTTTTCTATTTTCTGGAAAGCAAGACCCTGTTCGGAAAATATTCGTTTGCGGTCGGAGGGAACAAAAATGCGGCAACGCTGTCCGGAATCAAGAGTAATCGGATTGTCTGGATTTTGTATGCATTGACAGGAACAATGGCAGGTCTGTCCGGTGTGATTATGGCATCCCGTTTAGGCGCAGGTGATCCGAATGTCGGAAATGGCTTTGAGTTTGATTGTATCGTGGCGATTGTGTTAGGCGGCACTTCCGTTTCGGGTGGTTCGGGCTCCGTGATTGGTATGGCGCTGGGCGCTATGATCGTAGGATTTTTGTCGAACGGATTAAACCTGATCGGAGTCGGCAGCTTTTATCAGACGGTATTTAAAGGAATCATTCTGGTAGGAGCGGTAGTATTGGATAGCCTGATGAAAAAGAAATTGAAATAACACGGATACAGATCAGCAAATTATGTTTGCGGCGGATGAATTTGAAAGGAGTGGGTAGTATTATGAAAAAAGCGCGTGTCGGTTTGTTTTGCATCGGTCTGAATACTTATTGGGAACAATTTGATGGGTTAAAGTGTCTGGTAGAGGAAAATTATAATAAAATATATGAGCGTATGCCGGACAGTGTAGATTGTGTGTCTGCCGGGTTAGTTGATAGCTTTGAGAAAGCACAGAATGCGGGCAGATTGTTCGGGGAACAGCAGGTGGATCTCGTTTTTTGTTACAGTGCGACATATTCTCCGTCATCCAATGTGCTGCCGGTGTTTCAGAAACTGGATGTGCCGGTTATCGTATTGAATTTGCAGCCCAGACAGAGCGAGAACTTCGGTCAGCTCAAAGAGATCGGACAGTGGCTTGGTACACTTTCGTGTGCGGCTGCACCGGAAGTGACTGCCGTACTATTGAAAAAGGGATTAAAGTTTTCGGTTGTCACCGGAAGTATACAGGATGAGCAGGTAACGGATGAGATTGAGCAATGGTGCAGAGTGGCAAATGTGAGGGCAAATCTCAATGATTGTAAGCTGGGACTGATCGGACATGCATATCCCGGCATGATGGATCTCTATGTCGATGAGACAAAAATCTATAATGAAATGGGAGTATTTACAGAATTTGTAGAACTTCATCAGATTAAAAACGAATTAGAAACGGTGTCAGAGGAAGCAATCACTTATTTTAAGAACATGATTCTGGAACGGTTTGAATTGGATGTCGATGAAAATGCGCCGGAATTTGTAAACTTATGCCGGTCATGTGCGGCAGTCTGGAAATTTACGCAGGAAAAGAGACTGGATGCGATCGCTATGCATTATGCCGGAGAAACAGAAGGGGAATATCAGCCGATTGTCGGTCCGATGAATATTATATTTTCACTGCTTATGGCAATGGATATCCCCTGTTGTGTTGAGGGAGACATCAAAACAACGATTGCGATGCTCATATTGAAGGTAATATCCCAATGCTGTGCAACGGCGGAGTTGTATGGCATGGATCTGGATGATGATATCTGTCTGATCGGGCACAGCGGTTCCAGTGATTTTGCCCTTTCTGATAAAAAACCGGTATTGAAAGAGTCGGAGGTTTTCCATGGAAAGAGCGGTAAAGGATATCTGACGCAGTTTTTCGTCAAAGAAGGCGAGGTGACGTTGCTGGCGTTGAGCGAGGACGATAAGGGAAACTATCGTATGATCACAGCCGTGGGCAGGAGCGAGGATGGAGATATTTTGATGTTGGGTGATACTAACACACGGGTTCGTTTTTCAATGCCTATTCGGGAGTTTATCAACAAATGGTGTAATGCCGGACCGTCCCATCATTTTGCATTGACA
Organism: uncultured bacterium; assembly: GCA_937893485.1. Classification (GTDB taxonomy): domain Bacteria; phylum Bacillota; class Clostridia; order Lachnospirales; family Lachnospiraceae; genus W0P33-017. The sequence goes on along the minus strand of CALBJL010000002.1, from coordinate 10,676 downwards.
GTCGGAAATTATGTAGACCTGATCAAGAAAACGGGATATATGTGTGGCTTGGATGTTATTGAAATTGCATAGGGAAGCGTGAGTGGAACCTCCAGACCGGAGTGTGAAAATTTCGGTTTGGAGGTTTTTGTTGTCATGCATCCAAAGAAACTGCTAGTGGTAGGTTCTGTAGGCGGGAGTTGTATGTAGAAAGCATTATTATATGGGAGAAAATAGTAAGCATACTTGTAAAAAACGGTATGAAATGTTATAATTTCCGAAAAGTCGGAAGCGCAAGAGGAAATTATACATGAAAATATATGAACGGATTTTTGCCAGACTGGAAGAGCTGTGCATGACACAGACCGAATTGTCGAAAAGAACCGGTATAGCAGTTAGTACAATCAGTGACTGGCGGAAAAAACAGATCAACCCGCAGGCAGATAAGCTGGTGCCTATATGTAAGGCATTGGATATGTCATTAACGGATCTTTTGTGTGAAGAAAATAGCAGTAAAAGTGACAGAGCCATGGAATATAGTTTTGAAGAAAACTATATGATAACGTGCTTTAGAAAAAGTGATATCCAGATGCAGAGGTCACTGCTTAGATATTTTGAATTATTATCGCTTGGAGAAAAGGAAGATAAAGGCAGTACGGATCTGGAACGCAATGTGACAGTGGTCCGGGATGCGGATGGAAATCATATTGTGCTGATCAATGATAAGCGTTTTAAGGGATTGTCGCGAGCCGATTGGAAAGAGGTTGAGAATTACTTAAAGAGCTATATCGGTGAATGTTACGAGATCACATACTGCTCTGAAAAGATCTTTATTGATACAGACTTTCCGGATGAATATGCGAATTCCGAAAGCCGGATTGCGTTGAAGGGACCGCGGAGAGTGGCAAAAGCAAATGCGGCGCAGGCAATACCGGAACTTATACAGATCGCACTGCCGGCTGAAAAACTATGGCAGGAGAATCAGGAAAAGAAGCATGCAAAAGATGCGAAATTCGGATGGTATAGATATAAGATCCGCTTTGGTATTCCAGTATATGATAATGACGGAGTGTTGGAACGATATAATATTTTCACAGCGATTATGCTGGTGAGACATGCTGAGGATGGCAAAAAATATCTGTATGATTTTACAACAATAAAAAAAGAAACGAGTAGCCCGCCTGAGTCATAGACTGTACGGTGAAAACCCATTTCTTTTTATGAATGTATCATACGATAGATGGAGCAATCTGTCAATGGAAAGTCGGGAAATACGCTATTATTAAATACCTCTGCAAAAATTTTCCAGACTTAAGCCCCATTTAAGGTTCATATTGTATCCTGCTTTTAGAACAAAGAACAACAGCAAGCAAACACATATAAGTTCAGAAAGGCAGGTACAGATTATGATAATTCGTAAATTGAGAGGAAACAAAAAACTATTGGCGATTGCACTGGCAGCAGGTGTTGCAGTGTCGGCAGTGGCAGGAAGTGCAGTGATTAAGAGCGGAAAAACCGAGGCGCAGGCTGCGACGACTGATACATCGACGAGCCAGACACCTCCGGCGCTTCCGGACGGCAGTACACCGCCCACGCCTCCCGATGGCAGCACACCGCAGGCACCACCGGATGGCGGCAGCGGCGCACCCGGACAGGACGGCTCACAGAAGCCGGGCAATCCGCCGGACGGCATGAATGGCGGCGGAGTCACAGAGTACACCGCAGCCAATACCTACACGAGTGACCAGACGATTCAGGGAAAGACGATCACTTCTACGGGTACGGATGAGAATGCCATTCTCGTGCAGAATAACGCAAAGGTCACAATCAGTGACAGCACGATCAAGCGCACATCCTCAGACAGCACCGGCGGCGACAACTCCAGCTTTTACGGTGTCGGCGCGGCAGTGCTCACGACAGAGGGAACGACTACGGTCAAGGATTCGACGATCACGACGGATGCAAAAGGTGGTGCAGGCGTATTTTCCTACGGAAACGGCGTTTCTTATGTAGAGAATACAAAGATCATGACCAAGCAGGATACGTCCGGTGGTCTGCATGTTGCAGGCGGCGGCAAGCTCTACGCATGGGATGTGACCGCGACGACAAACGGAGAGTCCTCCGCAGCGATCCGAAGTGACCGTGGTGGCGGCACAATGGTTGTGGATGGCGGAACCTATACCTCCAACGGCACCGGTTCTCCGGCGATCTACAGTACCGCGGACATCGCAGTAAGGGATGCGACACTGACTGCAAATGGCTCCGAGGCGATCTGTATCGAGGGGCTGAATTCGATCCGCCTGTTTAAAAGTGACCTCACCGGAAATATTCCGGCAAACAGCCAGAATGATTGTGACTGGAACGTGATTCTTTATCAGAGCATGTCCGGCGATTCGCAGGTCGGAAACAGTACGTTTGAGATGCAGGGCGGCAGCCTGACCGCGAAAAACGGCGGCATGTTTTACACGACCAATACAGAATCTACATTTATTATAAAGAATGTAGACATCACCTATGCGAACGACAACGACTTTTTCCTGAAATGTACCGGAAACAGCAACAAGAGGGGCTGGGGAACTGCCGGAGCAAACGGTGCGGATTGTTCATTTACCGGTATTGCGCAGAAAATGCAGGGTGATGTGATCTGGGACAGCATCAGCAAACTCGATTTTTATATGACGGACGGCAGTACACTCACCGGTGCAGTGACCGATGATGAGAGCAACGCAGGAAACGGCGGCAATGGCTACTGCAATCTGTATATTGACAAGACCTCCAAGTGGGTAGTCACCGCAGACAGTACATTGACGAATCTCTACAATGCGGGTACAATCGTAGATGCAAGCGGAAATACCGTAACCATCAAGGGAACAGACGGAACTGTATATGTAAAAGGTACGGGCAGCGTCCGCCTCCCGAATAAAGAATATCAGATGCTGGAGCTGCTGCTGGCAAATGCCGGACAGGTGATCTCTGCGGAACGCCTGCTCGAACGCATCTGGGGCTATGACAGCGATGCTGAGACCGGTGTTGTGTGGGTGTATATTTCAAGCCTGCGCAAGCGGCTGGCAGGGCTGTCGGCAAATGTACAGATCAAAAGTATCCGCAATCAGGGATATGTGCTGGAGGTGACGGAATGATCCGGAGACTCAGACGCAGATTGATCGCTGCCGCGATGGCAGCGACTTTTGTCGTGTTATTTGTGATGATCGGCGGGATGAATCTGCTGAATTTTTACCATCTGATCGAGGATGCCGACCGTCTGACGCATATGGTCGCGGATCACGACGGACATTTTGAAACAAAAAAGCCGCAGGATCAGCCGGACGACCGGAAAAAGCCGGCGCAGAAAAAACCGGAAACTGCGTCTACAGATCAGGAAACTTCAGATCAAAAAACTTCAGATAAAGGAGCGCCGGATCGGGGCATGGGCGGCGGAGGAATGACAGATAAAGAGATGCCCGCCGAGACGCCCTATACGACGCGCTATTTTTCTGTGCTGGTGACGGAAGGGGAGGCGCAGATCATCGATCTTGATCATATCGCATCGGTGGAGAAATCGCAGGCGTTAGCCTACGGACAGTCCGTGGCAGAACGCGGAAAAACCTGCGGTTTTTACGGGGATTACCGCTACCGGAGCGTGCAGACGCAGGACGGAACGATGGTCGTATTCGTAGACTGCGAGGCAGAGTTAAACGTCTTTTCTTCGACCTTGGCAGTGAGCGTGCTGATGTCTGTTGCCGGTTATGCGGCTGTTTTTTTACTGGTGCTGCTCGCATCCGGTATCGTGCTGCGTCCGGTGCGCGAGAGCTACGAAAAACAAAAGCAGTTTATCACGGATGCGAGCCATGAGCTCAAGACCCCGCTCACGATCATCGATGCAAACGTAGAGATACTCGAGATGGAAAACGGGGAAAACGAGTGGACAGGCAGCATCCACAACCAGATCCACCGCCTGAGCGGACTGACAAATCAGCTTGTCACACTGGCGCGCATGGATGAGGAAAACGGATGTCTGAAAAAGGAAAATTTTGATCTCTCCGAGGCGGTTTATGACACGGTACAGGGCTTTTCGTCCGTAGCGCAGACGCGGGAGCTGCGGATCGACTTGCAGATCACGGATGCACTGAATTATCACGGGGAGGAGAGCCGGATACGCCAGTTGATCGGTATTTTGCTGGACAATGCGACCAAGTACGCGACGCAGGGCAGTACGATCGATGTAAAACTGTATAAAAAGGGACGGCAGACCGTTTTTGAGGTCAGCAACGAGGCGCAGGGACTCACACCCGGTGACAAGCCGGAGCTGTTCGGGCGCTTTTACCGCTCTGATGCGTCCAGAAGCTCCAAAACCGGTGGATCGGGTATCGGGCTTGCCGTGGCACAGGCGATCGTCACGGCGCATAAGGGGACGATCCGCGCCGCCAGTCCGGACGGAAAACGGCTGTATTTGACAGTTCTGCTATAAAGTTTGGACAGTTCCTTGACGTTTGCGGAAGCGGAACGTATAATAGACTCTGTATGAATAGGAAGAACTATGACTTATGGAGGAAATCAAATGGCACTGAGTAAAAAGCCGGTAAACGGCATGAAGGATATTCTGCCTGAGGAGATGCAGATCAGAGATTATGTGCAGGGCGTGATCAAGGACACGTACCGCAGCTTTGGCTTTACTCCGATCGAGACACCGTGTATGGAGAACATCGGCAATCTCTCCAGCAAACAGGGCGGTGAGAATGAAAAGCTGATCTTTAAGATCTTAAAGCGCGGAGAAAAATTAAAGCTGGATCAGGCAAAGGAGGAGGCAGATGTCGTAGACTTCGGTATGCGCTACGACCTGACTGTTCCACTGGCACGTTTTTATTCCAATAATGCAAATGATCTGCCCGCACCGTTCAAGGCGCTTCAGATGGGTAACGTATGGCGTGCGGATCGTCCGCAGAGAGGGCGTTACCGTCAGTTTATGCAGTGCGATATCGATATACTGGGTGAGCCGAGCAATCTCGCGGAGATCGAGCTGATCTTAGCGACGACGACGACGATCGGACGCATCGGCTTTACGGATTTTGAGATCCATATCAATGAGCGCCGGATTTTAAAGGCGATGGCACTTTACAGCGGATTTCCGGAGGATGCATTTGATACCGTATGCATTATCCTCGATAAAATGGACAAGATCGGCAAGGATGGCGTGGCATCGGAGCTGGAAAAAGAGGGCTTTGACACCGCGGCGATCGAAAAATATCTTGGATTGTTTGATGGTGTGGCAGCAGCGGATAACGGGCTGAAATATCTGGCAGACACATTAGCTGATTATCTCGAGGATGGCGTGTACGAGAATCTGCAGGAGATCATTTCCGCAGTCGAGGCAACTAAAACTGCGAAATTCGAGCTGGTCTTTGACCCGACACTGGTGCGCGGCATGGGTTATTATACAGGTACGATCTTTGAGATCGTGATGCCGCAGCTTGGCGCTGCATGCGGCGGTGGCGGACGTTACGACAAGATGATCGGACGTTTCACCGGAAATGATGTGCCTGCGTGCGGATTTTCGATTGGCTTTGAGCGTATCGTACTGCTGCTCATGGAGAACAACTTCAAGATCCCGACACAGCCTGCGAAAAAGGCATATCTGATCGAAAAAGGCTATCCGTCAGACAAGCTGGTGGAGGTGATCGGAAAGGCGCAGGCAGAGCGTGCCGAGGGAAAACAGATTCTCGTCGTCCGCATGAATAAAAACAAGAAATTCCAGAAGGAAAAACTCACCGCAGAGGGCTACGAGGAGTTCGAGGAGTTTTTCAATAAGTAATTTTGGATGTATCACGTGTGTGTAATAAATCATAGACCGGTACTGGATGCATTGCGCCGGTGCAGAGGTTATCAGGAGGTTAATTATGAGTGAATCAATGCAGGGTCTGCACAGAACCCACAGATGTACGGAGGTATCGAATGCCAACATTGGTGAGACCGTCACAGTCATGGGCTGGGTGCAGAAACGTAGAAATTTAGGAAGTCTGATCTTTGTAGATCTCAGAGACCGCAGCGGTCTGCTGCAGATCGTATTTGACGAGCCGCAGATCGGCACGGCAGGCTTTGAAAAGGCGGGCAGCCTGCGCAGCGAGTATGTGATCGCCGTGGTAGGAACTGTCCAGAAACGTACCGCAGCCGTCAACGAAAATTTAAAGACCGGAGACATCGAGATCATTGCGACGGATCTTCGGATTTTATCAGAGTCTGAGACACCGCCGTTCCACATCGAGGAAAACAGCAAGACGAACGAGGAGACGAGACTGAAATACCGTTATCTCGACCTGCGCAGACCGGATATCCAGAGAAACCTGATGCTGCGCAGCCGTGTACTCATGCTGATGCGTGATTTCATGTCAAAAGAGGGATTCCTTGAGATCGAGACACCGATTTTATGTAAATCCACACCGGAGGGCGCGCGTGATTACCTTGTGCCTTCACGTATCCATCCGGGACATTTTTATGCGCTGCCGCAGTCACCGCAGCTGTTCAAGCAGCTTCTGATGGCGAGTGGCTATGACCGCTATTTCCAGATCGCAAAATGCTTCCGTGACGAGGATCTGCGTGCAGACCGCCAGCCGGAGTTCACACAGGCAGATATGGAGCTGTCCTTTGTCGATATCGATGATGTGTTAGACGTCAACGAGCGTCTGTTAAAATATGTATTTAAGGAAGCGATCGGCGTAGATATTACATTGCCGCTGCCCCGTATGCCGTGGCAGGAGGCGATGGATCGTTTCGGAAGTGACAAGCCGGATACCCGTTTCGGCATGGAGCTGTGCGATGTATCGGATGTCGTGAAAAACTGCGGTTTCGGTGTGTTTACCGGTGCGCTTGAGACAGGCGGTTCTGTCCGTGGTATCAACGTTGAGGGACAGGGAGCGATGCCCAGAAAGAAGATTGACAAGCTCGTAGAGTACGCAAAGGGCTGTGGCGCAAAGGGTCTGGCTTATCTGTGTATTAACGAGGATGGCAGCTACAAGTCATCATTTACCAAGTTTATGACGGAGGAGGAGCTCGCTGAGCTCGTTGCGAAGATGAACGGAAAGCCCGGCGATCTGCTGCTGTTTGCCGCTGATAAAAATAAGATCGTATGGAATGTATTAGGTGCACTCCGCTTACAGCTAGGGGAGGAGCTCGGACTGATGGACGAGAACCAGTATAACTTCCTGTGGGTGACAGAGTTTCCGCTGCTTGAGTGGTCAGATGAGGAAAACCGTTTTATGGCGATGCATCATCCGTTCACGATGCCGATGGAGGAGGATTGGGCAAATATCGATTCCGATCCCGGCAGTGTGCGTGCAAAGGCATATGACATCGTCCTCAACGGTACAGAGCTCGGCGGAGGATCTGTCCGTATCCACCAGAGCGATATTCAGGAGAAAATGTTTGAGGTGCTCGGCTTTACAAAAGAGCGTGCGCATGAGCAGTTCGGTTTCTTATTAGATGCGTTCTCTTACGGTGTGCCGCCCCACGCAGGACTGGCATATGGTGTCGATCGTATGATTATGCATATGGTACATGCGGATTCGATCCGTGATGTCATGGCATTCCCGAAGGTAAAGGATGCTTCCGATCTGATGAGCGAAGCGCCCGGAACGGTCGATGAGAAGCAGTTGGAGGAGCTTGGCATCGCGATTGTGGCGAATGAGGAAGCTTAGCATTTAGAGGATCACAAATGCAGTTATAAAACCGTAATTATTTCAAAAAATGACCTATGCAGATTAGGACAAAATGACCTGGTTTTTATAGGTCATTTTTATGCAATTCACCAATATATTTTTACGAATGGGCAGTATATAATATGGTTGTTAAACGTTCCGGAAGTTTAATCATCAGTTGTTGGAAAATTTATTTTCACAACAAAAAGCTGCTTTTATGCGGTGTATAAAGTTTTACAAGCTCTGAAATATTACGGTAAAAGGAGGGAGGAAACACAAATTAGAAGTCTTCTGATAGCAATGTCGGCATCGGGAACAATGATGCTGTTCATTGTCGGCATAGCATGCTTTCTGTGTGGTAACTTAATGACAGCAAAATGGAAACGGGCACTGCTAATGATCGTGATAGCTTTTTATGTGTTACCGATTCCAAATTACAAGTATGAAATTATATGGCGAACGGAGAAGCTTCTGGGGCACGATGTGTTTTCGGAGATCTCTTTAGAAGGAAAATTAAACAACGATTATATGATTATCCACACGCAGGATCAAATGGTAATTGGAGATAAACAGCGTCTGGTAGTCATATTCTTTATTGTAAGTATTGCTGTAGCAGTGATACTTATCTGGCACAGGATACATGCGTATTTCTCGCTGAAAAAACAGATAGACGGCTATGATGTGCACGATGCTTCCGACGAAGCGTCGGAAGCATTTGCACACATCAAAAAAGAGTTGCGGATCAGGCGCGAAGTAAAACTGTATCAGTCATCCGACCTGTCGTCGCCGATTGCGACAGGGATTTTCAGACCGGCAGTCTGGCTGCCGGAGGGAGAACATGCAGGATATGAATGTAAAGGTGTGCTTTACCATGAGCTGGCGCATATCAGCCATCATGACCTATTGTTTTATTGCATAGGGATCGGTACAGTCGCACTTCACTGGTTCAATCCATGCTGTTACCTGTTGCTGCCGTTGATCCGGCTGGTGAACGAGCAGTACAGTGATGAAACCGCGGTAGCGCATCTGACAAGGGCGGAACGAATCCATTATTGTGAGATGCTGATACAGGCAGCAGGTAACTATACGGAGACTCCCGATATGGAATTGGGATTTTCCAGTGGCAAACGAATGATAAAAAGGAGAATACAGCGAATTATGGCAACAAAAAAGAAACACGTAATGTTTGCAGCCGTTGCAGGATTGGTCGGCTGTGTTTTAAGTACAGGGGTAGCATTGGCGTATGAAGAACCGCAAGCTGGAGAAAATCAGATTGAGGGTTATTCAATAGAGTCGAATGTGGATGATTATGAATACTTTTATATGGATTCAGACATGACTATGGACGATATGCCATATGATGAATTCTTTATGGATGAAAACGGACAGATCTATGAAATTACAGGACAGGGGCGTGTTGTATGTTTTTCACACCAGTATGTTTCTGGAACGCATGTGATTCATCGATCAGACGGAAACGGCGGATGTACTACATATTATTATCATGCAAAAAGATGTCAAAAATGTGGTTATCTAGTAACTGGCGATTTGTATCAGACAGTTATAAATAAAGTATGCACACACTCATCATAAGTGTTCATGCTTTTTGTAACTGTTTTTAAAGATAAAGGGGTGGAACAGTAAATCATATGGGCAGAAAATACGGACTTTCGGAAACCGAATATGAATTGATGGATTTTTTCTGGAATGCGGAGGAAAAGCAGAGCTTTAAACAGATTCTGGAGTATTTCAACGATCAAAAAGAAAAAAACTGGAAGAAACAGACACTCAGTTCTTTTTTGAAGATTTTGCAGGAAAAGGAACTGATCGGAACGGATGCGAACGGAAAAAAATATCTGTACTATGCGCTCCACACGAGAGAACAGCATATCCATCAATGGGTACGCGGTCTTGTCCGCAGCTCATTTGACAATTCCATGAAACAGTTTTTGACCGCATTTTCCGGCGGCGGACGGCTCAGTGAGCAGGATGTACAGGATCTGAAGGATTGCCTGAAAAAATACGAAAAATAAATGCTTGCATCCTTGCGGATAATCTGATACAATGTCAATACTTCTTGAGGGAGTAATCGGCATAGCGATATGTGGCAGGTCAACATACTGACTGAAAGGTCTGGTCTGTCTTAAATGATGAGACTCATGTACAGTGCTTTTACTGTACGTGGGTCTTTTTTGCGCAATAAAAAACGCGTTATGGAGAATCTCTCTCAATAATTCACTTGAACAGCGGGAGGAAAAGTATGACAATGTGGTTGGAGTTGATTGTTCAGAGTGTTGCACTCGGAGTCGCTTTGGCGATGGATGCGTTTTCGGTATCGATGGCGAACGGGCTGAATGATCCGAATATGAGCAAAAAGAAGCTGTGTACGATCGCAGGCACTTTTGGAGGATTTCAGTTCGCGATGCCTATGATCGGATGGTTTTGCGTCACGACGATCAAGGAGCTGTTTTCAAAGTTTGAGATCTTTATTCCGTGGATCGCGCTTATTTTACTGGTGCTCATCGGTGGCAAGATGCTGATGGACGGTATCCGTGGGGACGATCCGGAGGCGGAAAGCAGCAGCGAATTGAGCGGCAGGATGCTGTTTTTGCAGGGTGTGGCGACATCGATCGATGCACTATCCACCGGATTCACGACAGCCGATTATCATATTTTCGAGGCATTTGTATCGTCGCTCATCATTGCGGTTGTGACATTTTTAATCTGCGTCGCAGGCGTCAGGATCGGAAAGAAATTCGGCGTGCATCTGGCAGGGCGTGCGCAGATCTTCGGTGGCGTGATCCTCATATTGATTGGATTGAAGATCTGCTTTATTGGGTGATGGACGAAAAAGTCTGGCAGTTTTTGTCAGCGGGTCGCAGCTCCCGCAAGTAACATGTGTTTAATGGCTGCGAATACAGTAGTATCCTGATCAGGCTGCTCCGGTTGCCCTACGGTGCCTCGCTGTTTCTTCAGACTTGGCTCGATGTGTCCTTCGCACACATAGCC
>CALBJL010000001.1 GCA_937893485.1 uncultured bacterium | reverse complement strand
GCAGTGCGATCCTTGCGGAGCATTTTATGTGATAGGAATTTCCTATCACATAAAAAATACCTGCAAAAGCGTCATTACCGCTTTCACAGGTATCTACATTCTCCGGTCTGTTATTCTGCTCACCATTCTGGCGCCTGTCTGTCTACACAAACACCTTTTTCATATACCGCAGCGTCACGATCAGTGTCAGTGCCTCCGCAGCCGAAAATGCCAGCCATACACCGGTCATGCCAAAGAGTGCTGCGAGCACCAGTGCACAGAGTACGATCATCACAAAGCCGCGCAGCACGGAAGTTAAAAACGCAGCCCTCGCCTGCTCCATCGCACTGAATATCGACGATCCTAAGATATTCCAGCCCGCGAAGAAGAATCCGAGCATATACAGCCGCAGTCCCTCCGTCGCATAGGCTGCAAGCTGCGTATCTCCTGACTTATTGAACACGGCGATGATCGGTGCCGTATTACTCCAGATCACTACTATAATCACCAGTGCAAACACGAGTGACAGCTCCATGCCCATGCGAATCACACGGCGGATGGAAGGATGCTCTCCCCGTCCGTAGAAATCACTGACGAGTGGCTGCGTACCCATCGCGATACCGTTAAACATAGCCACTGCCACGAGTGACAGATTCGCTACGACACCGTAAGCTGCCACACCTGTATTTCCCGCCAGACCCAGAATCAGAAAATTAAACACCGCGGTCGTCACACCGGACGAAATCTCTCCGACAAACGCGCTCACCCCGACCTGGCAGCCACGCACAAGGCGGTGCACACTTGGTCTGATCCACGAAAAGTGAAGCGTCGAGTGCTTAGATAGCAGATGGGTGAGACAGATCAATATACCTACAATCGGCGAACATGCAGTCGCGAGCGCCGCACCTGCCATCCCCATGCCGAGCGGATACATCAAAATGTAGTCGAATACGATATTGAACAGGCTGCTGAACAAGGTGGCAGCCATCGCGATCATCGGTCTGCCGTCATTTCGTACAAACGCATTGCACACGTGATTCCACATGAAAAATGGCGCGAAGCTCATAAAGATTCTCGTATAAGGTGCACCGACCGCCACAATCGATGCATCTCCGCCGAGCAGTGCCACAATACGCCCCGCAAAGCAGATGCCGATCACGGAAAACAAAAGACCAATGATACCTGCCCAGATCAATGCGTTCGAAAACCACGGATAGCGCTCTTTTTTTCCCTGTGCACTCTCCACCGAGAACCGGATCGCGCTGCCAACACCGATCATCTGCCCGACTGCAAAGATCAGGCTATAGAGTGGCAGCACCAGATTGAGCGCGGTGATGCCGTCTGCACCGACTGCCTGTGCGATAAAAAACGTGTCTGCCAGTATATAAAGCGAGATCCCCACCATGCCACACACATTCAGTGACACATATTTTGCGAATTTCCCACGAATATTCTTTTGTTCGTCCATTCTAAAACTCCTTTTGTATTTGTAACTATATAGGCGTTTGCGAAACTATTTTTATTATCTGGGCTACCTGGCTGTGGGCACAGTAGTATTCTGATCAAGCTGCTCCGGTTGCCCGGCGGTGTCTCGCTGTCTCTTCAGCCTTGGCTCGATGTGTCTTTCGCTTTGCTCACA